>CAZAGT010000221.1:0-8411 GCA_964484515.1 uncultured Desulfobacteraceae bacterium | reverse complement strand
CTGGGCGTATAAGTGCGTCCTCTACTTCGGCCTCAACCTTGATCCTTACGACAACCTCGATGTCTTCGAGATCAACGTGCGGCATGGAGATCCGGAGTGGGAGGTCATCGCCCGCAAACTCAGTTCGGATCTTTTCGAAATCGGCATGGCCGTCTGGGATGGCACCCTGGACAGATTCAGACAGGCGTGGAACGATCAATTTTACGTCGATGTCATTGCCATGGAGGGGCGCTCAAAGGCCTCACGCGGCTGGAATAAGGGCTACCCAGGCCGTTACGGCAAGGGCCATGCCATCGAGGGCCTGGACGACATCGAGAAGGGCGTCGCGATCTATTTCGCCGGGGTCGATGAAGATCCCCATAAGGGACTCGTCACCTACGGGGGCCGAGTATTGCACGTCATAGCCGGGGACCGCACGCTGGAAGACGCCAGAAACAAGGCCTATCGCAACATCGAAAGAATCCGATTCATCGATCATAATAACGACGGCGCCAACTGCATGCGTTATCGGAAGGAGATCGGCCGATAGGAGGCCGCCGGGAGACAAGCGCATTCAAAGGCGACGGGAGAACCAGCCTCTTAGCGTAAGGCCCGATTGAAATAGCCCAGCTCAACGTGCGGAAACGCCTCCCGGAGCGCCGCGACCAGATTTTCCATTCCCATAGGCGGGGAAGAACCGCTTGGCATCTTATGGATATAGAGGGTGGGATCGATATTCAAATTCTTCAGATGAATAAAATCGACCTCCGTCCTCTCAATCAATGACTTCAGCGCCACGAATTCCTCCCACTGATCCGAGACTCCAGGAAAAACAAGGTAGTTCAGCATGGTGTACACGCCGATCTGCTTTGACAATCGGACCGACTCAACTACGTCTTCAAACCGATAGCCCTGGGGGCGGTAGTAAGCGTGATACAGTTCCGGGCGGGTGCTATTGATACTGATACGAATGGAGTCCAGGCCGCTCGAGGCCAATCGACGAATCCTCTCCGGGCTGCTTCCATTGGTGTTCATATTGATGGTTCCCTTATCTGTGCGGCGCCTGATCTCCGCGATGCAATCCTCGATCAGTCGGTATTCTGTCAGGGGTTCTCCCTCGCATCCTTGGCCGAAGCTGACAATCGGATCGCGAGCCTCCTTCAGGTGACTGACGGCTAGGGAAACGACCTCCTCGGGCCGGGGCCTGAAGCCGATCCGTTGGTGCGACGCCTCACAAGAGTCATCCTCCTGATGAGAGAGGCAGCCGAGGCAATGTGCATTGCAGGTCCGGCTGACGGGCAAAGGGGCCTCCCACCTCTTCAGAAACAGGTTCTTGGCTGCGAAACAATGGTGGTTCGTTGCACATCCGACCAGGTGTTCGATAAGGCTTCCGTCCGATACTCGCCGTCGGTACGCCTCAATCGCCGGAACGAGGTCGCGGTCATCGTAGTTCCGCGGGTCCCAGCGATGATTATACTCGATCCTGAATGCAGGGACCCAGTACCGGTCATCTTTGAGACCTACCGCAGTGTAGGCCCACATCGGCAGCGTATAGGACTTTGATTGATAATCGACGCCGGGCAGTAGGCTGCGAATGTAGCCGGGCTCCAGGAAGGCGGCGACGGCCAAGCACCTTGTCTTGCCCTCCGGTCTGACATCCTCCGCAACGACCGTGTACTTCCCGCTCACCGGATCGCGCCCGATCGGAGGGCAATCGGGGACAAAAAAGAGCTTGCTGAATTCGGGCATGGGCATCAGGTCCGCCGGTCCAAACTCCATGGGGGCCTCGCCGGAAAAGCCGGCCATCCGATAGGTGGGGTGCTCGTAGATCCGGCCTGCGGGATCGGCGTAAAGCATAGAGGGCAGATCCATCAAATCATCCTTCATGACGCGTGACCTCAATGGAGTAAGAGCGTTCAATTTAGATTATATAACCCGTTTTATTCCTGTCCAAGAAAGAATGGCCGCTGAAGCCCTCGGAAAACGCCCATCTGTCCCGATCTTATCGAGTTACCCTCTTCCTCGCCCTGTTAAAATACTCGACATGCAAGACGGCGAAGTCGAGTGAACAGGGCATGTCTCCGCGGCGCTGCCACGAAGCGATTGCACCACCCCGCTCTGCCAAGATATAATGCACGCCGCTCTTACGCCTCGACGACCTCCAGTTGAGTCAAAGAAGAATCAGGGAGCCTTGAGTTACCAGAGGATAACTTAGGGCTCGACTCGAGCCCCACCCTTAGCCCCTGACACGTGCTGTTCTCATTCTGACTCTTGGCTTCTCGGATGAAACTTCATGAAATGAGGTCGATGATACCTTATCTTCAACAGATCTCGAACAATATCAAAATGTCAAATTGGAGTGCCAACCTCATGGAGTTTCCCGGTCGATCAAACCGGCCGCCTCCACGGCCAGCGGCTGGGCTGACTCGTGGCTTCCGACATCTACGCATTGAGCTTTTTTCGCTCAATGAAAGTTCTATTCCCCCTGGTTTGTGCTGGACCGATGGTGTAATATCGTTGGTGTCATGATCACGTCGCAAAAACACACCCTTCCTGCCGAGGGAAAGCAATTTCGATTGGTCAAGTTTTTCGCGTGGGCCAGTTTCATCGTGCTCTTGATCTTCAGCTTTCCCTTTTCCATGGTCATTTCTCAACAGGCCAAAGATTTCTTCCTAAAGAGCTATGAGAACTATGCCCTCTTGATCGGTGAAAACCTAAACTACCAGGTCTTTCAAAATTTCGTTATTCCCGTCACGCGGCGCTACGGTGCGATCAAGTTGAGACAGCAGGAGCAGTACGAACTGATGAACCGAATCGTCCACAATACGATTCACGGTTTCAACGTCGACATCGTCAACATCTACGACATCGGCAAGGGCGTTATCGCTTACAGTACCGACCCTGAAAGGATCGGTCTCAAGGTCAAAGAGACCGAAGGATATCGGCAGGCCGTTCAGGGTAAACTCTCATCGGGAATCGTTGCCGACCGGGATGATTTCTGGGGACTCGGGCTCGAATTGATGAGCTGGGAGAAGAAGCTACGAACCTATATCCCCTTCCGGGGCGCCAACACCTTCTTTGGTAGTGAGAGTTATGTCGCCGGGGTGTTCGAAGTCATCCAAGACCTTACCAAAGAGTACGAATCTATCGTAAGATTCCAGCTTATTATCTTTGGCTTGTCCATCCTGATCATGGGACTCATCTTTTTTGCGCTCCTCGTCATCGTTCACAAGGCGGAGCGAATCATCGAACAGCGGGCGCAGGAACAAAGAGATCTGGTTGAGCAGCTGCACCAAGCGGAAAGGCTCGCTGCCCTGGGTGAGATGGTGGCCGGCGTATCTCACGAAATAAAGAACCCCCTCGGGATCATACACAGCACCGCCGAGTTGATGGGTGAGATGTCCGACGCCAGTGAAACGCAGAAGAGGCTTTCCGGGGTTGTGAAGGAAGAGGCCGGGCGGCTGAACAGAATCGTGACGGAGTTCCTCGATTTTGCGCGACCCCAGGCACCAAACCTGCGAGATTGTCGGTTGGAAGATATTATTGAGAAAAACCTCTCTTTTCTACAACCTGAATTTGAAAAGAAGAAAATCACCGTCAATCATAATATGGACGGCCGCGCCTTCAAGCTGAAGGCCGACGAGGACCTCCTATACAGGGCGTTCCTCAACGTCTTCATCAATGCCATGCAATCCATGGAAGAAGGGGGGACGCTGAATATCCGCCTGGGAACCGAGCAAAAGACCTTACGGCTGGAGATTGGTGACACGGGCCGTGGAATCAAACCAGAAGACCTCAAGAAGATATTCAATCCGTTCTTTACAACGAAAGAGAAGGGGACCGGCCTGGGCTTGTCGATTGTAAGAAAGATCATTGAAGGGCATGATGGCGTCGTTCACATCGAAAGCACGGAAGGAACCGGAACCACCGTGACGTTTCAGTTACCCCGCAAAAGATAAAGATTCGGGGGACCGGCCTTTTCAGTTAGAGTTATAAGGGTGTTCGATTCTCATGGAAACAATCCTCATCGTCGACGATGAAAAGAACTATCGGGTCGTCCTCGAAGCCCTCTTGGGCTCGGAAGGATATGAAACCGCGACCGCTGGAAATGCTCGTGACGCGCTGCGCTTGATTAGGGAGTCGGATCTGGACCTCGTGATAACCGACATGAAGATGCCGGGGATGAACGGCATGGATCTGTTGGAGGCCTCGAAGCAGATAAAACCGGAGTTGCCCGTGATCATGATGACGGCCTACGGAACCATCGAAATGGCCGTGGCTGCCATGAAGAAACAGGCCTTTGATTACATCACCAAACCCTTCCAGAACGAGGAATTGAAACTCACGATCAAAAAGGCCTTGGAAACTCACCGGCTCATCAAAGAGAACCGACGACTCAATGAGGCCCTCTCCGATCGTCATCGGTTCGGTAGTATCGTCGGCAAAAGCAAACCGATGCTCGCAATCTATGATCTGATCGGTAAGGTGGCTCAATCCAGGGCATCCGTCCTTATCTCCGGGCCTTCGGGGACCGGCAAAGAACTTGTCGCCAAGGCGATTCACTATGCCAGCCCTAGGAAGGACGGCCCGTTCGTATCAGTAAACTGTGGGGCGTTGACCGAGACCCTCCTTGAAAGCGAGCTCTTCGGTCACGAAAAAGGGGCCTTTACCGGCGCCATTGCCATGAAAAAGGGGCGCCTGGAGTTGGCCGACGGCGGCACCCTCTTCTTGGACGAGGTAGGCGAGATGCCGTCCTCCCTTCAGGTCAAATTGCTCAGGGCGCTCCAGGAGATGGAATTCGAGAGGGTCGGGGGCACCAGAACCATCAAGGTAGATGTGCGCGTTTTGTCGGCCTCGAATCGCAATCTCAAAGAATCCGTGGGTGAAGGGAGCTTTCGCGAAGACCTGTTCTATCGCCTCAACGTTATGACGATAGAGGTGCCCTCACTGCATCAACGCGTCGATGATATCCCGCTGCTCGTAAAGCACTTCATCGAGAAGTACGGTCCGGGCGGCGGTAAACGACCCCTTGAATTGACCCCGGAGGCCTGGAAGGCTATCTATAACTATCAGTGGCCCGGAAATGTACGCGAGCTGGAAAACATGATCGAAAGGGCGGTCGTCCTCAACCCTGCAGGACCGATCGATCTCGCCGACCTACCGCCGGACCTGAAGGGAAACCAAGAAGAACTGGACATTGAACGCTTCATTCCGTTGGACGCCCCGCTGAGAGAAACCCTTGAAGAGATTGAAGAAAAGCTGATCCGGCGGGCCTTAGCGCGCTGTGAGAACGTCCAGTCGCATGCGGCCCGGATGCTCGGCATAAAGAAGAACTTGATCCAGCACAAGATGAAGAAATATCACATTGTGGTAGGATAGTACAAGATTTTGTACCCGTATTTTCGCTTATATTCTAATAGCTTATCCAAGAAAGGGCCGACCGGCCCCATAATCCGGTACAAATATTTGTACCTGTAATCCACAATAAATTGAATAAGTTACGCAATATCGGCGTCATTCCTCTCTAATGCGGTCCAAGATATTGGACCGAGCGGAAGAAAGATAGCGCCTTGACGAAGAGGTTCATTTTGAATTTCTACTGTAATAACAAATAATTACTATAATTCAGATGCGAAGCCGGTCTTCTGGCAAACATCTTGCTTAAGTGTAAGCCATAAAGCTAACGTCCTCTTTCCTCCTAAAAGCCAACCTGCTTACCCGGCAGGTTGGTTTTTTTTAGTAGCCTAGCCTCCTCAAGGCCTTAGGGTCTTGGCTCCAATTCTTTTCCACACGTACCATCAGATCCAGGAAGACTCGAGTCCCGAGGACTTTTTCCAAGGCCAGTCTTGCTGAGCGACCAATCGCCTTTATCGTTTTGCCCCCCTGACCGATCATGATGGCCTTTTGGGAATCCTTCTCGACATGGATCTTTGCAAAAATCCGCACTAGGTCCTTTTGAGGCACATCTTCCATCTGCGCTACAGTCACGGCCGTGGCATAGGGTATTTCTTTTCTGCTGAACGCGTAGATCTTCTCTCGAATGATTTCAGCAACCAAAAAGGGCTCTGATTGATCCGTCTTCATATCAGGCGGAAAGAAGAACGGACCGGGCTTGAGATTCGACTTGAGCTCCTCAAGGAGCTCCGCAACCCCGTCGCCACGCCGTGCTGAAATCGGGACGATGGCCCGGAAGGGATGGACCCTCTTGAACGTATCGATGAGTGGCAAGACTTGTTTCCTTGGCCCTTTGTCTATCTTGTTGATCACCAGCACGCAGGGCCTCTTGCTCGCCTTGATATCCTTTAGGGTTAATCGGATATCGGAGTCGCGGGAACGACCCATCTCAACCAGGAGCAAGACGACATCCACCTCCTTAATGGCCGCATGCGCGGAAGCCACCATGCTTTCGTGCAAGGGCGATCGGGTCTGATGGATCCCCGGGGTATCCATGAAAACCACCTGAAATCCTTGGCCATTGAGGATGCCGATGATTCGATTTCGCGTCGTCTGCGGCTTGCGTGAGACGATCGCGATCTTGGTTCCGATCAACCGATTCAACAGGGTCGACTTGCCCACATTGGGCGGCCCGATGATAGCGACAAATCCGGTAAGGATGCTTTTGAGATCGGCATTTTGCGGACTCATTGCCTTTCCACGCCTATCGTACCGGGGGCAAGTGCTTCGTCCGGCTGGAGGGCCGTAATCCGGGCGCCGATCCTTCTCTCAATCAGGCGGAGGCCTTGATTCTGATATCCCCTGAGAAGCTCGATATCCCTGGTCGGCACCCTGAGTCGCACCTGCTTTGCGAAGCCGATGAAGGGGAGGGAGGGCTCAAGCCTCTCATGGTACACGGCCGAACGCACGAGATGACCGAACGCGCTATGCCAGGGACCAGCCATTATCCGGCCGTCCTGGAGCAGGGCCGGGGTCGCCATGAGCCCCAACCGTATCACCGGGATGCCATTCTCCTCGAACCGAATGCAGCCCTCTCGACATTCCTCGACGGCCTCTCTGAGGCTTAAGGGACGATATCTCTTCTCAAGATACCATTGGGCCAGCTCGGTCCCTCGAATCACCACCGTCGGATACAACCTGACCATCTCGGGTCGCAACCGTGTGACGTCTTCAATACTCTTCCGCCATCCCGCCTTTGAATCGCCAGGCAGGCCGGGCATGAGTTGAATCCCAACCCGAAAGCCGCGCTCCTTGAGCAAACGCACGGCCCTGACAGTATCCTCCGCCTTGTGCCCCCGCCTTGATCGCCTGAGGACCTCGTCGACCATCGATTGGGCCCCGAGTTCCACGGTCTTGACACCGAAACGTCTTAACAGGCGCAATCGTTCTTCATCAATCGCATCCGGGCGCGTCGAAACCCTCACCGAGTTGAAGAGACCCTTTTCAAGGTAAGGCGTGACGGACGCCAGGAGTTCCACCATGCGCCCCATTGGGAGCCGGGTGAAGCTCCCCCCGTAGAAGGCAATTTGGGGGTTGCGCCTGACGTCAAAACGGGGGGAGCCGATGGCCCGTTCGATGGTCGCCGCGACAAATGCTTGGTCGACGGTTCCGGGCGGTTGGGCAGTTATCTGTTCTTGCCGGCAGAAGGCACACCTGTGAGGGCATCCTTGATTGGGGATAAAAATGGGAATGATCAGAGGTTTTCGTTGTTCGCCGTCAGGCAAAGGAAGGCCTCGCGCGCAGCATTTTGTTCGGCTTCTTTTTTACTCTTCCCGGCCCCTTCAGCGATCTTCTTACCCTGAAGCATCAGCGCCACTTTAAAGGTCTTGTCGTGGGCCGGACCACTTTCTGCGACCAGGGGATACTCGGGCCTGGTTCGGTGGGTCTGCTGTGTAAATTCCTGGAGAAGGCTTTTGAAGTCGCCCGTACCCTTGCCCTCAGCAATGTTTACAATGAGCGGCAGAAATAGTCTGTTGATGGCCTCTTTGGTTCTGTCATAGCCGGCATCCAGATAGAGTGCCCCTAGCAACGCCTCGAGCGTATTGGCCAGAATCGACGGCTTTTGCCGTCCCTTAGAGAGCTCCTCTCCCTTTCCTAGCCAGAGATGCGTCCCCAGTTTAAGTCCCTTGGCAACCCGGCAAAGTGCCCGCTCATGGACGACGGCGGCCCTGTATTTCGACAGATCACCCTCCTTTGCATCCTCGAAAAAGTCCATCAGGATATGGCTGATTGCCAGATCCAGCACGGCGTCGCCGAGGAATTCGAGCCTCTCGTTGTCTCTGAGGTCGCCGCCGGTGCGTTCGTTCACGTAGGATGCGTGTCGAAAGGCCTCCTCAAGCAGCCTGGAGTTCTTGAAGGTGTAGCCGAGCTTTTCAACGACATGCGTATAATCATCCCTCTTCTTCATGGTTCTGCCCCGAGCAACGAGACTATCAAAAATCCGATTTCTGTGAGGCTGATGGAAAATGTCCATCCCG
>CAZAGT010000220.1:0-8441 GCA_964484515.1 uncultured Desulfobacteraceae bacterium | reverse complement strand
ACATCTGGGCATTTTCCATCAGCCTCTCAGGAGAAGGTTTTTCGACAGTCTCCTAAGGATATCGAACCATTCGTACGCTCCCGATCAATTTCTGAGAATGTGGGCAATTATGACAAAGCCAACCCTTCAGAAATATCTGTTTCATGCTGAAAAATGCCGTTGTTGTTCCCCGTTTCACTTCGAGTCTTATACCGGCTTCTTTCCCTAATCTCGCTATCGTCACCTCCATGCCATCATCTCGGCGGGGATCCCACGTGCTGTCCTCAGACGTTGGGCAGTCGCCTTTCAAGTCTCCGATTGCGTTTTTGTCTTCATTGTGGTCCCAAAATACATCAGGCATCCCTCTCCGATCCCTCATTCCCGCGACGAGTTTGTTGCCAGCATAGTTTCCCGATGTGAAAACCATTGTCAACGTAAGTCTTGTAATATCATTCTTTCCGCGGCACGCTTCCATATCTTCAATTTCTTTGAAATCGAGAACTGCTACAAAGGAACCGATCGTTTCGGCATCTGCGTTCTTAATCGCACCTAGAAACGTGATTTCGCAACACCTGCCACTCGATCCTGTTGCCATGAATTCTCTAACGCCCTGCAAAAAAAATGTTTTCTCCCATGCTTCTGCCGATAGGACCGAACCGAAGAATAAACCAGATGCCAAAGCCGTATAAATATGTCTCTTCATCGAGTTCACTTCTTTGAGGAATAGAGAGGACCGCCTTGAGTTTTAATAGCTCGCTCCAGGTGCCACCGGAGGGTACGGACAGGAACAGGAGTAGCTCCCCACGGAAACGGTTCCCGTCAGGAGCCAAAAATACAGACTTTGAGATTCTTCGCCATGAAATGGTCTCAGACTAAGCTAAATAAGGTAAGTTAGGTAATGCTCTAAAGGATTGATCAAAATGGAGTGAAAGTCAAGAGAAATCCAATGGCCTTTTCGTTGCTCTTGTATGTGTATAGTTCACAAATTGGTTGACCGTCGCGAGTTGGCAGTAATGATAGCTATACTTCATTCGTGAACTTTTTCAAGGCACCCTTTGCGCCGCCCTCTCTTTCTGCTCGTTGGTCTGGGATACCTGCCATAGATCACAGGTTTGGTGTGATAGGTAATCCAGAAATATCTACGGCCCAAGAAATTGCAGATACTTCGTAGGTCAACTCGTATTTCTTGGCGAAGAGGTTCTGCGATATTTTATTCGCGCTCTATGGGGAAGGTCATCATCGCCCCAAACCAGCCGAGGATCGTCACCAGGGGTAGGAGGGATAGGACCAGCAAGAAGTAGATGACCGCTGCCGCCGTGAATGAGCTCAGGATGTCCGGCTCCACAACACGCCAGACAAATAGGATGATCTGAATCGCGAACATGATAATGGCCACCGGTCGTTTGATCTTGACCGACCGCACCGGCTTGGCCATGTAGTTAAGCCACCAGGTGTAGTAGCCCGTCAGGATGACGAGGGGCGTAAAAAAGATCCCGGCCCCAAGGCAATGTAGGGCGGTCAGCTCGAAGGCCTTGATGCCCGTGATCAGGTAGAGGACGTTAAAGAGGGTCGTGGAAAACATGAAGACGATCGGGAAATGGACCGTCATGGGGTGCGGATGACGGCGGAGCATGGGAAAGCGGGCCAAGAGCCATGCCAAGACACGCGGCATCTCCCGTTCGGCCGTGGTGTCTTTCTTCAGGATGCCCACCTGAGGGTATCTTTCCAGAACGTCAGTGTCGTGTGGGGCGGCCTGGATATCGGTGGTCAAGTCGCCCCCGGCATGATGGCGTTTCATGTGAACGCCCCCCGGCCACAGCTTACTGGCGCTAACGTCATAGACTTTACCTTCGTAGGCGATGTATACCGGCTTTCCATCTTTGCCGTTGAATTCCGAAAGTGTTTCCACGTCAAATTCTCTCATCCGTGAGAACCTCCTCTTTCAGAGCCGAAACAAGATCGTAAAAGTGACAATCGCCAGCAGGGTCAGAGGATAGAAACTTGCCCTGCGAAACAGTGTCAGCGCGCTTGAACGAGTCTTTTGCCTGTGGAGATGATAAGCAGGCCAAAGGAGAAGGCAAAGACCGGTGAGCCCGCCGGCGATCACGGTGGGCAAGCCGAATTCAGCCGGCGCCAGCTCAAAGAGCGCAAGGTTCAGGATAACCGCCATGACGAGCGCGATGAAGATCGAGGCGCAGGCCTTGTCAAGCCCTAGACGGACCGGAACGGTTTCGGCCTGAAGATGCCGGTCCTCCTCCGTATCGATCCAATCGTTGGGGATATTTTGACCGCCGATTTCCCAACAGAACAGCCACCCGAACATGACCACCAGGAAGCCGAGGGAGGGATTTGGGTCCACGGCGAATACCGCAGCAAGTCCGCCGGACGTCTTTACGGCCCCACTAATGAACGTTCGAAGGTGACTGACCCTCAGGAGGAGACAGTAAACGGCCTCCAGGGCACAACCGCCTAAGAAGATAAGGACGCAGACCGGGTTCAGGAGATAGGCGCCGACGAGGGCCACGAGGGCCCAGGCCACCGTCCATAGGACGGCGTTCTTGATAGTGATCAGGTCCTGCGCCAGAGGATGGCGTACGATCACGGCGTCAAGGTCATGAGATGAGTCCAGTAGCCCGCCTCGTCTGATTTTTTCTTTGTCGGAACGATAATCGATGAGATCGTTGAGCGCGTAAACCGATGTATATCCGGCAAAGCTCGTCAGCAGGCCCAAGAGGATCACCATCGGCTCCGGAAAGCGCCCCAGCCAGAGCAGGGCACAGAGGGGTGGGGTGGCCATATCCAGCAGACCGTGTGGCGTTCGCGAAAGTGCCAGCAGGAGCTTCACCTGTGTCTTGGCAGTGGGTTCGAGGGGGGCCGGCGCAGGGACCATGATCATCGCGTTTCTCCAAGGACTCGATGTATGTATTCCGTCGGGTCCATCAATTGTTCAGCCGCACTTGAAGCCAGCGAAGACAAAGATTCGGCACCCAGTCCGATGGCCAGGGTGAGGAGTGCCAGGAGAATGACAGGGAGGAGCAGCGCCACCCAGGATGCACGATTCGCCGCTGAATCGGCCGGTGAGCTCTTGTAGTCTTCCCCCGGGGGCCTGTTCTTCCAGAATACTTCATTCCAGATCTTGGTCATGGAGTAAAGGGTCAGTAAACTCACGAGGAGAGCGACGGCGACAACGAGATAGTCCTGATTATCAATTCCGGATTGAAGCAGAAGCAGCTTGCCCCAGAAGCCCGATAACGGCGGCAGGCCCGCCAGTGAAAGGGCCGGGATTAAGAATAGAAGCCCCAGCCAGGGCTTGGAGCGGTACAGTCCCCCCAGTTTCTTCAGATCATAGGAACCTTGTATACGGTGCACACATCCACTGATGAGAAAGAGGTTCGTCTTCACGATAATGTGATGGACAATATAGAAAATCGAACCTGCCAAGCCGAGCGCTGTGTAAAGGCCGAGTCCCATGATCATGTAGCCGATCTGGCTGATGATATGAAAAGAAAGGATGCGTCGAAACTCATTTTGGGCCACGGCACCTAGAACCCCTGACAGCATGGTCAGAGCCGCCGTTGCCAGAATAAGCTTATGCGTTATCATGGGGTCATGAACAAACACGAGGGTAAAGACTCGGATGAGCGCATAAACACCCACCTTCGTAAGCAACCCCGCAAAGATCGCCGAGACCGGTAGCGGACATGTATGATAGGAGGCCGGCAGCCAAAAATACAAGGGGAAGACCGCGGCCTTGATGCCGAAGGCCAGGAAAAACAGAATCGCCACGGTGGTCATAAAACCTGGAGAATCAAGGGCCTGTATCCGGCGTGCCAGGTCGGCCATGTTCAATGTGCCCAAGGCGCCGTAAAGAATCCCAACCGCGGTCAGGAATAGGGCCGATGAGACGAGGTTGAGGGCGACATATTTGACGGCGCCTTCAATCTGCGCCTTCTCTCCGCCGAGTTCGAGCAAGACGAAAGAGGAGATGAGCATCACCTCGAACCAGACGTACAGGTTGAAGATGTCGCCAGTAAGGAAAGAGCCGTTGACCCCCATGAGCAAAAGATGCAGGAGTGGGTAATACCCAAAGGACTCCCTTTGAGAATCCGTGGCTCCGAGGGAGTAGATCGCAACCGAGAAGCCCACCAGTCCCGCCATAAGTACCATAATGGCGCTGAAGAGGTCCGCTGCCAGTGTGATTCCGAATGGACTGGGCCAGTCACCGATCTGAGTGGCCTGGATGCCGGTCGTCCAGATCCCGGTTAAGAGGCTGATGCCGGAGCCCAACAAAACGGTTGCCCCAATGACGTTCAGAACCCGCTGTATCGAAGGCCGTTTCCACACGAACAACAGCAGGATGGCTGTCAAGAAGGGAATTAGAATTGGGGCTGTGAGGAGCAAATTCATGCGCTACTCAGATATCCGTGGACTGCAATTCGTCGAGATCGTCGGTTCCGACGACGTGATACGCACTCCTGATCAGGACGACAGCAAAGGCCAAGACTCCAAAGCCGATTACGATCGCGGTCAGGATCAAGGCCTGTGGGAGCGGGTCGGCGATAGGCAGGGCCGGCTGACTTGCTTCACCGCCCACAAGGGGCGGGGCGCCGCGTGTCAGATGGCCGATCGTGAAGATGAGCAGATTGGAGCCATGCCCCAGCAGCGACAAACCGATGATCATTTTCACGAAACTGCGACGCATCATCAGGTACAACCCTGCCGCATAAAGGCTGCCGACCACAAGGGACATCAGCGTTTCCATCCTAGTCCTCCGCCAAATTGAGAATGATCGTCAAGGCGACTCCCAGCACGACGAAGTAAACCCCCGTGTCGAACAATACCGGTGTTCCGACTTCGCCGACGATCGGGATCTTGAGGTCACCCCAGAGACCGGTCAAGAAGGGCAGTTCGGAAAGAAATGCGAGGCAGCCACTGGCCAGCGCCGCCAGGAGCCCGAGGCCGATAAAGAGTCTCGGATTGACAACCAGCAGGGCGCGGGTCCGCTTCACACCATGGGCGAGCGCATCGAGCGAAAAGGCCGTCGCCGCCACAAGCCCTCCCACAAAACCGCCGCCCGGGAGATTGTGCCCGTGCAGGAGCAGAAAAACAGAGAGAAGTAGTAGAAGCGGAAGCAAGTAGTTGATCGCCGTAGACAAGATCAAAGAGGTCATGGCGCCTCCTCTGAGTTAACTCGTAATCGCAACAGCGCGTAAACACCTATTCCCGCTACAGCGAGTACCGTGATTTCACCCATGGTATCAAAAGCCCGAAAGTCCACAAGAATGACGTTGACAATGTTACGGCCCTTTGCCAACAGATAGCTGTTTTCTGCGAAAAAGGAAGATATACGGGAAGACGTCGGCGTGGCCGTGGCCACCATGACGAGTAGCGTCACCAACGCGCCTGCGGCGACGGCCGGGACTGCGTCGCGAAAACGCTCGGTGGCGGTCGAGTAGTTGCGATAGCGGGGTAAGCGGTACAAGACGAGCACAAGCAGGATGACCGTCAGGGTATCGATGGAAAACTGGGTCATGGCCAGGTCCGGCGCACCGAACATGATGTACACCAGCACCACGCTGTATCCGATGACGCCGAGAGCGACCATGGCGGTCAGCCGCGACCGTGCTCGCACCGCGATCCAAACGGCAACGAGGAGGACCAACGCTACGATCCACTCGTGAAATCGGATCTCCGACCATCCAGGGGGGCCGACCCAGCCGCGGGCCTGAAAGAAGGATAGGCCGACCAGAACGATCGTGGTGAGAACGGTGATGAGTAAGTAATAGTGAAGATGGCCGCTCTGGAGGATCCGTGTCTGAAGGCGCGCCAGCCCAATCATGCCGTTCAAGGCGACCGTGTACATCCTGGCCGGGCCGAAGCGGGCGATGAAGTCGAGGCGACGGCTCACTTCAAGAAGGAGATCGCGACGGTAATAGGCTGCAGCTCCACAGGCGAAGGTGATTGCGCTGAGTAAGAGCTGCAGATTGAGGCCGTGCAACAGGCTCAGCTCTGCAGTCGCCGGGGCAGCCATGACGGCGGCCACGGCGGGTGAAACGATTGAGCCGGCAACGGGTCCCGGTAAGACCCCTATGACGATGCTGATCCCTGCCAGTAGGACGGGGCCCAGCCAAAAGCTGAAAGGTGCTTCATAGGGAGTTTTAGGGGTTTGTTTCAAAGTCCCAATAAAGGGGATGATACTAACGAGGCCCGCTGCTACCACCATAAACACGTTCGTGAGCAGGACAACGGCCGTGAGGAGCCACGGCGCGACCGGCGCACCCAGCGTCGCGCCGTACAGGAGCTCTTTACCCACGAACCCGTACAAGGGTGGGAGACCGGCCATGGAAAGGGCCGCAAGTATAGCCGCGCCGGCCGTAATCGGCATGAGGTGGCTCAAACCGCCCAGTTGCGTCACGTCTCGGGTGCCGGTACCATGATCGAGAATGCCGACAACCAGAAAGAGGGCTGCCTTGTATAGACAGTGGATGATCAGATAGGTGACCAGGGCCTCCGTGGCCGCGCGGGTACCAAGGCCCAGCAGGAATACCAACACGCCCAGGATGGCCACGGTCGAATACGCCAGGATGGCCTTCATGTCTGTTTTCCTGACGGAGAGATAAGCGCCGATCAACATCGTGGTCGCTCCGATGACCAGAGTACTCGCCTTCCAGAGCGGGGTGCCACCGAGGACCGGGCTCAACCGGGCCAGGAGGTAAACACCCGCCTTCACCATCGTGGCTGAATGGAGATAGGTACTGACAGGGGTCGGAGCCGCCATGGCGTTGGGCAACCAAAAATGGAAAGGAAACTGGGCCGATTTTGTCATCGCGCCGAGGAGGATTAGAATGAAGATGGGTCTGTAGAGAGATTGAGTTCGGATCGTTTCGCCTTCGCTAAGTAGCGCGGGAAGCTCAAAAGTGCCGCCCAGCTTGCCGAGCATCAGGAACCCGGCCAAGAGGGCAAGTCCCCCGAAACTGGTCACGAGCAAGGCTTGCCATGCGGCTGTACGCGCGGATTCCCGTTCATGTTCCGAGCCGATGAGAAGGTAGGAGGTCAGGCTGGTGAGCTCCCAGAAGACGAATATGGTGATGAGATTGCCCCCAAGGACCACTCCGAGCATGGCGGCCATGAAACTCAAAATCCACACGTAGAAACGGACGAATCCCTGATGTCCCGCGAGGTAACCGTTTGCGTAGATCAAGACCAGGGTGCCGATACCGGTGATAATCAAGCCGAAAAGGAGACTGAGACCGTCCATATAGAAGGAAATTTCGATACCCAGGCTGGGAACCCACGAGAACCGGGAAAAGAACACGCCTCCGTCAGAGACCGGTCTGATGAAGAAAGCGAGATAGGTAAACAGACCCAAGGGGAGGGCCGCCAAGAGCCAGCCCGTTCGGTTACGGAAGAGCCGATGGAGTGACGGGACCGCCAAAGCCAGGACAAAGCCGGAGAGTACAACGACGAGCATGTCTTTTCCTAGTTCTCGATCGGATCAACCCGCGCGCAAATAGGCCCCGGACAAGCATCATCTGAACGCCGCTAACCGCGGAGGGGTACAGGAGGTTACGTTGCCCTGCTGGCAGGGCCTGGGGGAGTCCGAGGAATATACCCTATCAACGAAGGGATTCAAAGCCAAAAATGGTTAAACGGGGGGATACCCGGGAGTGCCGTATTCCGTCGCATGCAGCGGGAAGACCGTCCCATCCAGATCTTGATTCTCTGAATTTAGGCATTAATTTACTTACAAATACAGCAAGCATACAGATTTAAAACGAAGGTGGATACTGATTCCCTCAAGGTTAAAGAGCCGAGCGTTGATCCGGACGGATGGCTTGCGATTCAAAAAAGGAGGGATGAATCATGGCAGAGGAACTTCCCATGGCCAAGATAAAAAGGGCCGCCGAAGTGTGTTCATATGTGGATGAAGAGCATGCGAGTCTGAATCTTGAGGTTTCGCTTCCGGGTGTTAAGAAGGAGGATATCTCACTTCGGATGCATGATGACAGCTTCAATCTTTCAGCCTCGCGGAAAGACGATAACATCGAATACGTGACCACCTGGGCCTTCTGTTGTCCCGTTAGTTCAAAACAGGCCAAGGCCCATTATGAAAACGGACTTTTGAAGATCGAAGTCCCATTCAAAGATCCGATGGAAGACGCCGTGAGTGTACCGGTCAATTGATACAACGGGCGAAAGGGTTCCCCCTTTGGCCTTGCATAACGGGCGCTTCGTTTCAGTTCGACGCGGCGCCTTTTTTTTGGGGGGCCGTTCAACGAAAGTGACGCGGTCAGGTAGCGACCAAGGAGGGGGTGCGATGCGGCGGAGATCTTGACCCTTATGATTGAGGCCGATGAGCAAGTCGCGAAAGCACCTGGTGAGTAAGATTGACATTTGGTGGCCCAGCGTTTACCCTAACGTTGCAAAAGTCGAGGATGCTGCAGATTCCAGGCGCCAAGGGT
>CAZAGT010000219.1:0-8466 GCA_964484515.1 uncultured Desulfobacteraceae bacterium | reverse complement strand
TCCGGCCGCCTGGCTTGCAAGCTTCTTCAGCGTTCGAGCAGGTAACGTTTCGTTTCTTGAAAAGAGACCCCCATGGCCGGGCGAACAGATGTCGAGTAATCTCGATATGACTAATTCGAGCACCAACTTCAAAACGATTCCCGGTAGGTCAACCTGGCCGCCCTCCCGACGCGGGTAAACTCCTGCGGCAAGAGGCGGGGCTGGCTTCTAACTCCCCCTCATTGAGCGTCTTCGCCCAAGGAGGGTTCGAGATCCCCGTATAACGAACGGGTGTTGTTCTCTGTAACCTCGACGACCTCTTCCCTACGAACACCCTTGATTGTCGCAATGGTTTGAACTGCCACGAGCGCATTGGCGGGCTCATTGCGTTCGTCTCCCACGGGCCCCAGCACGGGGCTGTCCGTTTCAATCAGGAGAGATGAAAGCGGAAGCTGCTTCACCAACTTCTGTTTCTGGCGGGAACGCACGATCGAAGGCGGGATGGAAAAGAAGTAGCCTGCCTCGGCGGCGGGCAGGGCGGTGGCTGCCTTGCCGTCGAAGGCGTGGAGCTGCACTCTGTTAGCGCCCTGTTCGAGGAGCAGGGCAATCGCGTGTCGCCCGGCCGAGCGCGAATGAACGTTGAGCGGTAAACCGAGTTCCAAGCCCAAATGGACAAAGCGGGTAAAGATTTCTCTTTGGAGCTCCCTTTCGGCCTCCTCCTTGACAACCCAATAGTCAAGACCGACCTCACCGATGGCCACGAGCAGATCGCGCCTTTTACGGATTAGGGAGATCATTGTCTGCGCCTCTACCGGATCCAGCCGAGTCGGGTACAATCCGGCAGCCGGTCGGATTTCGGGATATACTGTCGCCAGCTCCAGATTGCGCTCCGCGTCTGACATACTCTCACCAACAGCTATAACGGCAGCAACCCCGGCTTCCCGCGCTCGCCTCAGGACTTCCGCCCTATCCTGATCGAAGACCGGGTCGCAAATGTGTGCATGGGTGTCTACAACTCTTGAATGATTCGGATCCATATCGTTCCGATAGGGCGAAAACGCTCAATGCCTGTCGTCCGTCGTCCGTTGTTATCAACAGTCCTTTCAACACTGAATTTACCAAACCGAAATTGAGCGAACTAAAATGGTGATGCCGGACTTGATCCGGCATCCAGCGTCAGGCCCGGAGTTCCCGCTGTATTGTGCGGACAATGACGTTCTCAAACCCGAGGGTCGTGGAGTATCTTATCGTTTCTGAACGGCTAAATCCAGAACGACTTTTCAACGGCTCATCCAACATTTTGGGGAATAGCTGAAAGTCTTTTGTGGAGGCACGGATCTAGAACATTGGAGAAGAATTATAGGGCAGGGATACCAGATCTATAGGTCGCTACTGAGAGTGCATGCAACAAAAGTAAAGGAATTCCTAGGAGCGAGGCATTGGAATGCGCGGCGTAAGGGCAGAGGCTCAAGAGAGTAGCAAAGAGCATTTTCCGAGCGCCTCAGATAGGCATCTAGCTAAGTCCCATCCGGAAACGAAAAAAACCTACGAGGCCGTCTCCAATTCATACGTGCCGCATTTTTCTTCTGAGCAAGGCCGCACAAGGATTTTTTCGAGAGACGTAAGGCTCCGCGGTTTGAGGTCTGAGGCCTAAGGTGTGAGGCAAAGGCAAAAAGACTTTAGGCAATCCTTCTCTTTCCCCTTCAGCCTTCGACCTCCTACCTTCGGCCTATCGGGTACGTCGCAGAGACCCGCGGATTTATCCGCCTCAGGCGGAGAATGCCGTTCAGAGGGAATAGGGCGCATTTATGGATGGAGACTAGCCGGTCTGCAGATACACCTCTTCATAAGGTTGAATCACGACGAAACCGTCTCCCCGAAAGTTCATCTGCAAAGACTCGCCGCTGCCACGCCCCAGCAACGTCTTCATGGAGACGTCGGTCCTGAGTTCGGGGGCCAACCTCCCGGACCAGGCAACCGTCGCGTTCGGATCCGTGACGATGGGTTTCCCGGGAGCTACAACAAGCGTCAGCGGATCGTGGTGGGTGGTTATGGCCACCATGCCTTTGCCCTCCAACTTCAAGTTGAACAGGCCCCCGGAGAGCATGCCCGCAACCTTGCGCATCATCTTGATCTCCCAGCGGACATCACCCGCGAATCCAAGCAGATCATTCCCGTTAACGTAAATCGATTCGTCTTGAAGGTCGAGGATAGAGATCTTTTTGCCGCTGTCAGCGAGGTACAGCACGCCTTGCCCTTCAGCCTTTGTCAGTTTCGCACCTTCACCACTCACGGCCTTCTTGAGAAGATTCCCGACTCCGTGTTCCAGGATGCCCTCCCGCGTGAACGTTATCTCACCGGTGTAGGCCACCATCGAACCGGCCTTGGTCCACACCATGCCATCAAGGTTGACCTCAAGCAGACGTTCGGTCTCAAGTTCGAATAGGCCCCGACCGTTGTCCTTTTCTGTTGTCCTTTTTACAAACTCCGCCAAGGAATAACGGCTAGGTGAGTGCTGCGCCCCTGCCGGCATCCTCACGGTCGCCTTGCATTGCGGGCATCGGATTTTTTTGCCCTCATACTTATCCGGGATATCCTTCTTAAACCCGCACTGGCCGCATTCATACATCATGGCCCTATCCTCCTGAATCCCTACCAGGCTTTCGGGGATTGTCTGGTTTAATCCGGGTATTATTACTGCAAATTCCTTGCCATCAAGGACCATAGGAGGAGGTAGAGGTCAGGTGTGAGGGCGAGGTCAAAGGATTACGATTTTACCCCAAGTTGACAGGTGTCGGAGATACCGCTCACGAGATCCCGCTCAACGCGTATACCCAAGGCATCGGGTAACCTTCAGCCAACCGTGTTCAGCGGTCAATTCCGCCGCCGGCCGCGGAGGCGGCCAGTTTGATCGACCGGGAAACTTCATGAAGTCAGTACTCGAATTTGACATTTTCAGATTCTTCGCCGTCTGTTCGAGTAAGGTATCAAAGACCTCATTTCATGGAGTTTCATACGAGTTCCGGCTCTCTACGACGGGAATCATCGTAGACCAACAAAGAACAACTGATGACTCGATAGGGCCGCAGTCTTATGGGACGGCGGGTTTACCGGCAAACGCGGACTCCTGGAATAAGGCACCGTTGAAGAGAATCCCCGCCGTCCCGTTTCAGTCTTTGTGGCCAGCTCACTATGGGATTATCCGGGACACTCACGAATACCTAGGTATCCTCAGGACTGACACGAATTTCAATGACCGAACCGGGAGAGATCTGATACTTCTCATACCTCTCGGAATAAGGGGTATCAGCAGCGTAACCCGCAAGGCCGGCGCAGATATCACTATGGGTTACTATGACAAAAACCTTTCCCGGGTATCGCCCGATGAAAGCTTTCAATGCTTGCATTGCCCTTTTTGTAGCATCTTCCAAGGATTCACCCCCCTCAGGCCTAGGATCACGGCCGGCTCTCCACTGAGCCGTTCGCCAAGACCACCCGGCAACCTTTCCCTTTGAGGTTCGCCCCTCTTTCATCGAGCTGAAGGCTGAATCTTCAGAATAAGAACGTTTCAAACCAATCTCTTCGGCAATGATACGAGCAGTCTGACGGGTCCTACCCGTAGGGGAACAGATGACGGCAAATATGTTTTTGTCCTTGAGATAAGCTCCTGTCTTTCTTGCCTGTTCAATACCACGAGGTGTCAAGGAATCCAGCTTTTCTTTGTCCATGTCAGGAGGATGGGAAACGTTCTTATAGGCTTCCGCATGCCGAACCACGAACACCGTCGAATTGACGGGCTCCCGACTCTGTGTTGCCCCCTGTGCTGAAGGATCTGGGACCAATCCAATCCAAACGACCACGACAAACCAAACCGGATAGATGAAAATTCGTTTCATCCTCCCCCCTTTCTTTTCGTTAAAAAAATCGGAAAACAACTTCATGAATGCCATTCTGCAATACCCGGAGTCCGGGCTACGCGCATTATCGCCCGATGAAAACGCTAGTATTCGATGACATCATCGAGTCTCGATAAACAGATCACCTCTTCGAAACGGATATGAACGCGCTTGCGATTCATGCGCACGCCGTACTTTCTTGATTCAACCACGTATTTCTCATTTGTGGACGGACTCTCTCTACGATCGTGCACATCCGCGTCCTCAAGGGTAAGAAATCTTTCATTGACGCCGACGAGCCTACCGATGAACATGAAGTAAGAAGCGGTGTCGACCACCACGAGTGAATCCTTATACTCGTTGATCTCCCGCATCCCGTTCACAACGGCTGCTTGGGCCCCCTTGACCCTCGGGGTCGCCGAGGTGTCATCCGTCTTGTCCACCTATGCCCCACTCTTCTAAGACTAACTTGACGTTTTGAAGATCCCGATAACGTGACCCGGCAGGTGCCACGAGCCAGATGCGCTCAAGGGTTTTGGGCGCGACGCGCTTCAGGGCTTCGCGCAGGAGGCCGGCGGCCCGTTGCAACGCCAAGGACCCGTGTGTCGTGCCCAGTAATGGGATTGCGACGGCGCGCACGTCTCGTGCGGAGATCTCTCGGAATACCCCATCCAGCGCAATGGCTATCCATTCCTCTTTCCAGGTGGGTTCCCGATCCAAATCATGAACAATGGCAAGGATCTCAAGAGGGTGTTTCTCCCTAATCAAAACAGACCCCGGTGCCTCAGGCTGCAACGCGTTTACCTGCTTGATGACCTCGTCCCAGGAGTCATGCGGTTCCTTCACGACCGCATCTGCGCTCAAAACAAGGTACGTATCCTCTTCGGCAACTACCGCACTTACCACAAAGGGAGGCCTATCCTTCGGCGCGGCCACCACGCGATAGGGTCCCGAGGACATCTCAACGTGGTGTCCACCATCAACGACCCTCAAATGACCTTTCTGCGCCTTGCGGTCAGCGATATGATCCGTTCCTCCTGAAAAGTCCTGAACTCTTTGCCACTCCTTTACGTCTCCGGACCCAATGCACAAACCGTGGCCAAGCGACGGCATGTATTTTAACCTTAATCCAGCCAAGGCACAATCCCTGAGTCCTGACCCGTCGAAACCATCAACGGTTACACCCTAGCACCGATTCCTCGCCCCATTGCTGATTCTTTGCCTCTGGTCTCCACGAATTGAGCTTTCTCACTCAATTAGGATATAATTTTCCTCCGGCCTTAACATTTGTCAAACCGTAAACTGTCAATGAACCGTGACCCGGGGTAAACTTTAATTATGCGCTACGCTATCATCGCCAATCCAGCATCAGGCAGACTAAGTCTCCCCAAGAAGCGAGCGGCCCTTGCAAGGGCCGCGCAAGTTCTGAACGCACTGGTTTACGGACTTGAAACCGCCACGTTGGAAGATTTTATCCATGTTGTCCGAGAGGTGGTCACCGACTGCGACGTTCTCGTTGTTGCCGGTGGTGACGGCACGTTTTCCGACGTCATCAATTTCGTTGATACGTCTCGCCATCCCCTAGCATTTCTGCCTCTTGGAACGGCCAACGCGATGGGGTGGGCATTGGGATATAAGGGAAGTCTGGCACGCATCGCGAAGCGCATCAGGGACGGAGAGATGAGGGAATATGACCTCATCAGTTGCGATGGCAGACAAAAAGCATTCAGCGCCTCGTTAGGACTGGAGGGAGCTATCATCCGTCTGCGAGACCACTATCTCGCACTTGGGGGTAGCGGTTCCGGCGCCTATGTCAAAGCCGTGTTCGAATCCTACTTCAAGATCTATCAACCGACACGGGCCTGGGTCACGATCGATGGCGAGGAGACTGAAATTGACGCCCTGTTGAGTCTCATGGCCGTCAAGCAACCCTATTACGGATACGGAATGAAGGTGGTTCCTCAGGCCCGTTTTGACGATCAGCTGCTGCATGTTCTGTGCGCGAGTTCAGGCTTCTTTGCCTTTGCCACCGGAGTCGTCAGCGGGTTTACCTTCGGCAACTGCGTCGGCCGGTATCAGGGCGGACACCATCTCCACGTGAAACTGCAAGACCCGGTTTGGCTCCAAATCGACGGCAGCCAAGGCTGGAAAAACGACACCTTCTCGTTTGAAGTGTTGCCTAAGGCCTTGAAGATCAAATGCTGAGGCTGTCGGAAAACGCCCATCGAAATCGAATTCATTCCCGTCTGCTATTCCCCTTTTTCAGGTCTGCCGCGCTCCGGACTAAGACCCAGTTATGAAACGGGCTTTGTCAAGGGCAGTGATTCCGACCTTTGGGGCCCGTGTGAAAGCAGCAGGTGCTGAGATTTCAAGGCGTCTTGGTTTTCGCACAGATGATCAAAGGAGAGAAAGAACTCATGCTATTTCTCGTTAAGGCCATCCAAACCGCTTTTCAATCCAGCCGCCACGCTCGCAAATTCCGGCCGATGTTAGCCTAACCTGCTCACGAGGCGCGACCTTGACAACCGCCGCTGTTCATGGAATGGAAAGGGGATACAAAACCACCCCAGTGGTGACATGGAGGCAGCTTGATGGACAGGAACGCAAAGGCGGCTGATTTGCTCATAGAGTCGCGGCTTAAAATGAAGCGCTGGGAGAGGCTACCCGAGGATTGCCGTCCGCAGACCCCCGCCGAGGGCTACAAGGTGCAGGACTTACTGGTGGAAAGGCTTATCTCGAGTTATGGCGGGCACCCTGTTGGTTACAAGATCGCCTGCACCAATAAGTCGGCCCAGGAACTGGTTGGCCTCAATGAGCCGTTTTACGGACGCCTTCTTTCGGCTTCCGTCTATCAAAACCCGGCGCGCGTGAACGCCGACAACTTCTTCATGCGTGTCATCGAGCCTGAATTCGGTTTCGAAATGAAGGCTGATCTTCCCCCGGAAGGCGCGCCGTTTGAACCTGAGGTCGTCGCAGACGCCGTTGGAGCCGTCTTGCCGGCGATCGAGATCGTCGACAGCCGTTATACGGATTGGACCACAATGGACGGTCCCTCGCTCATCGCCGACAACGGTTGCCACGGGGCATGGGTCCAGGGAGAATCTTTGAACGACTGGAAGGCCTACGACCTACCCGCGCTGGAGGTCAGATTGATCGCCAACGGCGAAGTCGTTCGCGCGGGTCGAGGGGACATGATCATGGGTCACCCGCTAAACGCGTTGACCTGGCTGGCCAACCGTTTAGGCAGGCTCGGCCGGGGGCTCAAGGCCGGCGATCTCGTGAGTACCGGCACCTGCGCTGAGATCTACCACGCCGAGGCGGGCGAGAGGATCCGGGGCGAATTCGGACCGGTTGGGTCCATCGAGCTGAACTTCTAACCTTCTCAGAAAGCCGCAAAATGAAGATCGATAGAGTCGAAGCGTTACCGTTGAGTGCCCCTATTGAGAGTCCCTTTCGTATCTCCACGACCGCCTTTACCGAGGTCCGCGCCCTAATCGTGCGAGTTACGACGGATGACGGATTGGTGGGGATTGGGGAAGGCCTCGTGCGCTCTGCTCCGATGGCGACCAAGCATGTGGTGGAGGATCAACTCGCACCCCTGGTCCTTGGAAGGGACCCGCTGGACGCAGCGGGCCTTTGGTGGGAGATGTTTCAGGCCATGGGTCTTCGGGGGCACACCAAGGGGCATTTTGTCGAGGCCATCAGTGGTGTCGATGTGGCCCTCTGGGACATCATCGGCAAGGCGATCGGCCTTCCCGTCTATAAGGCCCTCCACGGTCATGGCCGCAAGAAGATCCCCGCCTACGGATCTTCCATCTTTATCGATGAGGTCCCTCAAATGGCACGCAAGGCCGAGGGGTTCTTGGCCAAGGGCTACCGGGCGATTAAGATCAAGCTGGGTATGGGGGTCAAGCAGGACGTCCAAGCCGTCCGCGCGATTCGTTCCGAGGTCGGCGATGACATCAAACTCATGGTCGACATCAACAGCCTTTACGATGCATCAACCGCCGTCAAGTTGGGACGGGAACTGGAGCCCTTTGACATCGAATGGATGGAGGAGCCGGTTCCACCCTATGATCTCGAAGGATATCGGCTGGTCAAAGAGGGCCAACCCCTGCCGTTGGCCGGCGGCGAGGGGGAATTCACCTTGTATGGATTTCGGGACCTGCTCGCGACCGGGGCCCTCGCTTGGATTCAACCCGACATAGGACGGGCCGGCGGTTTGACTGAAGGGATGCGGATTGCGGCCTTGATTCAAGCCCACAACCTCAACCTGGCACCCCATACCGGGATGTCTTCAGCCCTGAACATCGTGGTCGGGATGCACTTTGCGGCGGCCGCCCCTGGCTTCCGGACCTTCGAGTTCATGGAGATCGAGCATCCGCTCATGGATATCTTCGATTCGCCTGCCCCGAGACCGGTCAACGGCGAGATCGAGATGTCCGATCGACCGGGCCTGGGAATCGAACTCGATATGTCCAAGGTCGAACGTTTCATTCAGAAATGAGGATTTTGCGCTTGTCGCTTAAGAAGGAGGAATGAACCCTAACGTTGCAAAAGTCGAGGATGCTGCAGATTCAAGGCGCCGAGG
>CAZAGT010000218.1:0-8469 GCA_964484515.1 uncultured Desulfobacteraceae bacterium | reverse complement strand
CGCATCGCCGGTGCCATGGTCACCAATCCCAATACGGCCGGAATATTTGAGGCTCGTTTCAAGGAGATGGCGGCCCGCATCCATTCCGTCGGCGGCCTGGTGTACATGGACGGAGCCAATATGAACGCGATCGCAGGCTGGGTTGACCTGGACAAGCTAGGCGTTGATGCGGTCCACAGCAACCTTCACAAGACGTGGAGCATACCCCACGGCGGAGGTGGACCCGGTGATGCCATCGTCGCTGTAAGCGCGAGGCTAATGGATTACCTTCCCGGGTTACAGGTCCGCAAGAAAGCAGACGGGGCCTACGAGACCTTCAAGCCCCCCAAGAGTATCGGCACCTTTCACCGCCACTTCGGAAACTTCGCGCACAAAGTGCGGGCCTACACGTACCTGCGCGCTCTCGGACCAAAGGGGATCAGGCGGATGAGTGCCGTCGCCGTGCTCTGTGCCCGATACCTTTACAATCGCTTAGGGAGAACCTATCCGTTCCTGCCCGCCGGTGCGGCGGAAACAAGGAGGATGCATGAGTTCATCCTAACTATCCCGGCTCAGATATTCGGGAAGATCGAGGCGGTCGGCATCCACAGAACCCAGGTGATCCCCTCAATCGGCAAGCTCTTCCTTGACTTCGGACTCCATGCGCCGACCGTCGCCTTTCCGGAGACTTACGGTCTCATGATTGAACCGACCGAGAGCTTCACGAAATCAGAGTTGGATCACTTTGTCGAAGTGCTTGAGGCCATGTATCAGATGCTCGCTGAGGCGCCCGAAATCCTTCGGACCGTTCCCCATTTCACACCGATAGATCGTGCTGATGAGGTGAGTGCGAATCGGAACCTTGTCCTGTCGGAGGTGCTCGGTGCGGAGTTACCGGCGGTCCCCAAAAACCGAATCGACCCGACGACACTCAGGGCCTTACCGGTTGAAGAGGTGTGCAAACGGATCCTTCATGCTCACGCGGATCACCTTTCCTGAATGATCCGATCGTATCGCCGAAAGACATCCTTGACGCCGTAGAAGGCCAGTTCGTCGGCCGTGAGCCATTTGGCACCCTGGTCAAAGAAGGATTTGGCTGCTAGGAGATTCTCGAAGAGCGACTTCTGGGTCTCGGAAAAGATCTCATGCCAGAGCAGTTTTCCGTCCCGCACGTCCACGAGATAGACCGCAAACGACACCGCCGCGGGACCAGTGTGCCCTGTATCAGATCGAAACTTGTCTCGATACCTCCAAACCGCGCCCAAAACGACGAGGTTGGCCTTCAGGCGCCGGCCAAGTTTTTGGGCAATCTCCATGAGCGTATCCTTCTCCTCATTCTTGGGTATTTGCTGGTAAACCCGCAGTGTCTCACTCAAGCGGACCACCTTTTGCCCATATCGCTTTTCAAGCTCATCGTGCACATAGCTCGTCAAGATCCGGGGGGCGACCGGAGAAAGCTTCCTCAAGTCTACCGTCAAATCACAGATCGGACATCGCAAGGTCTCCGTTAGGTCGGAGCCGTATTTCCCCTTAAAGAAGGGGACAGCCGCAATCCTTCTGACCTCAATGATGATTTCCTCCGGCTCGGAGGTCTCCGTTTGAGCGACGCCCGGGGCCGGATGGAGTAACAACGACATCAGCCCCAAGGTGATCCAAGCCGCAATCGGCCCGAATCTCATCGTCTTCTTGCATATCATACCTGAGTTTCTCCTTTAGGGCACATAACCGGATCCGAAGGTCTTTAAGCCTGATCGCTCCGAATACCCTTTCGCTTTGTAGGTCCGCAAACGTTTCCAGAGAACTTCGGATGGATCTCTTCGGGCTTTCAGCTATGAGGGCATTTGGGGGGAAAGTCAAGCGAAATTGAGGGGGATGTACGGCGCGTTGAAGGCTAACGAATTGCCTGTGACCATCATAACCCACCGTTGAGACTTTCAATCCTCGCAGCGAGGAGTCTCACGGCCTGAGCCACCTTGCTCTCAGGAAAGCTTTGCATAAAAGGCGATTGCCGGCGTACCGCTTTGTTAACAGCATCGTCTTCGGGAATGGCGCCGAGGTAGGCGAGTTCAATGTTGAGAAACCGCTTCGCCGCCCCCTGAATCCGTGCGAAGACCTGGCGTGCCTCCTGTTCGTCCCTGGTGAGATTGAGGACGAGGTGGAATTCGTCTCTGCAAAACTCCCTCGAGAGGGTCTTAATCAAGGCGTACGCATCTGTTAGGGAGGTCGGTTCGGGGGTGAGTAAAATGAGATTGTGATCAACAAAGGTATTGAACCAAAGCACCGACGGACCGATGCCTGCCGCCGTGTCCATCAAGACGTAGTCGAAATGCGCCGCTAATCCATCCAGGTGCCGTCCCAAACGCCTTTGATCATCCGGTCCGAGGGCAACCATCTCAGGAACACCTGAGGTGGCGGGCAGGACGCCTAGGTTATCTTCCACGAAGACGACGATCTTCAATGGATCTGCTTCACCCTCTAAAATATGGCGAACGTTCGAGCTGACGGAGAGTCCCATAAAAACGTCCACATTGGCGAGTCCGAGGTCGCCGTCAATCAACAATACGTGATGCCCTTTGTTCGCCAGCGCAAACGCCACGTTAACGGCAAAGCTTGTCTTGCCGACGCCGCCCTTGCCGCTCGTGATACACAATTTCCGGGTTTCCCGTCTTTTTCGTATCACCTTCGTCTCAACCACTAAATCAAACCTGGTATCACCCTTTATCCGTTACAAATCCGCAGCCGCAATAAGCGCCTTTCGCTCCTCCGCCACGACCTCCGTTGACACGACCCTGACCTTGCCCTCATCGAAACAAACACAATTGCGCCCTCTTGATTTGGCTTCGAGGAGATAATGATCAGTCCGTTTGATGAACTCCTCAACCGAGAGAGCTTCTCTTTCTCCGTAGGCATCCACACCAAAGCTGGCGGTCAAATTCACCGCCTCTTCGCTGAGCTGCAATGGGGCGCCGGCTAGTGCTGTCCGCAGACGTTCAGCCGCCCGGGCTGCTTGTGTGAGACGGCTTCCGGGTAGTATGATCGAAAACTCCTCCCCGCCATACCGACAGGGCATATCGATCCGCCGGATATTCGAGCGCCAAAGGCGGCTCGACCATCGCAGGGCCTGGTTACCGACCTCGTGACCGTAGTCGTCGTTCAAGCGCTTGAAGTTGTCCAGGTCAATCATAATCAGCCCTGTGGGGATACCCGTCCTTCTCGTGCGCTCCAATTCACTTTCCAGGGCCTCCACCAGGTAACGATAATTAAAGAAGCCGGTGAGCTCGTCAATATGGGTGAGTTCCTGAAGGCGAGCACATTCCTCTTCGAGGTGCTGAACTCGTTCAACGAGCGGACAGCCTTGCTCTTGAAGCGGGCAATCATCCTTGTGCTGATGGGATTTTCCCACGAAGACTCCCTCGAAACCCACTTTGAGTATTTCAACGTTTATCCGCCTGGAACAGGTGCTTGTTTTCCCTCTTATGGTGCTCTGACCAGTCTCTAACAGTTGCTTAGCGCCTCTCCCGGGTCGAATTCCATGGACCATTCAACGAGTGAAACACCCCACGCTCCCGCACGCGGCATCTTTCCAAAAGACAGCCGGAGGAACTCCGCCGACGCCGTCCGCTTTCCAGCCTCCGCAGCAGGCGACTGCGGAGGGCGGCCGTCATATGCGCTACGCTGCGGCTATCTGTTGCCTTCCTCCCCATGCTTCCGCGCGGGCATTCCGCCCAAGGCGGGTAAACCTGGCAAAGGCGAGCGAAAGGGACGATTCAAACCATAGAGTATAAAGCACTGGATTTCAGCAACTTACGACCTTTAGATCTAGAACGCGGAACCCGGAACCGATGATTTTAAGTGAAAGATGACCTGAAGACGGGATGCGAGAATATGAGGTTTTTTCGCGCGAACACTTAAGTAGCAGGAATCATGCCGAAAGTCGTTTTCGCACGCTCGATTAACCGGGCGAGCGTCCCTCCGAGATTCTAGGCCGCCAATAACGACAGGCCTCTAAGCATCAACACGGTCATGGAGGGCACGGTGGTGTGGACAGTCGGGGTGGAAAATAGGGCGATCATCTTCATTGGGGGTTTGTAGAGGCCATCAAGTACAATTCCCACTGAACAATCAAGGCGAAGGAAATGACAAAGACAAGAAAGAGGATCTTCACTTTGAACCTCGTTTTGAAAAGATAGGCGTTCTGATAAAACAGGATCAATAGGACCGAAGCAAAGGTGAGCAAATACTTCGTCACAAAAAACACCAGCGGACCTTGATTTAGGTAATAATCCATCACGGGGTTCAGCTCAGCGGCGCCACGGCTTACCAGATTCAGCGTAAAGATCGCGTCTAGGACACTAAAAGAGACTATAAGGAGGATGAGAAGGAGGGTATTGTGGCTGTGCCTGTCCGGCCCGTAACGCCCATGCCTGTCCCCGTCCCGTCTGAGGGACCCTCGTCTCCCCATCAACCAATACTTGCTGAAACGAGGCGCTCTCATCTTGCGACGATCCTCACCGCTTCGCCTTTCGGGAATTCCGGTTTGTCTCTGTGTCTCTTGCATGGTCGCCACACTGTTAGACCGCGCTTCCATTTCCAAGGGAAGCAAGGAACCTTGCACTCGAAAAGGGTGGTAGGCAGAATGGCAACATCCGTACCAGCGCCTGACCTGCCGATGACTAACAATACATACAATGTTTTTAGTTAGTTACAGAATGTCGCGATCAGGTCATGAGAAGGCTTTTGGAGAGGGTTATTGGGTTTGAATAGAAATGATTACTACATTGCAGCAGAAGCTTACCCTACGTTCTGCCCTTTACCAAGCGATAGGAGACCGCCAGATTTGGGTGAATGGCGAGGTAAGCGAGTGCCAGAAACGGGGCTCCGGGCCAAATAACACTGCCCAGCCCGCAGATGATCATGACGCTCATCCTCGTCCCCTTGCTGGCAAGGGTCGGCTTGCCAATGGCAACACGGAGACTCTCTGCCTTCGCGCTCGAATAACTGACCAGGTTGCTGCCGACAAGAGCTAATCCTCCCAGGGTGGCAGTGAGCCAGACCGGGAGTGGGAAAGGCAACCTGACGCAGTAAATGAGAACGCCGAAGACCATCGCACCATCGGCATACCGATCCAACACCGCGTCGAGAAGGGCCCCGTACCGACTGACCCGCCCGGTCAGTCGAGCGAATTGACCGTCAACACCATCAAGGACTTGAGAGGCACACGCGATCAGGGCTGCCAGCCATCCCCGGCCGAAGGCGAAAGAGACACCCGCCAATACGCCCAGGGTCGCCGCGCTGATCGTAATCATCCCGGGCCTCACCCGGTCTAACCTTGCGAGCTGGGGCGTAATCCGTGCCGATAGGTTCATCTTGATCCATCTGAGCACAAAGCGATCCGTCGGTTTCGTCTTCCACTCGGTCATGGCGGTTACTCGTGAATCTTACACCTAAGAGGATCGGTTCCTGACTCTGGGCTTGCCTGCCCGGGCGAGTGGACTTGAGCCGCTTAATCCAAGTTTCAGTTTGTCTTTTGGCCTGCATACCGAAACTACTCAAACAGGGGCAACCACCTCACTCAAGGTTGGTCCTATTTCGGCGTTGAGCACCAGATCGGCAATTCCGTCCAGGTCCGTGGGCTCCCGATTGAGGATGACAAGCCGTGCGCCGTTTCGCTTTGCCATTTCCGGAAAACCCGCTGCCGGGTACACCACGAGGGATGAGCCTATAGCGAGAAACAGATCGCATGCCAGGGTCTCCTGTTCGGCCCTCTCCATGGCCTCGGCCGGCATAGACTGGCCAAAGGAGATGGTCGCCGTCTTGACCATGCCCCCACACTGATTGCAGACAGGCAAGGTCTCTTCGGTCTCAAAAACCTCTCTGATCGGCTCGAGTTCGTAGCGACAGCCACAATTGAGACATGCGGCATAGGTCGCATTACCATGAAGCTCGATGACCTTGTCTTCTGGAACTCCCGCGGCCTGATGCAGACCGTCAATGTTTTGCGTAATGACGGATGAAATCTTGCCCTGCTTCACTAACGCGACAATAGCAAGGTGGCCGGCATTGGGTTGTACACCGCTGAGCAGGCGGTCGCCGGCGAATTTTCGCCTCCAAGACTCACGCCGCATCTCTTCGGAGCTAACGAAATCCTGGAATTGAATAGGTCGGTATTTCGTCCAGATACCGCCGGGACTCCTGAAATCGGGGATTCCGGATTCCGTACTAATCCCGGCGCCTGTGAACACGACCCCATAACCGCAATCCTTGATCATCTTGTTAAGCCTCTCGATTCCCCTCTGCTCTGAATCCATCATCGACTCCGATTGATGGAAGGAATTCCGGTCAAATGGCCAAGCCCTCAATCATCTCGTCCGGTGGTCAAAGATTTGACGGAGACCGGGAAAGACCGTGGTCGATAACGATCTGGTTGTATTTCACAGGGTTTCCCCTTCATATCGGCCTCCGCCATGAGCTACCTGTTCTTCCAGCGATCTGGGGACGCGCATCGACCGCCACATTCAGCTCATCGATTAGGCATGTTTCCTGCTATGAAAAGCATCACATAAGACTTAGCCAACAAGTCCCCGACCAAACACTAGACGATCCAGCCGAATAGGAGCCCCGATATGCGCAAGAAAGTGAAAGTAAGCGATCTCATCGGCAAACACGCGGATCTGGAGGGAACCCTGTGGTGCCCTGGTGATATGATGATTGACGGGCATTTCAAGGGTGACATCGCCGTCTCAGGAACCCTTGTTGTAGGTGAGAACGCAACCATCGAGGCCGATATCCGCGCCCCTTATGTGGTCGTCGGCGGCGACATCTATGGGGATGTCATCACCGACCGGGGCATCGAAATATTGGCCACCGGTAAGGTCTTTGGAAATATTCAGGCCCCCCTCTTCGCGATCGATGAGGGTGGAGTCTTCGAGGGGCGTTGCCAAATGGAACTCTCCGAAGCCCCGCCAAAATCCGCCTCGGAGCCCATCAAGCCGTCTATTCCCGTATTGGCCTCGTACCGCCCTTCGGTCGCAAGCCAATCCGTTGATCATCCCTCCCCGACCGTATTAAGAACGCACGCCATACAGCAGGAAACGGAGGTTTGAGGATCAATGCCCGTCAATTCCGTCGGCCAGGAGCCCGACGGCAATCCCAAAGAGGATTGATTTGTTCCATTTCAAAATGACCCGGTAGTTATCGTATACCAGAAAGACCCTCCCCCCTGATCCATCGGGCTGGATAAGCGACGCTGTCAGATTTGGGACCTGGGGAAGCTCCCTGCCGTTCAAACGGCGTACACCGCGAATCCGCCAGTCATCAAGGAGCAGTTGGGTTTCGAGTCCAATCAGTTTCCGATCGATACTCCGTGTCAGCTGTACCTCTCTACCCCAGGTCTGACCCTCGTTCCAGCCTCTGCGTGACAGATAGTTTGCACCTGAGGCAAATGCATCTCCCAGATTGCTCCAAATATCGATTCTCCCATCCTCATCGAAATCGACCGCATAGCTGCGGAACGTAGAAGGCATCATTTGAAGTTGGCCCATGGCGCCGGCCCAGGATCCCCTCATTTTCTCAGGAGTGATGTGCCCTTTGTCGAGGATGTGCAAGGCATTGAGCAGTTCCCCCCGAAAGAAATCCCTGCGGCGACCATCATAGGCAAGTGTCGCGACGGCCCCTATAACCGGAAAGCCGCCGCTGAGGCGCCCGTAGTTTGTTTCTATTCCCCAGAGGGCGACCAGGAAACGCGGCTGTACACTGTAGCGGCGGGAGATCTCCGCCAATAACTCACGATGCTTGGCCAGCCTTCTTCGTCCTCTTTCGACCTGTTTGCGTGTGGCCACGCGGTCGAGATAATCCCCGAGAGTCAGCTTTAGCTCCGGCTGATTCCGATCAAGCTGAATGACGCGGGGAATCGGTTTCAAGTTCCGGAGGGCCGCATCCACCGTTTTCTCCGAAATTCCGCCGGCGAGTGCGTCGCGCCTCACGCCGTTCAACCAATTGCCGAAATCCATTTCTCCGGCGGCTTGACAGGGACGAATCATCACCAACGAAACGAACGCCACCACCGTGGATACCACACCTATGGCAACAGGAACCCTATTTCCCACGTAGGTCATCTCTCCTTCGGCATGCAGTCTCGCCATCCCTGTTCTGATGACAAGCCCCACGCCCGCGCGGCCGGACGTAGCGGATCTTGAGATGCATAGCTATACTGCGGCAGATCAAATCGACCCTCCGAACGCCCTGTTGGCATCACGCGACCACGCTCGTTCCTTGACAAGGGGAAGACGATTGTCTATGTACATTCTGCACCGAGCGTAACGAGCGATAATTGGAGACCGAACATGTATTTCGCATCCGGCGCCAGCCTTTCCGCGTGGCGGCCAGTTTGATCAACCGGGAAACGTCATGAAATGAGGTCTTTATAACCTAAACGTCCGGCCATGGGGGTCTCTTTTCAAAAACGAAACGTTACCCGCTCGAACGCTGAAG
>CAZAGT010000217.1:1321-8481 GCA_964484515.1 uncultured Desulfobacteraceae bacterium | reverse complement strand
TTATTTTTGTCTTTCCACACCTTTCGACGTGTTGTTTATGCAACAGTAGGGTATAGTCAAAGCCAAGGCACATTCTGCGGTCGAGTAGCTGCTGCTTGAAATACGATGACCAATATTTCTGATCGACGGATTTCCGCTATTTCGAAAGCTCCCCCTCCTGGGGTCAAATGCGCAATGCAAGGGATATATCGCCAACTGCTAGGCTTCTTAAAATTGCTGAGCACTTGAAAGTCATAATAAAGAACCGGGCGCCTGTGGCCGCCGAATTGTCATGTTTCCGCATTACCCCGCTACGATCTAACCACGGTCCTTGAGATGGATCGGCCCGGACACGTAGGGAAAGCGCTTCTCTAGATCCTTTCGCAGGGTGTATCCGAGCCCTGGTCGATCTGGCATGTAAACTTGTCCGTCGCGGATTTCGAAAGGTTCCTCAAAAAGCTCGTACAGTAGCGGATTGGTCGCCTGGCTCACCTCAAGAAAGTGGCAGTTAGGTGCGGACAACGCCATGTGCGAACTTGCTGCGAACAATAACCCCGAACCCCAGTTGTGCGGTGCCAGTCGAACGCCGAAAGAGGACGCGAGGGCCGCGATACGCCGGACCTCGGTAAAGCCGCCAGCAATGCCCAGGTCTGGCTGGATCACGTCGACCGCCCGTTTCGTGAGCAGACTAAGGAAATCGAACCGGGTGTACTCGTTTTCACCGGCCGCCACCGGAACACCACCCGCGGCCCTCACCTCGGCAAGCCCGTCGTGATCGTCGGGCGATACCGGCTCTTCGAACCATGTGACAGCGTGCTCTTCCATCCCGCGGGCAAGCTGTGTCGCCGTGGCCACATCCAGAGACCCGTGGGCGTCCACCATCAACTCGACAGCCGGTCCAATTCCCCGACGAGCTGCCCGAATACGGCGCAGGGATTTCGCGATCGAGAACCCGTCCCGTCCCTCGGCCCTCATCTTGACGGCTTTGAACCCCAGCGCTACGTACTCAGCCATCTCCTGCTCCGTCTCATCTCCAGGCGCCCAGCCTCCGCTGGCGTAAGCCCTGATGGAGCTGCGAGATTGCCCCAGCAACCGGCAAACAGGCTGCTTAAGTACTTTACCCCAGAGGTCCCACAGTGCAATGTCGACCGCCGCTATGGCACACAAAGTGAGCCCTCGGCGCGCTAGGATCGGCAGAGTTGTACCGCGCTCTATACTTAAGTGCGCGCGCGATCCGCTGTACATTTTCTGCCACAGCCATTCTATCTGTGTCGGATCTTCGTCAACCAGGAGCGGCTTAAGTTGCTTAGCGACGATGGCACGGATGACCTCGGGCTCACCGACTCCAGTGCCGTAGCCGCACAGCCCTTCATCGGTGACGATCTCTATGATCGTGGTATCATGCTTCACAACCCAGCCCAAATCAGTCCGATGTTGATTCTCCTCCGGGACCTGGTAAGAAAGAAGAGTCACTTTAACGTCTTTTATCCTCATCGAAAAATCTCTCCAACACGCCAGGGGGACGCCCTTAAAATTTTAAGAAAACTATTCAATTAACTGATATTGGTTCTCGAGGGCAATGATTTCTCCCCTCTTCGTCGAACATCCAACCTCGCAAGCATTCATCCCTAAACGAATCGCTGATTCTGGAAGGGAATCTGCAAATTCTCGGGTTGCCCAATAGCGAAAAAGATCCTGGTCTTAACCCTTATTGCTGTTTACCCCTTAAGATAATAGGATCTACCTCTATCTCGAATATGTAAACCGCCTTTGATGCAAATGGATTAAGATCATCAATCCCCGGGTCGATAGTAAAATCGACGGCAAAATTCTAGTCTTGCTAATCTTGCTACGGATTCGCATTTGTCAATTTTTTGAAAGTGAAAGTCTTAAGGGCGTCCCGCTCTACGCTCTATGGATCGTGCTAGTGGGATAATAACTCACTGGCGCGGGCCAGTCGCTGAATCAGAGTTGTAGAAATGGCCTTGTAGAAACGAAGCTGGGTGCTATCAGACGTCTCTGCCGCCATAGGAGCCGCAATCTTCATCAAAACGCTATCTCTCAGTGCTTCGATAGAAGCCGTCCTTTTACTCCTGCCCAAATATGCCATTTCTCCAAAGCAGTCTCCTCGTTTTAATGCGTTCAAAGGTTTACCGTGTTTTTTAACCAGCACCTCACCATCCACAATGATGTAAAAAGAGTCAGCTTCGAACTCCCCCTCACTAATGATAATCGCATTGGCTTCGACCTCGTACCATTGAGCAATTTTTAGCACCTCGGCAAGTTCCATTAATTTGAAATCATGAAAGAAATGAATTCTCCTCAGGGCATTGCATTTCTCTTCAAATTCGATCTTTTCATCGATCTCCTTGAGATCCTCGAAGGCAGCTTTGAGCTCGGAAGCGAGTTGGAAGCAGGACTGGAATCTTTTCGCTGGCTCCTTTTGCAGTGCTCGCATCACGATTCGGTCAAGAGATTCAGGAATATCTGTCACTTGTTTCTTCAGGGCTTCCGGTTCCTCGTCTACGATCTTGAAACAGACGGCAACATCCGTTTCAGCTTCAAAAGGCTTAGTTCCCGCTAAAAGCTCATACATCACAACCCCGAGCGAGAATACATCACTTCGTGCACTCACCGCTTCACCACGAAGTTCCTCTGGCGATGTATAATGCAGAGAACCGGTCAGGCTATCAGAACTTGCCTGCTCTGTCGCTCCCTCTATCTTCGCCGCTCCGAAATCTGTAATTTTGACATCACCTGTTGAGGAAATCATGATATTGGTTGGTTTAATATCGCCGTGGATGACACCGTGGTCGTGAGCGTAGCTCAAGGCCTTTGCGCATTGAAATGCGATGCCCGTCACCTCGTCGACGGGTAGGGATCCTTTAACGCGAGAGTATTCTCTCAGAGTCATCCCATCGACGTACTCCATGACCAAATACCACAAGTCATCTGCAATATTTGCATCATGCAGCATAGTGATGTGCGGATGGATCAATTTTCCCGCCGCCCGCGCCTCATTGAAGAATCTCTGTCTGAATCGTTCAAGTCCACGCGGTTCTTTTAAGGAAGGGGCTGCAACAGCCTTTAGAGCAATGGGGCGATCAATGAAGGGGTCCCTTCCAAGGTACACCACCGTCCTGCCGCCTCTAGCCAGTTCCTGGCTTATCTCATATCTGCCTATTCTATCAGGTAAATCGAGAGGCATATCGATCACCGAAGCGCCGAATTTTTCTCATTGTCAACCTGGCGCTGTCTGTCATCTCAATCAATATCCAATTCGCGACGTCCAAAGATCATGCGCACGGCCGATTCAGGGGATGTATTGTGCGTAGTTGAGTCTGTCGGAAAACGCCCATCTGCCGTTCGACAGGTCGTTCGGCAGGCTCACGGTCCTGAGCAGAGTCGAAGGGCTGCGTTACCCTCATCCCTCGTCACTGCGGCGTATACAGAAGGTCAAAGGTAGGAGGCTGAAGGCAAAGGAAAAAAACCGCCTGAAGTCTTTTGTTTTTGACTCGAACCTCAGTCCTCGAACCTCGAACCTGAGGGTTCGTACGCCTCATTCCTCGGGATTTCTTTACCTTCGCTTCGCTCGGCTCAGTCCCCGCTTTCGTCCCGCTCGAAGAGAGCGGGATGGGCGTTTTCCGACAGACTCTCAGGAGAAGGCCTTTCGACGGCGTAGTTAGGGCCCCAAACCTCTATTTGATTTGTTATTTCAATCATTCAGGTCTTGAGTGAAAGGCGATGGTATCTCCACTTAATTCCCTTTTTTCACGGATCGACTCGTCTTTACTGGCGATACGAAAGATTCGTGGAAGTATGTACTACCCTAACGTTGCAAAAGTCGAGGATGCTGCAGATTCAAGGCGCCGAGGGTGCAGCCGTAGAAGTCTACTGCAAACCCTTGGCAACGCAGAAGATGCGGTGTCCTCGGCTTTCCCGGAGGGTAAACAACACGGCGTCTTCTGGGTTTCGCTGGATGTCACAGCCGGTGATATCCAGAGTGAATGCGAAAAATGGCGTAGAGCGTGGTTATTCTTGTCTTTCCAGACTTTTCGACGTGTTGTTTATGCAACAGTAGGGTACTAGATAGGTGCGTTCTCCATTTCCGGAAAAATGGAAGTTCCACTGTAAGGGTTCTTAGCGGCCACTTCTTCATCCAATTCAACGCCTAGGCCCGGCTTGGTAGGGGGTATGATGTAGCCGTCCTCCCATTTGATGGGTTCCTTAAGAATCTCAGCGTAGAAACCGCCAAACGTCTCGATGCTTTCCTGAATTAAGAAATTAGGGCTACAGGTACCGAGCTGTATGTTGGCAGCAGCCTCTATCGGCCCACAGTAAAGATGAGGGGCAAGTTGAGCGTAATGCGCTTCAGCCATGCCAGCGATCTTCTTGCCCTCCAGCAAACCCCCGACGCGACCAAGGGCTGGCTGAAGAATGGCCACCGCCTGTTTCTCCAGTAGGCGGGTAAACTCATACTTGGTGGTCAGCCGTTCTCCTGACGCGATCGGTATGCTCGTTGATTGAGCTACCCGGGCCATCTCTTCGACATTCTCTGGCGGCACCGGCTCCTCAAACCATAGAGGATCAAATTGTTCCAGCCTCTTGGCGAGACGGATGGCACTGGAGGTGGTCATCTGTCCATGGGTTCCAATAAGTAAGTCACACTTGTTACCGACAGCTTCGCGCACGTTTTTGACCACAAGTTCTGCGTTATCAAGCGCCTCCAGGGATAGCTGCCTAGGGTCAAAAGCAGACATGGGCATCACGGGGTCAAACTTTAGGGCGGTGAAACCCTGTTCAATGTATTGGAGCGCCCTTTTGGGGGCGAGCTCTGGATCACCAAAAACGTCGGCCACCGAAAGGGGATCTTGGGCTTCCGCCGGCTTAATGGGCGCCGGATAAAGATATGTGTAACTGCGGAGCTTTTCGTGAATCTGGCCGCCCAACAGATTATAGACAGGCTGGTTAAGCGCCTTGCCCATAATGTCCCAGCAAGCCAATTCAAGCGCGCTCAGAACTCCCATCAGTGACAGGTCAGGATGTTGGGTATAGCCACTTGAGTAGATTATGCGCCACAGACTTTCAATCTTGAACGGGTCAGAGCCGATAACATAACGGTCTGTCAGGTCCTCAATCATAGTTGCCACTGTGTTCGGGTGAAATGGAACTCCGTACGCTTCGCCGAAGCCCTCGATCTTGTCATTTGTGGTCAGTTTCAGAAAAACAAAATATGGTCCTCCACAATGGGGAGGAGGATTTGCCACCACATATGTCTTGACATCGGTTATTTTCATAGTGAGTTATCCTCCTGCTTAATATTTCCAGCCCCGATACCTGTTGAATCGTTCAGGTTTTGACTGGAAGACGGTGGTATCTCCTTACGGTTATTCTTGCCGCGGATCGACCAGTGCCAACGGGACGCGTCAGGAATTCATCCCATCCGACTCTCTCCGTGTATTTCGGCGCACCAATTACAAAACCGGCTATTGGACCGATTACAATCTTGTCCAGGAGAAACAGATCGGGCTGTTTAAGATCAATTCGCAGGGTGTAGCGATCAATTCAATTCCCCTCATTTCCCTTGCACTCCGCATGTAGATCTGTACGCCCCGACCAGGGTTATGCTCGCGTTGAAAATCAAAGTTGAATTTCACAGCATAGGCGTCGAACGGCTCCCCGTTGGTGAACTTCCCCCCTGGCGCAGCTTCACCTCTAACGTCGTGTCATCAATCCACTGCCGGAAGACGCCGAGAGACGCAGACAAACGGTTTTCTTCCAAAGCATATTCAAAAAGATATTGAAGGACATTATGGCCTAGGACGTTTATGTCTGAACGGAAATTGTCAACCACACGGATCTCACCGCGAGGTTCTTCGTGCCGGGCCTTGGCCTTACCGCATAAGCCGAAGTGGATGATGACAAAAAGAGAGGTTAAAATGATCCTGGAGTTTACGCTCGAGAACTGCATGGTATCGACCCTAATCGGTTCTCGTCTGTGAAAAGCTATGGAGAAAGGTCCGTGTGTTTCGACGAAAAAGGGATTTGAGATAGGCCCCTGGCGGATAGTCAAACTTCGTCAGGAGCGGGGTCGGATGTACTTGAGGTTTTTCTCCATGAATTGCCCTCAAATAAGTCTAAATTAGGGAGTTTTGATAATGCTCTTCAGGATTTGCCACAATGCGGTGAAAGTCAAGGGAAATCCAATGGCCTTTTCGTCGCTATCGTAAGTTGATAGTGCCCGAAACATGTGACCCTCGCAGCTTGGCGATAATGATAGCTATTCTTCATTCGAAATGGTTTCAAGGCCTTCTTGCAGGGCCCCTTCTCAACACGCTTTCTCTGTACCAGGCTATCACCGGTTTACCGGAGTCTGAGGTGTGGAGCAGGATGCTCAAATTATCTACCGACCTAGAAATTGTTGATATGTCTTGGCTCTCTGAGAACTGTTGAATCTTGCGTCATTTTGTGGGATTCTCGATTTTTCGTTATGGGAGGAAGGGCAAGAACGGTCATGGCCGAACCTGTTCGTCTGAATCCTCAATATTGCAGCTTTGTCATGAAGGGTGAAATCGAGGGAGCAGGGGGATGAAGATTGACTCTATGGATGTATATTATGTGGCGCTCCAGCTGATCTATCCCTGGCGAACCGCTTACGGCGAGGACGACGCCGTTCACTCCGTACTGGTGAAGGTGGTTTCAGGGAACCATGTGGGCTGGGGCGAAACTACACCATTGCGGGCGCCGACGTACTCTCCGGAGACAGCCATGTCGGCCTACCACGTAATCGTGGAGTTCTTGGCGCCTCTCCTTGTGGGGCGGGATATCGAGACGGCCGACGAGCTTTTTGACACCTTCAAGTACTTTAAAGGAAATCCGTTTGCAAAGGCAGGCCTGGAGACGGCATGGTGGGTCCTGAGGGCAGAGGCGGAGGGAAGGCCGCTCCACGAATTGCTGGGGGGGCATTTTCGACGGGTGGATGCAGGCGCGGATTTCGGTATTCAGGATTCCTACGACATGTTGTTGCAGAAGATACAGGGTGTCTGCGATCAGGGGTTCAAGCGCATCAAGTTGAAGGTCCGCCACGGGTGGGACCTGGAGATGCTGCACATCGTGAGATCCCACTTCCCGGATCAGACATTTCACATCGACTGCAACGCCGGGTACTCGCTGGATGACAT
>CAZAGT010000217.1:0-1311 GCA_964484515.1 uncultured Desulfobacteraceae bacterium | reverse complement strand
GGATGACATCGGCCTCTTCAAAAAGATCGACGCGTTGGGTTTGGCCATGATCGAGCAGCCATTGTTTCATGCAGACCTTCTTGAGCACGCGGAGCTGCAAAAACAGATCGAGACCCCCGTTTGTCTGGATGAATCGATTACCTCTGTGCGCAGTTTCGAATGGGCATTGCGACTCAAGTCATGCCGCGTACTCAACATCAAACCCGGGCGTGTTGGGGGGCTCTCCGTGGCCTTGAAGCTCCACCACATGGCGCGAGATGCGGGGATCCCCTGCTGGGTCGGCAGCATGCTGGAGAGCGGGGTTGGGGCCGGGATCCTCGTTGAACTGGCCACACTCGACAATTTCAGCTACCCCGGTGATCTGTTCCCAAGCAATTATTTCTACGTCAAGGACCTTACGGATGAGGCCCTGGTGCTGAATGAAGACTGCACGTTTACGCCCTCGCGCGTACCGGGAACGCCTTACAAGCCCGTGTTGGAGCGGGTGGAAGCTTCAGCCCTTCATCACAAAACCATAAAATAGCGTCCTTCGCCAAAACGACGTCCCTGCCAGGCACGAAGTCTCCCCCCAGTACCGACCCCCGACCCCTTACCCCCTCCTCTATATTGCCATCGAGATATGCTTGTCGCTTGGGCTCTGGAAAACGCTCGATGGCGTAACGCAGCATCATTCGCGGCTTTTCTTTTGGTTGCCAGATTTCGTAGTTCACGGCGAATATCTTGCAGAGGATCTTCCGTCGTCACAACCCAGCTCGCGTGACCGGCGCGGAATTTCTGGAAAGTGCATTCATCCTTGCGCTCCCTAAGCGATTTGTTTATTTTTTCCCCGGCCGGCGCCCCTTGGTCTTGAAGATCTCGCGGCAAGGTTGGCCGAGCCATATAGTACGATAAAGGCGTCTGCGTCAAAATGCCTATTGAAACAAAAGATCAGGACCTCGATCACGTCGTGGAGCGGCTTGGGATCGGGGTCCCAGCCGTCCATGTGAGCGGCGTCTTTGGAGCGGCGAGGGCTTTTTTCCTGGCACGCTTTGTAAAGGCCATTAAGAGACCGACCCTGATCGTCACCCCGCTGGCCAAGGAGGCGGACCGGTTACGCCGTGAACTCGAGTTTTTCCTTTCCGAACCTACGGATGGTTTCAAGGCAAACGGCAAACGACGCCTCTTTGACTTTCCGCGGTACGACATATCACCCCTCTCAGGCCTGAGCCCGCACGACGAGGTGATTGCCCGCCGTCTGGAGGCCCTTTATGCCCTCACCGCCAACAAGTACCCCGTCGTGGTGACGTCCACCGAGGCAACTCTCCTCCGAAC
>CAZAGT010000216.1:0-8506 GCA_964484515.1 uncultured Desulfobacteraceae bacterium | reverse complement strand
AACCGCGAGGGTGAACAGCGCTTCTGCAGGTATTAATGCTACCAGGAGGAGCTGCTATTAGCCCAAATTCGCCAGATAGATGAAGGGGAGGTGGATCGGCGCGCTTGGGAAGTGCACCAGGGCTTTTGCCCCAAGTGCGGTGGGGCGGGGCCGGTGGATGTGCACACGAGTTACAGGGCTCTGTCCTTCATCCTGAGTGCCTGGCGAACCGAGCCGCACATCTCATGCCGGACCTGCGGGATCAAGGCTCAAGGGCTGCAGCGTTGGATACATTGCTCTTGGGTTGGTGGGGCCTTCCCTGGGGTCTGATCGTAACGCCGATTCAGATCTTCAGAAACCTGGTAGGAATTCTTCGCGGACCTGATCCTTCAAAGCCCTCGCCGGAACTTCGAAGGCTCATCGGAGTCGAGATGGTCCAGGAGGGCATTCGATAACCGAGGAAGATTATTCCTAGCACCTTAGTCTCTAACTCATGGGTCATCCGCTTTCAAGGTTTGTAGAGTTTTCTCAGCGGCGTTTTCTCAAGTGGTCTTTCGTTTCTTACCTATATGTTGGGCGTACAACAGAGACTATTTCATGTACCCCAGCATACAGAAGCAAGGGGATGAAATCGCAAACGAATTCAGGGAAACGAAGACGAGCCAGCTCGCAGTGTAGACGATCTGAATCGTGAAACGAGTGCGTTCTGACTTCACGAATATCTCTATAAGAGCAAGCATCAGAGACATCAGTACGGGCAATAAATATGCGGCGGGCGAAAGCAGGTACGACAAATATGGCTTTGAGAGACGAGGGAGTGCTGACCCGAAACTCTTGAAAATGGGCTCAAGTTCTAGGGCACCCTGAGGCAAATGATTCACCAAGAGAAAGAATGTGCTTATCCAGGTGGCAATGACGACCAGAATCAAGGTGAGGATCGTAAGGCGCCTCATTGTGAACCCTCCTATTATTCTTCCGGGTCATGAATTTCGGAGTAACTAAGTATACACCAGGAAATGTCGTCCCACTCGCCCGGTCAGAAAGGCCGCATCATGCCGGGTCCATAAGAAACCGTGAGGTTCTCACCCTTTAAGTGTTCCACATTAGGCAGGTGCCGATGCTGCCGGCCTTTCCCCCCTCGCTCGTCTCAGTGCCATTATCGATGCAATCTTCAGGCCCGATTCGGCCCCTTAGCTTGAGAAGGCGGGGATCCGGTCCGAATCTTGCTCTTCCTGCCACATGCATAAATCAATTTAACGCACGGCAGGGTCACCACGAATATGATAGTGCCTCAATTTCGAAGTCTATTTCTCCTACCTGCTGTAACGGATAAAGAGATGAGAGATGCCGAATCACCCTTTCAAGGTCTCGAACGCCCAAAATCAGAGTCTCAAACGACTCATGAAAGATGGGGTTCCATCAGGGCCAAAGAGCGATGGGAACCAACGAAGCCGGGCCGAAAAGCCTTTTGCCTTTGCTTGTTGCTCATTTTCGGAGCGCTATGGGTAACAAACCCTGCTCGTGCCCAACAGGACGATCTCGCGAGAGTGGAATCCCTGGAATTGCAGACACGCCAACTACGTGAACAAGGCCGTTTTTCTGAGGCCATTCCGATAGCAGAACAGGTCCTGGCCATTCGAGAGGAAAGTCTCGGCCCCGAGCACCCAGCCGTGGCATCGAGCCTGAACAGCCTGGCGATGCTTCATGATTCTTTAGGGGATTACACCAAGGCAGCGTCACTTTATAAGCGCGCGCTTATTATTCGCGAGAAGGCCTTTGGCCCCGAGCATCTGACTGTGGCTGTTACCCTGAACAACCTGACCGTACTGTATGTGACCTTAGGAAAATATCTACAGGCTGAACCCCTTTTCAGACGCGTGCATTCCATCTTGATAAAGGCCCTCGGGCCTGAGGATCCCAGCATAGCAGTGATTCTGAACAATCTGGCAGAGCTGTATGCCTATTTAGGAGATTACGCCCAAGCAGAACCCCTTCTTAAGCAGGCGCTCGCCATGCGTGAACAGGCCTTTGGCGCGGGGCATCCGAAAGTGGCTACTGCTCTGAGCAATTTGGCGGAGTTCTACTGCTCGTTGGGAAGATACGCCAAAGCAGAGGCTTTCCATAGGCGGGCCTTGGCGATCCTAGAAGAGGCTTTCGGCCCTGATCACCCGGAGGTGGCCGTGAGCGTAAACAATCTGGCATGGCTCTACGAGACTCTAGGTGACTATGCCCGAGCCAAGGCCCTGTACGAACGTTCTTTGGCCATCTGGGAAAAAAACCTTGGCCCCGAACACCCCGACACGGCCACCGTCTTGAATAATCTGGCCGCGCTTCATGAAGCTTCAGGGGACTACACCCGTGCCGAGCTTCTCTACAAACGCTCGTTGGCGATTTGGGAGAAGACCTTTGGCCCCGAACACTCTGATGTGGCCATGAGTGTAAAGATCCGTCAGCAATGTATCCCTCCGCTGACTGCTGAAAGCTCCTGGCTGAAGGCTCCCCAATTGACGCTTCGCTCAATTAGGGTATCATAGAAATGTCCTGCCGAGATTCAAGTTGGCAGTCCGGTCATTGCCAGCAACGAAGACGACGTTATCGTGAACTTTGGCGACCAGACCGGTGTCTCACAATTCAGGTGGTTGCATTCGTGACTCCTGGTCTTATGAGCCCAAGGGTTTCCTGCCCCAATAGCGTGGATCGGGTCGGCCCCCGGCCTAGCATAGAAATAGTATTGAATTTTCCAATTTAAGGTTTGATATTTCAATACATTTATGCTATCCGTTGTCCATGGAGCACGTCGAGAGAAAAAGGGACTTGAAAGAGATCGCGTCCTTGCTGGGGATATTTCCGGTGGTCGCCATTTTGGGCAAACGACAGTGCGGAAAAACCACCATCGCCAAGGAATTTCAATTCGATCACTATTTTGACCTCGAAAACCCACGGGATCTGGCTGCGCTGGACCAGCCGCAGCTGGCCCTTGAGGAACTTGAGGGGCTCATTGTTATCGACGAGATCCAACGCAAAGCCGGTCTTTTTGCTCTACTCCGCCACCTGGTCGATACCCTTCCGTCGCAACGCTATCTGATTTTGGGCAGCGCATCCCGCGACTTGATTCGGCAGAGTTCGGAGACCTTAGCAGGGAGAATCGGGTATTTCAACCTGGCGGGGTTTCGCGTCGATGATGTTGGGTCAAAAGAGATTGCGAGGTTGTGGCTCAGGGGGGGGCTTCCGAGATCCTTCCTGGCCAAGAGCGACGAGGAGAGCGCCGTCTGGCGAGAGAACTACATCGCCACCTTTCTGGAAAGGGACCTTCCTCAGCTGGGGATTTCCATCCCGGCCTATACGCTAAGGCGTTTCTGGACCATGCTGGGGCATTATCATGGGCAGATTGTCAATTATTCCGAACTGGCCCGCAATTTCGGGATTTCGGATATGACTGCCCGTAAATATATCGACCTGCTCGAGGGCACGTTCATGCTGAGGCTGCTCCAGCCCTGGCACGCCAACATTAGCAAACGTCTGGTGAAAAGACCCAAGTTGTACTTCACCGATCCGGGGATTTTTCATTCCCTGCTTGCCGTCGGCCGGAAGGAAGAACTCCTGACACACACCAAGTTAGGCGCTTCCTGGGAAGGCTTCGCACTGGAATGCCTGATCCGCAGCATCGGCAAGCGAAATGAAGAAGTCTTCTTCTGGAGTACTCACAGCGGGGCTGAAGTCGATCTCTTCTGGCAGCACCAAGGCAAAAACTGGGCGGCGGAATGCAAGTATATGGACGCCCCCAAGAAATCCTTGTCCATGCAGTCGGCGCTGGAGGATCTTGGGCTGGCCCACCTCTGGGTGATCTACCCCGGCTCCAGAGAGTATCGCCTGGCGGAAAGAATCACCGTCCTACCACTCTCAAGTATCTCCGATCCGTGGTCGTACCCCCCTCCTGAATAGAGGCTCTTAGACCCTCCGGCAGCTTCCATGAATCTCGATACAATTGTGACCGTCTTAAGGCCTGAATGGTCCATGAGGTAATACCCTGTTGACCGAAAAACCTCCATATCCGGCTGAAGCAGGACAAGAACGTGCTGATTCATCACAGAACCGACCAAGAATAGACATGCGTGCCCGATTGAACAAAGGAATCCATGCCGCAAACGATCCTGTGCTGGCGCACGGCGGGTGGACCGAATCAATCGGCCTAGCTTAAACGCTTGACCGCATGGCCCCCTGCCAATAGGATTGGAGCTTGAACGCCCATCTATGAATGGCATTTCTGCTTTGCTTTCCAACATAGATCAGAATAATTGTGGATTGCCTTGATGTCATTGGGGTTTTCGGCAAGAATTCGCTTTTCTTAAAATCAGGTTCACCACAGAGGCACGAAGCGCACAGAGGAAGCTATCTTTTTCGACCAGCGGGAGATACCGATGGACGAAAAGAGTGCCTCAAATCAAAGACATGACGTGGCGTTCTTCATAGCCCCTATTCCTCAAGACCCTGAGTCAGCAAAGTATCTAGGCATGGTGCTTCAAAAGTAAGGGTCTTTGCACGGGCATGGCGTTACTGATATTTTTTTTGTCCTGGGGTATCTGCCTGCTTTGGAAGTAAGGAAGCTCATGGGACTCGAGAGCATGCGAAAGAGGGGCTTGTCGGGGGCGAAGCATGTGCGAATATTCGGGCCGTCCCTCATCTTTGCGTCTTTCCGGTTCTAGACCATTGCAGGGCTTCGTTGCTCAGAAGAGATCACCGGATATCTCCTGCAGTTCGAAGTAGCGAGGTCTCATCTGATCATTCACCAAGAGTTGAAGGAATCCGCGAAGATCGGTATGTCTCTATGGGGAAAAAATTGAAAAGATTTCAACCTTTTCCTCAATGCCGTGACTGTTTGGTGGGGCTGGCGCGCCGGGTGGCCGAGATCGTTGCGGCCAACGATGCCGGGCTCATGCTTAGGATCGAAGAGGAGGCGCGGGACATCCTCCGGGTCGCAGCTCGGCGGAAGATGACGTCCCCCTCGACCGCCAACCTGGTGCTGAGGAAGATCAGGTGGCTTTCGGGGGTTAAAGATCCCTTTGCTGGATTGAAGGCTCAGGAGATGGCCGTGGCAAGGAAGGCTTATGAGCGAGCCTATCCCCATATCGTCGATGGCCTTCGATCGAGGGTGACCGCTGCGGCCTTGGGAAACAGCCTCGATTTCTTTCGGGAAGCAGAAAGCGCCCTTGCGGACCTGCCTGCCCGCATCAAGGCAGGCCTTCACTTTTATCAGGACGACATATCATTGCTCGAGCAAGTCTTGCCAGAGAAGCCGGAGTTGGTCCTCTACCTGGCTGACAATGCGGGTGAGATCTATTTCGACCGGCCCCTTTACGATTACGTGGCGGCGCGTTCCGAGCGCACCGTGCTCGTGGTCAAGGGCGGTCCGGCCCTCAATGACCTGACGCGCGAGGATCTGGAGACGTACGATCTCGAAGGCTGCTTTCAAGAGGTGGCGGACACCGGCACTGATGGGGCCGGGATCGATTGGGAAAGGGTCTCTCCCGAGTTCCGCGATTTGGTCTCCCGGGCGGATCTGATCTTGGCCAAGGGCATGGCCAATTACGAGACGATCCCCGTGGGTCCAATCACGGTTCCCGTGTTCTTTTTGTTCAGGGTAAAATGTGAGCCGATCCGGACACATCTGGATGCGCCGGCTGAAAGTTTTTGGGCGCTGTGGCATGAAGGTCAATATTCGCGGGGTTGAGGCTTGAGGTTGGAGGTTGGAGGCGAAAGGCAAAGCGTTCAAAAAGCGGTGCACCGTAGAATATCAAACAAGAAATATCGAGCTGGAAACTTCGTCATTCTCCGGTTTTCTGTTCGACATTCGATATTCAAGTTTTCCTATCACTTATGGCGTTCGAAGATGCAACACGGTGTGATCAGATTTCGAATGTGCTGAAGACAAAGTGAGGAGCGGTTTATGAGTACGAAAGATGTCGAGATTATCAGGACCACGACCTGGTCGGCCGGGCCCGGATGCCACGGCGGCTGCGGCGTGCTGGCGCACGTCAAGGACGGCAAGGTCATCAAGATCGAAGGAGACCCCGAACATCCCTGGAGTCAGGGACGCCTTTGTCCAAGATGCCTGGCTCTTACGCAGTATCTTTATCACCCCGAGCGGCTGACGTATCCCATGAAGCGGGTCGGGGAACGGGGCGAGGGCAAGTGGGAGCGAATCACCTGGGAGCAGGCCTTTGACCTGATCGAGGGGAGGATGCAGGAGATCCGTCAATCGGACGGTCCCGAGAGCATGATCTTTCTGCAAGGCACCGGAAGGGATATCGGTGGCTGGATCTCGATGCTGGCTTATGCCTACGGGAGCCCGAACTGGGTCTTTGGGCTCAGCGGCCTTGCTTGTTATACACCCCGCTTGATGGTGATGTGGATCACTCAGGGCGACAACAGTGTTGTTGATGCCTCACAGTGGCTCGCAAATCGATACGACGACCCGGAATACGAGGTCCCGAAGTGTATCATGGTATGGGGCCAAAACCTCCCCGCAAGTTGCCCGGACGGTTTTTTCGGGCATTGGATTGTGGACCTGATGAAGCGTGGTTCCGAGATCGTGGTTATCGATCCGCGTTGCACCTGGTTGGCCTCAAAGGCCAAACATTGGTTGCAGATACGGCCCGGGACCGACGGGGCGCTCGCGCTGGGTCTGCTCCGCGTCATCATCCACGAGGATCTCTACGATCGAGATTTCGTCATGAGCTGGACGAACGCCCCGTTCCTAGTGAGAACCGATGGGGACCAAGACGCCCTGCTCAGGGGGAGAGACGTTGAGGAAGGCGGCGAAGCGGAGGACTTCCTGGTCTGGGATCGAGCTGCGAACCAGATCGGCCGGTGGGATGGCGCGGCCGCCGAATACCGCTCTCAAGATTGCGATCCGGCGCTCGAGGGAACATTCAAGGTGGCCTTGAAAGGCGGGGAGAGGGCAGAGTGTAAGACCGTCTGGACCCTTCTTAAGGAGCAAACTCGCGAGTACTCGCCGGAACGGGTCGCCGAGATCACCTGGATACCGGTGGAGAAGATTCGCGCGGTGGCACGCCTTTATGCGCAGAGCAAGCCGGCCGCGCTCCATTGGGGCCTACCCATCGACACGATCCCCAGCACCACCCCGACGGCGCAGGCCATTGCGCATCTATGGTGTTTGACCGGCAACCTGGATGTGCCCGGCGGCAACGTCATTGCTCGCTACCCGCTGGACGTGGTCACCTATCCCTTTCACACCGGAGGCGGTATGCTCAGCCTGTCTCCGGAAATGCAAGCCAAGCGGATCGGCAGCTGGAAGTACGGGCCCGTTCGAGATTTTCGTGCCTGGGCCCATCCCGATATGGTCTTGGACCAGATCTTTACGGAAGATCCCTATCCCGTTAAGGGAATGTGGATCCAAACGGCGAACCCCATAGCTTGTACTGGGCTTGATCCGAAGAAATGGCACGCTGCGCTCAAGAAGCTCGATTTTGTGGCGGTCGTGGACCTGTTCATGACCCCGACAGCGATGCTCGCAGATGTGGTCCTGCCGGCGGCAACCTTCCTTGAAAAGGACAGTTTGAAGGCCTGGTGGGTGCCTCTTCAGGCCATAAAGAAGCTCGTGAGCGTGGGCGAGTGCAAGTCGGATCTCGAAATCAACTTTGAGTTGAGTAAGCGATTCAAACCCGATCTTCCCTGGAAAGACATCGAGGACCTGTACAATCACATCCTCGAGCCCGCCGGCATGTCCTACCAGGAACTCTGCCAAAAAGGCTGGATCCTACCTCCAAAGGGCCATCCGAGCGCCCCTTACCGCCGGTACGAAAGAGGGCTTCTGCGCAAAGACGGGAGGCCGGGGTTTTCCACCCTGTCAGGGAAGATTGAGCTCTATTCCTCGTGGCTGGAGGATTGGAGACTTGAGCCGCTCCCCTATTACGAAGAGCCGCCTTTCAGTCCGGTGAGCACACCCGATCTTTATGCCGAGTATCCACTCATTCTCACGACGGGCCGGCGCTCGACCGCGTACTTCCATTCCGAGCACCGAATGATTCCGTGGTTACGGGAGCTCGAGCCGGACCCGGTGATCGAAATGCACCCGGAAACGGCTGATGATCTTGGTGTTAAGGAGGGTGATTGGGTTTGGGTTGAGAATTGGCTCGGGAAATGTAAACGCAAGGTCGTGGTCACCCCGATTATTCATCCAAAGGTCGTCATGGTGACCCATGGCTGGTGGCATCCTGAGAAGCCGGGTCCGGAGCCTTCCCTGTTCGGGGTTTGGGAAGTGAATGTCAATCAACTGCTTCCGATGGGTCACACGGGAAAGACCGGGTACGGATGCCCTATCAAGAGTATTCTCTGTAGAGTTTATAGGTGTTCACAAGAAGATAGAGGTTGATAGGTCGATCTTGAGAACATCATTAATTGATATCAGGTCCGCTTTCGATCGAAACTCAAAACTTCGTATCATTTTAGGTCTTTGAAACGACTCAACGTCCGGCCGTGGGGGTCTCTTTTCAAAAACGAAACGTTA
>CAZAGT010000215.1:3609-8533 GCA_964484515.1 uncultured Desulfobacteraceae bacterium | reverse complement strand
TTGTTATTTTTGTCTTTCCACACCTTTCGACGTGTTGTTTATGCAACAGTAGGGTGAAGGCTGACCCCAACCATCGCCTTCACAAGGACCGCTCGTTCCTCGCGGCCTGTGAGGCGGCTCGTTATGTGGTAAACTAAAAGAAGGAGGAATGACATGAAGAGAATTAGACCGAAATTAGGACGGCTATTGACGAGTAAATGTGTCCTATCGCTGGTCATTGCGATGGGATTCACAAGCACCGCATTCGCCGGTCAGTTCGACGCTCACTACTATGAACTACAGAAAAAGAATAAGGACAAGTGGGCTGATGAGGACAAGCAAATCAACACGAAGCTAATGGAACTGGAAAAGAAGTTCGGCAAAAAGCCGAACATCATCTACATCCTGGCAGACGACGTGGGGTGGGGTGAACTGGGTTGGCAGGGTGGCGGCAAGCACCGCGGTACGCCCACACCAGAGCTGGACAAAATGGCTCATGAGGGGATGCGTTTCTGGGCTGCTTACGCGGAACCATCTTGCACGCCATCCCGGATTGCCATTAACACGGGTCGCCATCCGGTACGCACCGGCCTGCTGAGTGTGCTTTGGCCTGGTCAAACGGATGGACTTTCGGGCAAGGAGGTGACGGTAGCCGAGGTGCTATCCGAGGCGGGTTACCACACGGCAATGTGGGGTAAATGGCACCTGGGCGACGAGCCCGAACACGCGCCGGAAAACCAGGGCTACGACTATGCCTACTATGGCTTATGGAACGGAGCACCGGACAATTGGCCTGGTTCCTACGACCTGTACAAGAATGGACCGAGTGCTCACAAATCGATGTTCTATGACTTCCCCGGGGAAGAGGAGTATTTGAAGCGAACCGGAATTGATTTGTCGGTGGCTGGTTATGTGGGCCGAAAGGGCGAAGGGCGAAAGCCTATTAAGGGAGTTGCGGGGAAGCTGGGTCCCGATCGGCAGGAAGCCTTTGAGGTTGAATCGATCAAACAGATCACGGCTTACATCAAGGAAAAGGCTACGGACGAAAACCCTTTCTTTATCTACTGGGCGACCTACACCCAGCAGTTGCAGGGATCGAAAGCCCACCACAACGACAAGCATGTCGATAAGGCCAATGCCCAGGCTTCCGAGATGGCAGCCCACAACGCGCACATAAAGCGACTGCTGGATACCTTGAACGCCGAGGGCATCGCCGAGAACACGCTGGTCATGTGGATAAGCGACAACGGCCCAATGTACGCCTTCTACCCGAACTCGGGCTATTCCTGGCTGAGGGGGGCCAAGGGCGATGTTCTAGAGGGTGGCGTGCGAGTTCCAGCAATGGCCTGGTGGCCAGGCATGATCGAACCAAACCAGGACCCTGTGGACATTCTGCACATCACCGATTTTTTTACGACAGCAGCCCGGATAGGTGGTGCACTTGATCATATCCCAAATGATCGCGTCACGGATGGTGTCGATCAGACGCCGCTGCTATTGCTTGGAGAAGACCATGGCCGGCGTAACACGATATTCCATTACAGCGGCGGGAACCTTGGAGCGATCCGTTACGAGGATTTCAAGATTCATATCACGGAGGGCCACGGTGGGTTGCCGGGTATGGATTTCTACAACGTGATGCGCGATCCTGGCGAGAAGTACGGCCAACTTTACCCAGGGCTATTCGCGGTTACGCCAATTCAGATCACTTTACGGGAGCACATGAAAATGATCCAGAAATTCCCGCATCGGGTATCAGAAGTCACGCCGAAGGGCGCGGAACTTACTCCACATGACTAACACCACATAACATTCGCATTAACTCGGACAGCCAAAAGCATCGCGCCCTGTAGAGCACGCCCCTTTTGGCTGCCGGTTATGCGGGTTGTTCATCTGATAGATAATGATACGATTCGGAGAAAAAGATAATTTTTTAGAACTTGATATGGCAATGCAGGAAAAGGATGACTTGCCATCCAAGGGTGATGCTTACATCACAATTAAGTTGCACTCAAATGGCTATGCCGGCCAGAATGACCTTTGGGTATCACATGAATCATTATGCAATTTTTGCCGTAATCTTATTGAGTTAGAGAATAAACGGAAAGGCGAAACCATATTGGAATCTATGTCACCAGGTGAACTATATTTACAAATCTTTTCGATTGATTCACTCGGGCATATGGGAATTAGGGGAACAACAGGTTTTCAGGTATTCCAAGGAACTGATTTATTCCCCCATTCAGTGACTTTTGGGTTTGAATTTGATCCCTCACAACTGGAAAAGGCAGCTAAAATCGATTGGATAAAATTGAATGGGGCCGAACGACATTTTTGAGAGAGGCGTTATGGCTGACCAACAACTACTGCTATAATTGCCAAACGGCCCTAGGGCCAAAAAATCATCGGTTACGGTTCCAAACCTTTAATCGAGCCCGATCAGCGCATTTGGCAAGAAACCTTAAGCACAGGTAGTATAACTGGTGGCTGAAACAATCCTAGGTATATTTCAATTTATACTCACCTCTGCGGCGATTTTCTTCCTCATTGCCTTTGTGGCCATTTTATTGGGCAGATCTAAAAAGCTCCCTCCGGATCAACGTGGCCTGGACTTCAGTAAGTTGTTTATTAATTACTCAGGGGCACCGGAACTGCAAAACTTTCAGGCCAGAGACGGCACAGCGTTGGCGTATCGGCACTATCCGGCTGAATCCGATAAGGTTGTCCTCCTGTTTCATGGTTCAGGTTACCACAGCCGGTATTTATTGCCTTTGGCCAGATTCATGAGCTCGGAAGGTCTAGCCCAGGTATACACACCGGATTTACGAGGACATGGGCTCACACCTACAAGACGAAGGGATGTTGATTATATTAACCAAATGGACGACGATGCCGCAGATCTTATTGAGCTGATCAGAAAAGATAATCCAAGCGCAACGCTGATTGTGGGAGGGCATTCGTCTGGGGGAGGGATGGCCGTACGCTTTGCCGGTAGCAAATACGGGCAGCAAGCCGACGCCTACCTGCTTTTGACGCCTTTCTTGAAACATAATGCGCCCACGATGCGGCCCAATTCAGGTGGGTGGGCAAGCCCTAACTTCGGCCGTATCATGGGGTTATCAATGCTAAACAGCCTGGGGATACGCTCGATCAATGACATGACGATCATTGAGTTTAATATGCCGGAAGAGGCCCGTGACGGCACCGAAACCCTGTCATATTCCTTTCGGCTCAACACCGCCTACTCGCCCAGGAACTACAAGAAAGACCTGAGCGCCATCACGCAACCCTTGCTTGTTGTTGCCGGCACCGCAGACGAAGCCTTCATCGCGGACAAGTTTGAATCAGTGATTTCTCAATACACAGAAGTTAAGGTGAGACTGCTCGAGGGCTTGACCCATTTTGGTGTGGTTCTTACCCCTGAAATCCAACCCGTTATTAGGGATTGGCTAGAGGGTCTTGGCAAACAATAGTATTTCACCACTCAACCACTGAATCCACCTAACGTGTATTTTGTTGCAGGCCAGGACAGGCAGGTGATCCATAGTGTTAATGCACGACCATCGATTGCTGATATCATGCGCTGGTCACGTTGACTGGCTAATATTGAAGTTTTGGTTCGTATTCCTGAAGCCGGCCGAGATACGTGATCTGGCAAGAAACCTTAATTTTGCGACTTGGCCTATTTGCGTAAGAAGCTGCACTTTCGCGGATAGGCGAATGCGCAAATAATTAGCACTTACTCTTTAAATAGTTACGAGAGAAATAATTGCCCCTACTGAATCGTTCTTCCTGTGGAGGCCACCTGCTCGCATAGCAGGCGTTACTAGCGTTGCATCATCGTAGGGAGGATCAGATATGAGCGAAACTGCGACCACTCCGGGTCCGCGTATGACCTTAACAGACTCGGAGTATAAAAAAGCAAAAGCACTACTGGAGAACCGGCCAGATCGCCTACGCGATCTAAACATCGATTCCGATGAGAGGTTTCCGTGGGACAACCCTGATCAAGTGCCGGGAGTCGACGGCATTTCCGTGCGTTCGATGGGCGGCGCCGCGGACCCGTCAACCGGAGCACGCGCGTGTCCCTCGCAGGATCTTATTGAATTCCTTATCAATGCACAGCGATCACACTCAACGATGCCGGTGCTCTTCAGCAATTATTATGTACGATACTGGCTTGAACTTGAGAAGCGTGTCAAATTGTTTGATGAAGACAAGAAACCAGAAGAGGACAGGGCGCGGCTCGCTGAAATAAGGGCACAGGAAGCGGAGGAGAGAGCAAAGCGAGGGGAGAAACGAGCGATAGTGGGCTTGGTGGTCGGTATCCTTGGGCTGCTGATTGCGGCGATCACTCTTGCGCTCAGTTTTTTTCTGAAATGACGGGCTTGATCAAAAAGCGAAGGCTTGAAAACTGGCTTCCGTACCCTATGAGAGACCCCTCAGCTAAGGGACTTGGTGTAAACAGGCTCCCAACAAGACAGTCTGCAGTAGCTCGGCGGGCTCTACATTTTTTTCGATTGTACCAGTTTGCGACTCAGTTCTTTTCTTATGGTGTCTCGTAGGTCGTCAACATACTGAACCAGAGAGTTCCATGCTTCTGCTATCATCCTCTCATCCTGACCTACCTAGAAAAGTTATGATTTCGGTCTGTAGTCTGCAATTCCTCTGAAGTCTCGAGTTCGGTGCAGCGACTGACATGATTCCAGGCAAAGTGGTTCCATCGAGCCCAACTCCGTGAGAGAGATTATCTTGGGTTCAACGAGAAGGCGAAGAACGCCATCAGGAAGGACACCTCCGGCCAGGGCATAAACGCGGTCGGAATAGGCAAGAGACTGGCAGGGTCGAAGTGACAACGATGGAGGCCTAAGGCAAGGAGATCATGGCCTTCATCTTAGGGGGAAGCGACGAGATTGGGAAGCAGGCGACCCCTGGGCGATCCCAT
>CAZAGT010000215.1:0-3599 GCA_964484515.1 uncultured Desulfobacteraceae bacterium | reverse complement strand
GCCTAAAGGGGCCGCATCCGAGGCCGTCTAGAAGCCCAAATCGGGCTAAGGATCGCATTTCTCGGCCCGACCTATACCTTGGGCATGGCCCTGAGCCACCCGGTCATTCTTCAGGGGGTCTAAGTATATCGGGTAGAGGAGACGGATCCGGGATGTTTATGCTCACAATGGTCAATTGTGGAGGCCAAGAGGTATTCGAATATGACGATCATTGGGAGTGGCGTGCCGGCCCCGGCCGTCCTGAAGGCGATCCAAACCTTGGGGGTCGACCGTGTCTGTTTCGGGAGTGACACCCCGTTTTGTCTTATGCATGTCGAACTGGCCAAATACCGAGCCCTGCTGCGGGATTTTTCGGAGCATGACCAAGCCGGTATTCTAGGGGGTAATCTGGCACAGCTGCTGAGCCTCCCGGCCGGATAGGACCTGGTGAGGGTCAAGGATGCCTCAATGCATTCCAAAGACCCGGGATATCGCCCCACCTTTTGGCCACGAGAGCCGGCCGCTTTCCCCTTACCTGTTTGACCTTGACACAGGAGAGCAGCCTGTGAGACAAGCCGTTGAATGGAGTTTGCCTCGCTCCGGGCGGGCCCCGGCCTTTTTCCGGCGGGAGCGTGATTGTTTTGCCAAGAGAGAGGATGGAAAGAATTGGCGGCGTGATTCACTTAAATTTGCTTGAGGGGGTAGAAATGGATGAAAGGAAGGAAGTAAAGGGGATTTCTCGACGGGACTTCATGAAAAGGGGTTCCTTGGCGGGTGCCGGTGCCTTGGCCGCGGCCAATGAATTGGTGAAGAGGACGGGCATCGCCAATGCCGAGGAATTCTGGCATTTCACGACGGGGTACTGGGAAGGTGTGCCGTCCTTGGTGAGAGCAGCAGACGGCGGACTTGTGGACCGTTACCGGACGGCCGAGCTTACCGGTCGAATGATCCTCAAGGGCGGCCATGTCGTCGATCCCCAAAACGGCGTCGACGGCACCATGGATATCTCCATCCTGGGTGAACGGATCGAGGCCGTTGCCAAGACGATCGAACCGCGACCCGGCGACAAGGTCATGAATGTGGATCAATACTATGTCTTCCCCGGGTTGATCGATATGCACAACCATGTGGCGGACCTGTGGGACAATTGGGATCGCTCGGCCGAGGATACGGTCTGCGCGGGGGATACGATGAGCCTCTCCCCGGGGGCGGGCAACACCCTTGTCGGTCCCGCCTGCCTCATGGGTGATTGGGACCGCGCCGCTCCGATGCACGTCAGTCAGTACATCGGGGTCCTCCCTATGTGCGGGACCCGCGCGAATACCAAGGAGATGATCCGTTTCTTCAACGGGAAAATGCCCCTCTCGGAAGCCACCCAGAAGATTACCCGAAATACGATCGCCTGTTTCACGGCACCGCTGGCCGTGGGAGTCAAGGAACACCAGAACCATTGGATCACTCCGGCCGACACGCTCGAAAAGGCCTATGAAGTGACCTCCAAGGCCAACCTGGTCTTCATGTCCCATTGCCAAGATCCCAATTATTCGGAGTACATCGTCGCCGGATCGAGGGGCAGACCGATCCACCTCGGCCACATGACCGCCGCGGGCCAAGGCACGCACGGTGATCCCGTGGAGTCGGCCAAAGCGGTCTGCAACCTGCTCAGGAAGAAGAACGTGACCGGTGAATTTGTCACATCCCACCTCCGAAGGCACGGAGGTTGCCGCGAGGGTTTCCGCAACGATCCGCAAACGCAGAAGGTATACTACAGCGCGCTGCAAGAGGGACTCTGTAACATCATTATTTCAGACGGCATGGCGACCACGACGATGAAAGGGTTCGGAGACCCGCGCGACAACATCGGCTGCATCTTCGAATTGGCGGACATGGGTGTCCTGACCTTGCCCGAAGCCGTGGCTTGCATGACCTCGAATGTCACAAGACTCTTTGCCGAGCGACACCAGAACGACTGGTGGACGCGAGAGGTCGGGCATCTAGGGCCGGGCGCTTACGCGGACATCACCGTTGCCGACCGCAGAAGCAATTACTGCATCTTCACCATCGTAAACGGCGTCATCTCGGCCATCGAGCAGAGGGCGGTCCGGTCGGCCGACGGCGGTAAGTGGGTCTCTAAATGGGGCCTCATTCCCAACACGGGTATCGGCGACCTCGTCCTTTTCGGTTACGCGGACGGGACCTTCAAGGCCTGAAAGCAATAAGAACAGACAAGGGGCACGGTTCTTGGTGGGCTGCGCCCCTTGTGCGTCTTGGGAAGGCCGTACCGTGCGGCCAGGGCGCGCGCCGACGCCTCTTGCTGCAAAGGGGCCAGTTTTTCCCAAAAACCCCCATGGCCGCACGTAGCGTTGTTTCAAGAACCTGGTCTTCGGACTTGCTTTTTGAAACAATAGGGCTTACCGTTGCCTCATCATGAAGGCTCGCCTTAATGGGCGGGCGTGTTTCCTTCCAAGGGTAAATGCATTCGTCAAGAGGGGCACCCTGAAGTCTGGAACCGTGAGAATCTTTTTGAAAGGAGGGTGTCACTATGGCTAATGGAATCGTAAAGTGGTTTGATGACCGCAAAGGCTACGGCTTCATTGAGCAAGCAGACGGTGGCGATGTATTCGTTCATCATTCAGGGATCCAAGCGATCGGTTTCAAGTCTCTTAATGAAGGCGACCGGGTTACCTTTGACATAGAGCAAGGGCCCAAAGGCCCTGCGGCCAGAAATGTCAGGGTTGCCTAAATTTTGTTGCTGAAAGTGAAAGAAGGGGTACTCCATCGAAGGGGAGGGGTGCCCCTTTTTCCGATGACCGTTCCGATTGTCAAAGAATATCGGTGGGGCCTCGGCTCCGCTTTTTTCCCGCCATCGGACAAGACCGCCATATCTTGCGATGCTTCCTTGAGGATCTTGATTTACCCCCCCCCCCCGACTTTTTCTTGTATCTATTGCTAAATAAGGTAGAACGTCAAATTCGATACCTTCATTACTCCTTCTCGAACCCCTGGCTCGTGAATTTCAGCGTCCGGCTGTTTTCGGTGACAGTACGAACAACGTGATCCGGGGCGCCGGAAGGAATCTCGGCCTCCACCTCGAGAGTCACAGTCACCGTCGCGCCAACCAGACCGGAGAGGTGCGCGATCACCTCATCGGCGATGCGGCTGGCGTCCCGCCCGACGCGCGTAGGATCAAGGTTCACCGTCCCGTGGAAACGCTTTGGCTGGACCTCTGCAGGCACGCGGCCAGCGTCAGGTTCCGGCCCCGTCGTTTCTTCGCCGTCCTCGGTCGTCCCAGCTTTCGGCTCACCGCTGGGTTCCTGGGATCTCTCGGCCTCAAGTTGTTTGTATGCGATCTCCGGCTTAACGAGCAATCCGGGCGCATCGGCATCGGCTAGTCTCGCCTCTACCATGACCGTGGGTCTCCCCGCCATTCCTCCCAGGGAGAGGTGGCTCGCCTGAAGGTTTGCAGCTTCGAGATGGGCGACCGGCACAACGATGGTCTTGCATAACAAGCGCAAATTCAAATTAGACATATTGGGGATTCCCTCGAAGACCTAGGAATCTTGTTGAGTTTACCCTACTGTTGCATAAACAACACGTCGAAAGGTGTGGAAAGACAAAAA
>CAZAGT010000214.1:0-8592 GCA_964484515.1 uncultured Desulfobacteraceae bacterium | reverse complement strand
CGGGAAACGGTTTTTTCGCCCACAAATTCTTGTGAGGAGCCTATTATCGTAAGCTGACCCCTCATGCTCATTTTCGCATGACAGCCATACATCTTCTTTGGCCACTCAAGATTTGTGGGCCTTTGAGGGGTTCGAAATTGGATGTTGATCTTATCCGCACGCCGAACCCTAATCACCAACACCTGACCCCCCTTCCGGATGCCACCGCTCCATGTGTTCTGCATGGGTTCGCAAATAGGCCCCGGGCTTGTAGAACGTGTCATAGAACTCAAGGTCCAGATGATGCGCCTGGAGGTAAGTGATGAGAAAAAGAGACGGCACGGTGCCGGGAAATTTGCCGAACGTGTCGAAGACGTACTGGGCTTGCAGCGCCACGCATTCCCGGAATTCCTCACTGTGCACCTGGGCCGCGGAGCGGACCTTGGGCGTGTCTCGCCACGGCCCCGGTGTTTCGGGATGAAAGGGGCCGCCGGGACCGAACTTGCGCTCACAAACCGCCTTTACGGCAGCCCGCATGTCAGGATAATGGGGCGGACAAAGAGCTTCCATCACCCCTTTCAGCCCAGTCGGATTCGGATACGGCCAATGTTCCTCCGATTCGTAATGGAATCCCAGGCCGGGAGCGGCCGGATCGCCGCTGGCACCGATGACGCTGAAGGCATTGAGGCCGTTGAACATCCAACCCCCCAATCCCATGGCTTGAAGCATCAGTGCACCCGCATAGCAGCTTGTGGCAAGCTCGACCGTCAACTCGGATAAAGACGATTGATCCACAAAGGTCAACGGCCACGCGTTGCTTACGTCTACAATGCCCTTGAAATCCTCGATCCCCGGGATGGAACGCCTGTTGACGTCGTCGAAAAGAACGTAGCCGTTTTGCAGCATGTAGCATAGGTTGAGGAGCACGTGCTGAGCCAGATCTCCGATCGGGAAGGCGAGGAGCGTTCCGGGATGATTGACGACCCAGGTGTTGTGCGCCTCGGTATACGGGACTTCCGCCGGGAGCGGTAATCGCCCCTCCTGAAGCTTTCTGATTCGGGCCTTCAGCCCACGGAGAACCTCCTCGATTGCGAGCGAGCCGTCCTCACGGCGTTCGGCGCAGGCCGGCGCGTCTCGCGAATCCAGCAGGTAGACGCCTTCGTCGTCGGTAAAGAAAAGCGTACTCGTATGAAAGCCGGCCGAGGAAGGAAAGGTTCGACCACCAGCCGCCCCCGCGTAATTGGATAGGTAGGGTGCGTATAGCTTGGCGCGGTAGATCATGTGGTGCCAACTCGTGTTGCCCCCACAGGCGGCGACCACGAGGAGTTTCTCTAATTCCGAGAGCGGGACCGGTTCGTGTCGTGACTTATAGGCGAAAACGCCGTCCGGGATCTCCCCACCCATGAAGAAACGCCGGGAACGCCGACCCAAAAGGCCCTCAATGAGGCCAAACGAAAGCATATCCTGAAACCCGGGGGGTAACTTAGATTGCTCCATCGGAATCCTCCTTTCTCCACTTTTGCGCGAAGATCCTCAATGTGCGTTGTCTTTTGACAAAACCGGGCTATAACCTCTGACCCCCGACCCCTAAACCCTGAACCTATGCACGCCGATCGCCGCTTCTTGACTCCTCGATTGCACTCTGGCGCGGTTAGGATTATATACCAAAACAGTAGGTTATTTTGAAAAAATGGCTCAGTCAAGAAACGAAAGGCTCATCGACACGTCACACGGCCGAGGGGCTCGTCGCAAGCTGAACCTGCGAACGGTTACAAATGCCATCACGAAGCCTACCTGCCGGGACATCCCAAGGATTCGAATCTGGGTTTGACGAGCCAGTCTTTGACGTTTTTTCAGATCGAGAATGGTTGGCTAGGGTACATGTTGTCAGGGAGGTTTGTAGCACTGGTCTTTGAAAGTCCAGACGAGCATACTGCCTGGACAGCTTTTTCCATAATTGAGCAAAGAATCTGAATTAGCAGGAGTGAGGAGTTAAGAAGAGGCAGGGGATCGGGGATTAGGGGTCAGGGCCTGGGAAGGTCCTATGCTGAGCGCTCATTGTGCCTTGTCACAACTATGATGTGACAAGGAAATCTTTCCCAAACAAATCGAAATACAGGAACACCGGGAACTTGGTACGTCGGGTTGGATTTTCAGTACCCATTATTCCACAATTCCATTATCCCATCTTTCCAAGTCCAGTGCACGAAACTGGGTTTGGGGCACAAGTACCCACGGATGTCTTCAGCGCAAATATTTCCAGCTTGGACAACAATGATAGGAGGATGATTATGTCGAAAGAAAAGGGTTTTTTGACGAGACGCGATTTCATCAGGGGAACCGTGGGAACGACCCTTAGCCTTTCCATCCTGGGACAAAATGGGTCACGGCGAAGGAAAGACCCAAACAAAAGAGTCTTGTAACGGTCGTGCGTGAAAGAGATGTGATGGATGGAGACCTCAGGGTGGACTCGAAGATACTGAAGCATATGCTGGACCAAACCCTCCTCCACCTGGCCGGCAAGAAAGACATCAATGAGGCCTGGTCGACGTTGATCAGGTCCGATGACATCGTAGGCCTCGTGCCGACGGGGTACTTCAATCCCACGCACCTGGAAGTGGTTGATGCCGTCAGGAGCTCGCTGAGCAGCATCAGCGTACCAAGTAAGAACGTGATGGATGTGCAAGGTGACACGCAGAGACTGAAGGCCTGCACGGCCTTAATTTCGCTGCCCGCCCTCAAGGCCCATTGGCTGACAGGAATCGGCACCGTGTTCAAGAACTACATCATGTTCTCAGGGGTGCCAAGCAGGTATCACGGCCGGCGCAGCTCGAAACTGGGGGAGATCTGGCAGCTCCCCCACGTCAAAGGTAAAACGAGGCTTGTCCTGGTCGATGCCCTCTACCCGCTCTGTGACAAGGGCCCTCAACCCGATCCTCGCTACAAGTGGGCGTACAATGGTTTGATCGCCGGAATTGACCCGGTAGCGGTGGAGGCGGTCAGCTTGCGAATTATCACTGAAAAGAGGAATGCCCTGAAAGGTGAGCCCTGACCCCTTAATCCCCCTTCCCCCTGTCTGATCGCGGCTGACAACGTCTACGGCCTTGGAACGAGCCGTATGGAGGAGATCGAGATCAGGCGATACGGCTGGCAGGAGGATTCCTTCCTATAGAGAAAGAGGGGGCAGCTCTTGACACAGGGCAAAACCTGTCCCAGGACAATGGCTGACCCTTTCTCCCCTAAATGAGCGCCCGCGTGCAACCAATGGAATGGCCTTTGCAAATATAATCCTGCCGGCTCAAAACCCGTATCGCTGACCTTTTTCGTATAGAAAAATTCAGGTGCAAAGAAACTGATCGCGCCGCTTTTTGAACAAATCAGAAATGCACAGTTTTCTGTGCATTCGTGCACTGGAATTCCAACAAAATGAAGGACTTAAAGCGATCCGCAAACGCTGCCAATAAACGAGAATGAATCTACGAATACTAAAAAACAGGACTTAATTCCCTCTACTCAGTAGTTATGTTTGTGGGATAGACTATGAGAACTGGTGTTTTAACCATCTTAATCCTACTGTCCTTGTCGGCAATTATCTTAAATGTGGGAGCCGTTTTTACTGAGGGACAGATAACGCATGGGCAGGGTGTCTACGAGAATATCCGAGAGGCGAACGCTGACTCTCTCCCTATTACTCTGAATCAGGATGACGGGCGGGAACTCGTCAGATTTATTCAAAGAGCGATCATTCAGGAATGGAGGGCCAGATCTTTTCTGGTGACCTTCTCTTTCCTTGTTTTTTCCGGCCTACTCGTTATTGTAGTCGTTGACTACCATGAAAAGGCAAAGAGGAAAGATAACGAATCGCTCAAGAGTGGCCCGGCATAAAGATGCTGCGTTCTTAGCTTCACGTTATACTTCGGCCGATCTAATGAAGTAGAGATGAGGATGGATCTTCAAATTCAAGATTTCAAAACAGGATGGTTTGGCATTACTTTCGGAATAGAAAAAACCCAAATAGAAATTCTTATCAGAGGATTAAAAAATCTAAAAAGGGATGAAGATCAGCATGTTCACATTAGGTAGCTGCGACGTTTTTGTCTATGGTGTTTTTTGGGGCGCTTTTCGGAAGCAGGAAAGGATACTAAAGATCCATAAACGAAATGATCACCTGTTCAGGCCGCGATTTTGGCGTTGCAGTGAAACCTAGGAAGTGTTTCCAGTCCAAATCAAAGCTGGTTCTAAGACGACTTGACAAAAAGAAACAGAACCGAAAGGTGTTCGATATTCTTAGATTACCGAGATTTGATGCCCTAGGGATATTGCCTCATGCTAGCTCCGCTTTTGCGTTCAACGGGCTAGAATCCTATGAGATTATGCCCAACACACCCGTTCTGCCACCACCTGGAACTCTGATCTGCATCTAGGGCTTGACTTTCACTTGCGGGATCTATATGTAACCTTCAGTTCAGGTGCTTAAGAGCTCAATAGGGAACCTCGTTCAATTCGGGGACGGACCCGCCGCTGTGATCGGGGACGAAAGCCGCTTTTAACCACTGTCACTCACGAGAGCGATGGGAAGGTGCGGTGAGTAGGATGATCCGAAAGTCAGAAGACCTGCCTGAAGCAAAAGGCAAACCTCCGTGGAGAGTGAGGTTTGTGCCCATCGGATCTTGAGGATAGAAAAGGGGAATCCCCGGATCGATTTGTTCGGTCTGGGGTTTTTTTTGGGGGACGGCCTCAGCGCCAGTATGAAAGGAGGTTTTTGATATGAAGAAAAAGGCACTTTTGGGACTCGTTTGCGCTCTGTTGATATTCTTGGCAGTTAGCCCTGGCACGGCGGGTGGGGGACACGGCCAGAAACGAGCCATGAAGAAGGGCATTCTACTGGTGGCCTTCGGCACCAGTATCCCCGAGGCGCAGTCGGCGTTCAGAAATATCGAAAGACGAGCAAAGGCGGCATTCCCGGGAATACCTATCCGTTGGGCCTACACTTCCTCGATCATTCGCCACAAGCTGGCTAAGGAAGGCAAGCAGATCGACTCCGTAGAGATCGCCTTGGCGAGGATGATGGACGAGGAGTTTACCCATGTGGCTGTCCAATCGCTTCATACCATCGGGGGACAGGAATACCATGATCTGCAGAGAAACGCCCATGCATTTGGTCAGATGGCCGGTGGGTTCGATCGGCTAATTGTAGGTTACCCCCTGCTCGCCACAGAGCGTGACATACAAAGGGTCACGGAGATCCTCTTGCGAGTCATTCCAGAGGAGCGCCGGGAAGGAGATGCCGTTGTTTTCATGGGACACGGTACCCATCACCCCAGCAACGCATTCTACGCCGCTCTAATGTATCATCTGCAAAGGAGAGATCGGAATGTGTTCGTCGGCACGGTCGAAGGCGCGCCCGCAATCGAAGACCTCAAGGCGATACTGATTGAGAGAGGCATCAAGAAGGCCTATCTTATGCCCTTCATGTCCGTGGCCGGTGACCATGCCATAAATGACATGGCCGGTGACGAGGAGGACTCGTGGAAGACTATCCTCACCAAAGCAGGGATAACGTGCAGCCCGGTCTTGAAGGGGACGGCAGAGTACGATGAGGTTGTTGATATTTGGCTCGATCATTTGAGAGGACCGTTATCGCATTTCTAGAGATTTAGTGATGCCCCGTGCGGAAGCGCGGGGCGATTCACTGAGTCCCTCAATTCAAAAGACGGTTTCCCCCTTCGGAAATAGGCTTACCGGGGTGAGCCGCAGAAAAGCTTGACTTCCGTTCCTGATAGAATATAGAATATATTAGTTCTTTGTTATTTTGGACTTTGGATGGTGCTTGTTGATAGCCTGAATAGGCGGTCATTCCACTTCAGTGGCACCCGAAATCGGGTTGAATTGACCATAATCTCCGGGCCGTTCGTCGGCATTCTTCCGCTTTCTACCTATCCTTCTAAATCATCCTGCAAAGGGATGGTGGAGAACTTCCGGCCATTGTGCGTTTGCACCTGCCTACCGAGCTAACCCCTGCAAGGGTCAGCATGTGCCTACGGTTTTTGGTATTAAGATCCATCAAAGACTCTAGACAAGTTATATATTATAGATCAGTGAACTGACTTACGTGTTGGCGGGGATGTAGCGCCCCAAAGAGCCTTCTTTTGCCTTTTTCAGCACAGAAACGCATCTGGAGGCAAACCAAATGGATCCATGGTGATGCCCAGTGATGCCGAAGCCTGATCTGCGATCGATGGTCTGAACGGCGAGAGGCTAAGGTGACCTAAAGTCGCCGTCAATCGGGTGCGCCGTCCTTCGATACGCATACGGGAAAAAAGCAAGACCATTGGCGGGGGCCATTGAGGCACAATGCAGAGAACGTCTTGCAGTGTGTTGGTCCGGTTGTAACCTTCTGCAGCCGGCCAGGTGCTGCGTCCGTGATCTAGCGGGAAAAGAGGAGGAGCATGGCCAAACGCAATAAACATAGCTACGCAAAGTTTCAAAAGGAGCTTAAACGCAAGAAGAAAGCCGACGAAAAGCTCGCAAAGCGTCAGGGCAAGAAAGATAAAGAAATAGACGATGACAAGGCCCCAAGCCCATGGTTGCAGGACGAATGAGCCAAATAAGAACCCGGTATGGGGAGGAAAGCGATGACACCGGACAAAGATAAGACACCTGTAGCCGAAAACATTATCACGATGTGTACGAAATGTAAGATGGAGCTTAGCCACGTGGTTATTGCCCATAATGCGAAGGGCGTTGTCGCAAAAGTCAAGTGCCATACCTGTGGAAGCGAACACAGATATAGTCCACAGAAGAAGAGCACTCGAAAGACCGCAAAGACCTCCAAGAAAGGCACCAGGGAGAAGAAGACGGACTACGAGGAGGAGTTTCAAAAACTCATCGAGAAGTACAAGGAGAAGAATCCGGTACGCTACAGCATGTCGGCGTCATTCAAACCGGAGGATGTGATTGAGCATCAGAACTTTGGCACCGGGATTGTCATGAGTGTATCTTATCAGAAGATGGAGGTGGCATTTCCCGACGGGCTCCGCGTCCTCGTTTGTGAGAGGTAAATGAAGAAGCTTGGGCGATGTGTCGTTTAAGGGTTTAGGTAGGTTAAGGCGCACCTTGACGATATTGGCTTGCTAACCCACTACTGTGAAGGAGTGGGTTGTTTTCTGTGGGCCACCCGTTGTGCCGCAGGGGAGGAAGGGCGTTCTCTGTATGCCAGGGGTAATCTCATAAGCCGGCCGTTACGCTGTACCGCATCGGCAGGCAATTAGCTGCTACCTTAGGACAGGGGCGAGAAGTAAGGGGAAAGCAGCGTCGGGCCCTCTCGACCGGACTTTAGGGGGCATGCCCGTCAGGCCTACAAAGGGATTCTTAGACCTGGAATTTCATGATCACATCTTCCTTGATTTCGGTGGAAGCCCCGGGTCTTTGAGGGGGCTGCAGGGTGCCGTCCTTCACGACCACCGGATCGACAAATAGGTCTAAGCCCCAGGGGATATATTCCAGGAAGAGGGCATTGGGAATGGAAAAGAGAAGATGCTGATGGATTTGCATGGCATCGCCGGCGTGGGGGCTAACAGCGAGATTGTAACACTCGGCCAGGGCGGCTACAGCCAAGAATTCAGTAATGCCGCCCACCCTTGCCACATCCACCTGAACGATCTCGACACCGCCTTTTTGAATATAGTCCCGAAATGCGTACTTCGTGTAAACATGCTCGCCCAAGGCGATCGGTGTCGTCAGGGTATTCGCGAGCTTCACGTGGCCCTCGATATCGTCTGGATGGAGCGGTTCTTCCAGCCAAAAGACGTCATAGTCTTCCAGCCTCTTCCCGAACTGCATGGCCGTGTGAAGGTCCCACTTCTGATTGACATCCACCATCAATCGCACCTTATCCCCTAGGGCCTTCCTAACCGCTTCGACGCGCTCGATATCCGCCCAGGGATCCTTCTGGCCGATCTTCATCTTCACCCCTTTGAACCCCTCATCGATCATCCGGGTCATATCCGTAACCAGCTCCTCAACGCTCCAAGACAGCCAGCCCCCGTCTGTATTGTACGCCGGTACGTCTTTCTCAAAGCCTCCCAGTAACTTCCAAAGGGGTTTGTCACAGGCCCTTGCCATGATATCCCAAACAGCGATATCAACAGCCGCCATGGCCATCGTAGTCACACCTGCCCGGCCGACCCAATGGGTCTCGCCCCAGTGCATGTCGTGCCAAATCTTTCTCACATTAAAAGGATCTTGGCCGATGACGGCGTTTTTAAGATGGGCATCGATCGCCTGCTTGATGATATCGCCCCCTGAACCCACGGTCACGGTGTAACCTGTGCCCGTTATTCCTTTGTCGGTTTGAACAAGGGCAACTACAAATTCAATTTTGTCGAGAACGTTGTGCGCATCGGCGATGATTCTTGGTGTCGGAAAATGTAATAACATTGATACCACGTCAGTTATCTTCATGGATTCGCTCCTGTCTGCTCGCATACGTATTGAGCGAAACATGTAACGGTTTATATGTTTAAAGGTATCCGTCGGAACGCTGAGGCGCTCGGAAGACGCCCATCTGCCGTTCGACAGGCCGTTCGACAGGCTCACGGTCCTGAGCAGAGT
>CAZAGT010000213.1:0-8592 GCA_964484515.1 uncultured Desulfobacteraceae bacterium | reverse complement strand
CCGTGGAATAGGCCGGATTGACAGCCTTGGCACATTCTCCGAGTCTGCTCCGGCCGCCTGGCTTGCACGCCACCTCAGCGTTCGAGCAGGTAACGTTTTGTTTCTTGAAAAGAGACCCCCATGGCTGGGCGTAAAGGCTTTAACGATCCTATTTCATGGAGTTTCATACGAGATATTCGGCAGCCAATTTGGCGGCGATCTCCTTTGCGGTCCGCAGTCCGTCAGGGTCTTTTTCAAACGGCGGCAGACCTTCCAGGTCGGCCTCGATGATTCGGCTCGTGAAGGGCAGAAACCCGAGAAACTCAAAGTCCGGCATGTGTTCCGACAGGTATTCCTTGTCGCTGTCGGAACGAATCTTGTTGCCCACGAGACTGACCGTCTCCAGGCCGATGTCTCCGGCCAGCTTTTTCACTTGGCGGGCCGTCTCGATGCTGCGTCTTCCGGGCTCAACGATCACGATGAGTCGATCGACCGCCTTGGCCGTCCCCCGGCCCAGATGCTCCAGGCCGGCCTCCATATCCAAGACGACCGCTTCATCGCGTCCCAGGACGATCTGTCTCACGAGATTTTTCAGGAGAGTGCTCTCGGGGCAGATGCAACCAGAGCCCCCCTGCTTGACGCCGCCCAAGACCATCAACCTCACGCCGTCTATCTCTACGGAGAGTTTGTCGGGCAGATCATCCACCTTGGGATTCAACTTGAAAAAGGAGCCCATCGTGCCCAGACGGGTTTCAGTTCGCTCCTCGATTAAGTCCTTCATCTCGGAGATCGGGACAATCTCATCCCGATCCCTGACACCCAGGGCCTGGGCCAGGTTTGCATCCGGGTCCGCATCAATGGCCAGGACTCTCTTCCCCTGATCGGCAAGGGCCCGAATGAGGAACGCGGCAAACGTCGTCTTCCCCACGCCACCCTTCCCGCTGATGGCTATCTTCATCACCCACCTCGTGATCTCCTCCGGAAGCCGTCCTTTACTTAGACAAGGGTCGGCCACGGGCATTTCCTGAACGCGCAAACCGCGGGCGTACTTGAGCTCTGCGCTGCCTGGCAATTATACCAATCATCCAGGTTTTACAATTCTTTTTCATAGCTGGGCTTTCGCTTCGACTCGGTCAACCCCACGTCCGCTCCAAAACCCTTGACAGAAGTTGGGATTATACATAATTTAAGCTGCCAATCACGCGTGCCTCTCGACGCTGGCCCTGAAATACAAGATGGTTAGCGATTTCTTTCACCCATCGTGAAAGGGAGGCTGACCCCGGAGGAAACAGGTGCTCTCACGCTCGCCGGTTCCATTCTGGGCGAACGAGTGTCGCCTTGTTCCCCGAACGGGGTTTTTTGATGAGGTCCCGAGGCGAATGGGTATGGAAATCGACTTGACCGGTATCGTGATCATCGTGGGCAATTATGGCAGCGGAAAGACCGAGGTCTCCATCAACCTCGCCGCAACGATGAGCCGTAAAGGTCTCGAGGTCCGCGTCGCCGACCTTGATCTCGTCAATCCCTACTTCAGAACCCGTGAGGCGAAGGGGTCCCTCGCTCGGTTGGGCGTTGAGGTGGTCTTGCCACCGGATGAGTTCCTACAGGCCGATTTGCCTATCTTGAGCCCCCTGGTCGCGGGGATGATCCGTCAGCCGAGCCAGTTGACCCTCCTCGATGTCGGAGGTGACGGTGTGGGTGCCACGGTCCTTGCGGCCCTGGCCGATCCCCTGCGGGGCAAGGAACTGCGTGTCGTTCAGGTCGTCAATCCGTTTCGACCCTTCATGGATTCGGTCGAAGGATGCCTCAGGATGCGCGATGAGATCGAAAATGCCTCGAAACTATCTGTGAACGGGATTATTGGGAATGCCAATCTTATCGACGAGACCAAGGTCGAAGACGTATACTGGGGACATGATTTCGTCTCGAGGCTATCCCAAGAGACCGGCCTGACCCTCGAATTCGTGACTGTGGCCGAGGAGTTGCTTTCTCGGATCGATACTGAACGTTTTGCATGCCCGGTGCTGCCCATCTGCAGACAACTTGTGCCACCCTGGAAAAGGGCAACAGCCCTTTCACGAACAGGACCTCAACTCCAGGCATCGGACCCAAACTGAAACAGTACCCGAGATTATCGGCGCGGATAGGCGTATTTAGGAGCTGTAATCGTCTTTTTGAGAGGAGTCTGATTTATGGCGTATTGTCACACGATTGAAAAAGACCGCTGCAAAGGTTGCGGATTATGTGTCGGGGTCTGTCCGAAAAATGTCCTCGAGATCTCAGCGGAAGTCAACACCAAGGGATATTTTCCCGCCTATCAGGCGCGGCCGGGAGACTGCGTATTTTGCGCAACCTGTTGCCGGATGTGCCCCGACGTGGCCATAACGATCACCAAAGACCCTGAAGAAAAGGCTGCTCGGGCCTAAACGGAGGAATACATGGGCAAGCTCTTGATGAAAGGAAACGAGGCCATTGGGGAGGCGGCCATCAGGGCGGGATGCCTCAACTATTTTGCCTACCCGATCACTCCGCAATCCGAGGTCGCTGAATACCTCTCCCGCCGCATGCCGGAAGTGGGCGGCGTTTTCCTACAGGGAGAGAGCGAGGTCGCGGTCTCTTACATGATCTTTGGGGCGGCGGGGGCCGGGGAGCGCGTCTTTACGACTTCCTCGAGTCCGGGCATCAGCCTCATGGGTGAAGGGCTCAGTTATTGCGCCGGGGCGGAATGCCCAGTCGTCGTTGTCAACATCATGCGGGGTGGCCCCGGTCTGGGAGGGATCCTGCCGTCGCAAGCCGATTATCTCCAGGCCACCAAAGGGATGGGTCATGGTGACTTTCGGATTCTGGTCATGGCGCCGGCAAGCGTCCAGGAGGCGGTCGACATGGTGATGGCGGCTTTTCCTCTGGCCGAGAAATACCGCAATCCTGTCATGATCTTGGGTGACGGCCTGATCGGCCAGATGATGGAGCCGGTCGAGTTCCCGGAGCACCTCAGGGTCGAACCGGTCAACAAGGATGAGTGGGCTACGAACGGAATGGGCAATCGCAAGAGCGACAAACGCAACTTGATCAGGTCTATGATCCTGGATCCGGAGCAGCTGAATGCCCACAATCTGGCCCTGAAGGCCAAGTACGAACGGATGAAGCGCGAAGACATCCGTTATGAACCCTATAACCTCGATTCAGACTACCGCATTCTCCTTGTTAGTTACGGGACCATGAGTCGGGTGTGCCGAACGGCCATTGATCTACTCAAGGAGGAAGGCTTCGACGTCGGTTTGATGAGGCCTCAGACCCTCTTCCCGTTTCCGGAAAAGGCGACCACGGACGCCGCTTCCAAGGACAGCTGCAAGGCCGTCCTCAGTGTCGAAATGAGCATGGGCCAGATGTTGGAAGATGTGGAGCGCTCCGTCATGGGGAGACGCCCCGTAAGCTGGTATGGCAAGTGCGGCGGTGAGGTGCCCACCCCGGAAGAGGTCATCGATGCTATTGAGCGGCTCGACAAATCCGTGACGCACTGACGTGAGAGCGACGCGTCGTCTGCCTGACAGGAGCGTTTCCACGCGGCCGCTAGTGGAGACGTTCAAGCACGAGCGGCAAGAGTTCCGCTCGATGCACTTTTGGTCAACCAAGGAGTTCAAAAATGGGAGTAACCTTCGCAAAACCTGAAGCCCTCTCTGACATGCACACCCATTACTGCCCCGGATGCACCCACGGCGTCATCCATCGTCTGGTGGCCGAGGTCATTGATGAGTTAGGCGTGCGTGGACGCACCGTCGGTGTGGCGCCCGTCGGGTGCGCGGTGCTGGCCTATAATTATTTCACCTTCGATTTCCAGGAGGCCGCCCACGGGCGGGCTCCCGCCGTGGCCACCGGGATCAAACGGGTGAGGCCCGATCTCGTTGTATTCACGTATCAAGGGGATGGTGATTTGGCGAGCATCGGAACCGCCGAGATCATTCACGCCGCCAATCGAGGTGAAAAATTTACGACCATCTTTGTGAACAACGCCGTCTACGGGATGACGGGTGGGCAGATGGCCCCTACGACCATGCCCGATCAGCGGACCACCACGAGCCCCTTCGGTCGCAATGTCGAGGAGGTGGGCATGCCCGTCAAAATCGCCGAGTTGCTGGCGGCCCTCGAGACCCCCGGCTACATCACGCGGCAGACGGTCATCAAACCTAAGTACATCATCAGGGCCAAGAAGGCGATCAAGAAGGCCTTCACCTACCAACTGGAGAATCGCTGTTTCAGCCTGGTGGAAGTGGTAAGCACCTGTCCCACCAATTGGGGCCTCACACCTCTGGAGTCCATCAAATGGGCGGAGGAAAAGATGTTGCCCTACTACCAGCTGGGTGAGTACAAGACGCCTGAGTAGTGCGAGCCAGAAGGAGGCATTGATGCAAAGCGAAGTGCAATTTGCCGGTTTTGGAGGGCAAGGGATCCTGTTGAGCGGAAAAATCTTGGCGAGCGCGGCCATGGCGGAAGGGTTGGAGGTGGCGTGGGTTCCTTCTTACGGCCCGGAAATGCGCGGAGGGACCGCCTACTGTACTGTGGTCATCAGCGACAGGCCGATCGGCTCGCCGATCATCAAGAACCCTCTTCATCTGGTTGCAATGAACCGTCCCTCCTTGGATAAATTCGCGTCGTCCGTAAAACCGCACGGTGTCGTGTTGATTAATAGTTCCCTGATTTCCATCGGCACCGGACGTGATGACTTGGACGAGCTCAAGATCCCGGCCACCGATATCGCCAAGCAGATCGGCAATGTAAGGGCGGCCAACATCGTTGCGCTCTCAGCCTTTGTCACGCGCAGTAAGATCGTTGCGTTTGAGAGTCTCCGTACGTGTGTCGAGCAAGAATTTGCCAAGAAGGCAAAACTGATCCCCCTGAACATGGAGGCCCTCGATCAAGGTCACAAGGCGGCCGTGTCCTCATAACGGTGCAGGCTGGCCAAGCCCGATCAAACACCTTGTCCCATCTCCAAACTCCGGTACACGATGGTTACGACCATGGTGTACAGAGCTTCATTAAGACTGCCCCGGGACTTCTACCACCATGACCACGATCACGTACTGTTTTGATGGTAAGACGGCGATTGTAACGGGCGCTGGCAAAGGTATTGGAAAGACAACCGCCCTTGAATTTGCCAGGGCGGGTGCGAATGTCGCCCTCTTCAGCCGGACCCGCTACGAGGATTTGAGCCGTGAGCTCGAGTCCTTTGGAGACCGGGCGACGTTTTACGCAGTTGACGTGACGGATGAAAAGCAGGTCAAGGATGCCGTCGCTGGCGTGATCTCTCGTTACGGCGGGGTGAATGTCCTCGTTAACAACGCCTCGATTGCAAAGGGAGGTAGGCTCGAAGAGATCACCGCCGAGACGTGGGATGAAGTCATTTCGTGTAACCTCAGGAGCTGCTTCTTATGCACCAAGGCGGTCTTGGCGCACATGAAGGAGCGGGGCAACGGCAAAATCATCAACGTATCCTCTGTTGCCGGCCGGGATCGGAGCATGGTCCTCGGCGCCGCCTACACGTCCTCGAAGGCCGCGGTCATCGGGTTCACAAGGCAGATGGCCTCGGAGGCGGCCCCCTTCGGCGTCAATGTCAACTGTGTCTGCCCAAGCCAAACCTATACGCCGATGCTGCGTGAGGTCGTGACGCCGGAGCTCGAGAACATGATCAAGCAGAAAAACCCTTCCGGCTATATCGCCGAACCGATTCAAATCGCCAATGTCATTATCTTCCTGGCGAGCGACGAAGCCAGCTACATGAACGGCGCCATTGTAGACGTCAACGGCGGACTCCTCTGAGCACGAAGATCCGATCTCGCACCTCCTCCCGGTTCTCATGGGGGAGGGGTAGTCCTTTGAATCTCCAGGGGTTGGTTACGTCCTTTCATGACAAAAAGGTTCAATTCTGGGACATTATCAGGCACAGCACTGTTCTTGCGGTTCTTGCCCCCGTTAATCCTCATCGTCTTGATGATATCCTTTTTTCACGCGTACGAACGGTTTGAAATCATAGGTGAGGACCTCTTGGTTGGTGGCGGATTTGAAAGCGGGATTCAACACGGAACCTGGAAGCAAGGCGGTAAGGTGGAGTGGGAGAAGGAAGGCGGATGGGATGGATCGCCGGCCGTCAAGATATCCGCTGGTAATGGAAAGATCGGGTTCCTTCGCTTTTCCCTGGGCGATCTAGGCGATTATAAGTACTTGCTATGCCGCGGACACCTGCGCTCGGAAAATGTCGTCCAGGGTGACCGTCCTTGGTCGACCGCGAGGCTGCTCCTCTATTTCTGCGATTCGGATGGCAATGCCCTCTGGCAGGAACCTCACGAGGTTCGCCATCTCATCGGCTCGGAAGGCTGGAAGTTTTACTCGCGCGTGCTCCAGGTCCCACGCAACGGCGCTACAGCCCACGTAAGCGTGGTTAACAACGGCGCTTGCGGGGTCCTCTGGGCTGACGATATAGAGGTCTTTCCCGCCCAACAAAGGCACGCTTTCCTGTGGTGGCGTCTCTTCTTCGGAGGGCTGTGGCTGGCAACCTTGATATACGGAGGTTACCAGATACGAGTGTGGCAATGGGAATTGAGTGCCCTCATTCTTATGGTCACATTGGTCCTCCTTCTTGGGTTGTTGGTCCCAAGTAGCACCATTAGGAATCTGGCTCAAAGGGAAGAGGCGATCAGCAGGATGGTCGTTGGAGGTACAAAGGAGTTATCACGGCTTGTTCGAAGCCCCATGCCCACAACGGGACAACCTCCCAATAAGGGAAGAGAAAGGGAGGCTGATGACAAAGCCGGCTCCGAACGGAATGCCGAGATGAAATGGGCTTCGCTTACAAAGCGTGTCACACTCCTGAAAGAAGCAGGGCACTATGCGCTTTTCGGCCTCCTCGCCTTCGTCTTTTATGTATCCCTCGACCGGCGCCTGGCAAAAGGCCCGCGACCGCAATACGAAGTCGGATCGACGAAATCAACGGTCGTGGGGTATCCTAAGACAGAATGGCGCGCATTCTTGATGCTCGGAGTTGGGTTGATCGTCTTTTCAGCGGCGACTGAAGTTCTTCAATTCGTGTCCCTCACACGAGCCCCGGGAATCAAAGACTGGCTTTACGATCTTGCAGGAATCTGTTTGTCTTTTGTGTTGTTTCTCGCTTATAGATACCTTAAGGTTAGACGCTGCAGTCGGAATAAGAGTTAGAAATTAAAACAAGGCATAATCAAGCGGCAGCCAACCGTCGGCTTAGGGCAACACCTGATCCCCGACACCTAGCCCCTGTTCCCTTGCCCTCGTCGGCTCCTGGCTCCCACGAATTGAGTTCTTTTTTTTCAACTTAGGTTACACAACTGCTTTCGTAGAAGGGAGAAGAAGTCCATGAGATCGGCGAGACTCGGAAAGACCGGATTAGAGGTATCGGAGCTTGGTTTTGGGGGGATCCCGATAACGCGGCTGGACCTTGCAGAGGCCGTGGAACTGGTCAAGTATTCCCTTGACCGGGGCATCACCTTTTTTGACACGGCCTATGTCTATGGCGACAGTGAGGCAAAGATGGGTGCGGCGCTGCAGGGCCTTCGGGATCAGGTCATCTTGGCGACGAAGACCCTGGTGCGTGATGCAGCCGGCGCGAGAGCTCAACTGGAGGAGAGTCTCAGGCGTCTGCGGACCGACTATATCGATCTGTACCAACTCCATAATCTCTCAAATGATGAGGCCCTCGACCAGGCCCTCGAACCGGGTGGTGCTTACGAGGCCGCTGCCCAGGCGCGCGATGCGGGCAAGATAAGGCATATCGGCTTCACGGCTCACAACCTGGATATCGCTGTAAAGGCGTGTCGTACGGATCTGTTTGCCACCGTGCAAGTCCCCTTCAACCTCATCGAACATGACCCTGACGATAGGCTGTTCCCGCTGGCGCGCGAAAAAGATATGGGTATCATCGCCATGAAGCCTTTCGGGGGCGGATTGTTGAGCCGGGCCGAACTTTGTTTCGGTTTTCTGCAGCAGTATGAGGATATCATCCCGATACCCGGCATGCAGACGAGGCAGGAGGTGGACGAGAATATACGCTGCTATGAAAACCCCAAGGCATTGACAAAGCAGGATTGGGAAGAGATCGAACGCATTCGGTCCGAACTGGGTGAGAAATTTTGCCACCGCTGCGAATACTGCTTGCCATGTCCCGAAGAGGTGGAGGTATGGAAGGTCCTCCTTTTCGAGGCCCAGACCAAACGTTTTCCGCCCGAGATGGTCATGAAGCTAAGTGAAGAGCCAATGAAGACGGCCGAGAACTGCATCGCGTGCGGAGAGTGTACGGAGAAGTGCCCTTATGAGTTGCCCATCCCGGACATGATCAGCAAGAGTCTCGAGCAGTACTGGAACTACCGAGAGGCTCACGGGCTCTAGCCGCCGGACCTTGATGTCGACAGCGGTCCCGGGTGCCGACAGCACGCCTCTTATCCAGGTTTTTCCCAGAAGGGACCGGTCTTCCCGATCTCTTTCAGGGTTGCCATGATTTCGCTACGGTACTCCAGTCTCTTGGAGAAGTAGTCGGGCTCCAGGCGTTTCTTGAAGTACTCGCAGGAGAAGAGCCGGAGCAGATCATTCAAC
>CAZAGT010000212.1:0-8672 GCA_964484515.1 uncultured Desulfobacteraceae bacterium | reverse complement strand
GAGAGGTACGTCTGGAGGTGCGCGATCAGGGAGGAAGACCGGCGACACAACGGGCCGACTTGCTTGTGGAGGGTCAGCCCGTCGTAGGCCTCGTGAAACTCGCAGGGGAATGTGAGGGTGAGGTCCTGGGCGAACGAGAGGAGTTCATGGCCCTCATGTCGGAGGTCCGCAAGGAGAGAAAAAAACTGAAGGAAGAGCTGGAAAGCATTCGGACCCTAAAGGAAGCCCTCCAAGCCCTGATCGCCAGTCTGCGGGAGGAGGCCGTCGGCAAAAAGGCAGAGGCGCGACTGCAGGAACTGGAGAGACGCTCGCAGGAGCTCGACCAGACCGAAAAGGAGCTGTTGGAGAGAGAAGCGGAGACTCGCCGCAGATTGGAGGACATTGAGAGGCAAAGCGAGGCCGAGTACGAAACACAGGTCAGACCCCGCTCAGGGGATCACTTTGTGGAACCGCTGACCGGTATGGAGTTCGTTTGGGTCACGGGCGGATGTTTCAGAATGGGACAGACCGAGTACGAACGCCACTACATCATTCGAAAGGCGGGCAGGAGCGATTATCAGCGTTACTATACCGATGAACGCCCGGCGCATGATGTCTGCGTAAACGGGTATTGGATCGGCAAATACGAGGTGACCAGGGCCCAGTTTCGAAAATTCGTAAGCGCAACGGGGTATCGCACAGACGCCGAAAAGGAAGGCTACGGATTGGTTTGGCGTGGTAAGTGGGAGAAGGGCGAGGGATACAATTGGAGACGACCAGGCTTTGAGCAGGATGAACGTCACCCCGTCGTACATGTCTCCTGGAACGATGCCAACGCCATGGCCGCCTGGCTCTCAAGACGAACCGGTATCCAGTTTCGTCTTCCCACCGAGGCGGAATGGGAATACGCATGCCGGGCGAGGACGGCTACCTTTCGCTATTGGGGTAACAATGCGGATGATGCCTGCGAGTACGCAAACGTCCATGACCTCTCTTCGAAAGAGATAAACGGCTTCGACTGGTTTTATCACAAATGCAATGACGGGTATGCTTACACGGCACGGGTCGGCACCTTCAAGCCCAACAAGTTCGGTCTCTACGATATGCTCGGCAATGTGTGGGAATGGTGCGGCGACAGGTATGAGAAGTGGTTCTACCGAAGACCGGAGGCGCGTTCCGCCAACCCCGTCTGCGCCGGTAGCAGCCCCTGTCTGCGCGTGCTGCGCGGGGCGTCATGGAGCTCCGATCCGGGCTACGCCCGGGCCGCCTTCCGTTATAAAGACCGCCAAAACAGTCGGCTCGACGACGTCGGGTTCCGCCTGGTGTGCCTACCGGTGAACTGAAAGACAACCCGGCCAGCCAATCCCCAATTCCTGACCTCAAAAGGCCCGCAATCTAGATTTCAAACCCGCCCAAAGACCGGCGGGCAAGATCCGCCATCTAAGATCGTCAATCCAACCTCTGCTCCTCATGGCATTTTCGTGCCCCTCCGCTGGCGCGATAATTGCATCATTTTTCGCCAATCCATAGCACCAGATAAACCGCACGATCCCAAAAAATCCTTTGTCTTTCAATCCCTTGTGGATCTCTTGCGATCAACGTCATCCATGGACATACAAGTCGATTCACCTCCGACAAATGACCCATATGCGGGCTACCGCACGGTAAAGTTTCGCCTCAAGATTATTTTCTCTTGCCTGACCGCCATTCCTCTCCTCGTATTTGCCTTTATCTATTTCCGGATTGGGACCTTTGCGCCAGCGGTTTCTGGTTTCCTGGTTGCGCTGGCCCTCATCCTTGTGCTTGGCGGGTACATCGTCTTTCGGAAACTGGCAGAGCACATCGAACACTTGTCGATCACGATGACCAAGATCGAGGCGGGTGAGTCCCAACGAGTCAGCACCCACCATGAGGGCACCAAGGAGCTGGCGGTGATCGCCAGCAGCTTTAACCGAACCCTCTCGAAATTGCGAGAGACCGCTAGTGAGCTGGGCATTCGCGAGGCTCAGGTGGCCGCCCTGCATGAAATCAGGGACATCACGTCCCAGAGCATGGACATCGGCAAGATCGCAGCGGTGATCCTGGAACAGGGTTTGAGCGCGGTGAACGCTCAGGGGGGGTATCTAGCCCTGAAAAAAGGGGACCAGGCCAAGCTCCATGTGGTAGCTTCCTATGGATTGAAGGGACAGGTGCCATCCAAGATCGGGGTCGACAAGAAAGACACCTCCCTCGTCAAGGTCGCCCTCAGCCGGAAGACTCCGCTCGTGGTTGAGGATATTGAGAAGAGCCGTCACCTGAAGAAGGTCAACACGCCCGACATCGGTCTCCCGCGGCTACTCTACCTGGCCTTAATGGTCAAAGAGAACTCGATCGGCGTGCTCGTCGTCGGGAGAGAGCGGGAAAGCGGTTCATTCGGGGAAGAAGACATCCAATTCCTGAAAACGCTCCTTCAGCAGGTTGCTTACAGCGTTGAAAACGCCAGGCTCTATGGCAATCTGCTACAGTCCCACAAGGAATTGAAGGCGACCATGGAGCGCCAGCGCAGGACCCAAAACCAATTGCTGGCGTCAACAAGAATGGCTGCTTTCGGTGAGCTTACCGTCAACATTGCGCATGAGCTCAACAACCCCCTCACCGGGATCCTCGGTTTTACAGAACTCATCCTCGGCTCCACCTTGGATAGTGCCCAGGAGAGAGAGGTGTTGGAGAAGATCCGGATCGAATCCCTCAAGGCGAGCAGGATCACGAAGAGCCTGCTCGATTTTGTGAGTGCTGAGCCAAGGTCCAAAATCAAGACCGATTTGAACGGTCTCCTGAGAAGCGCCCTGTCGCTGGCTGAGGGCAGGATAAAGAAGGGGGGTGTCGAGATCGACCTCGACTTGGCCGAGGAACTCCCGGCCGTGGTTGTCGATCCCGTCCAAATAAGGCTGGTCTTTTTTAACCTCCTGAGCAACGCACTGGACGCGATGAGCGGAGCCTTTAACCGGACTACAGAGTCAACCGGGCCGGAGCCGGTTACGTCCCTGCTGAAGGTGGGAACGAAGGCGAAGAATGGTAAGGTCTATGCTTCGTTTGCGGACACAGGCCCTGGGATTCCTCCCGAGCAGCTCCAGCGTATATTTGAGCCGTTTTACTCAACACAGGAGAAGGTAAGTCAAGTGGGTCTCGGTCTTTCCGTATCGTACGGAATCGTAAAGGCCCATCAGGGCAGTATCCAGGTCAAGAGTACGCCAGGGGAGGGGACCCATTTTGTCGTCACCCTGCCGGCATCGAACGGCGATCAGCCGTCGCCAGAGCCGACGACCCGGAAGTGAAGGCTGAAAGGGACTTCGGCTTCAGCCTTCCTCCTTTACCTAACAACCTACAAGAAATGTCTAATGAAACGAAAATTGTCGAAACAGAGGAGGCCCTGAATGGCCCGCTTAGGACGTTGCGGGAAGCCTTGAATGCTTCAGCCTTCAACCTTCGACCTAAATACCAGGACACCTATGCCCCAAAAGACAATCCTAGTTGTCGATGACGAAGAAATCGTTGTTGACCTCTGCTGGCATATCCTGACCAACGAAGGATACGAGGTCATTAAGGCCTACAGCGGCGAGGAGGCGCTGGACTTGTGTCTGACGGAGTCCTTCCAGCTGGTCCTCCTGGATATGTTGATGCCCGGTATCGACGGACTCGAAGCCTTTCAAACCCTCAAGAAGAAGCGACAGGATCTGATTGGGGTTCTCATAACGGGCCACGGCAACATGGAAACGGCGATTCAGGCGATGCAATTGGGATTCAGCGGCTTCATTCGAAAGCCTTTCACCACGCTCGAGTTGGTGCAGGTCATCAAGGACTCCTTCGGAAAGGCTGAGTTAGCCGAGGAAAATACCCGTCTCCGGACGTTGCTTCCGCTTTATCGCCTGGGGGAAAGGTTCATCAAGGCCGGTTCGAGGGAGGAGGTCCTCGAGGAACTCATCAAGACGGTGTCGCGGCAGACCGGTGCGCGTCGGATCTCAGCCATGTTGTACGACAAAGATGAGGAGTGCCTGCGGATCAGGGCCTCCATGGGGATCAATCAGGAAACGCTCGAAAACACTTGCCTCAAACCCGGGGAGAAGATCGCGGGCCTGGTGTTCGAGCAAGGAGAGGCCCTCATTCTCAATGGCGGTCCTGATAAGAACCCCCGCTTTGCCTCCCACCTCAAGAATAACGAAATCGTCGCCGCGATCTCATACCCGTTGAAGGCCAGGGACCAGGCCCTGGGGGTTCTCAATATCAGCAAGATTCGGCGCGGAAAACCCTTCAGTCCGGCTGATCTCGAGATGCTGTCCGTGATCTGCAGCCAGGCCGTGATGGCGATTGAGAACATCAGGATCATGGAGGAAAGGGCGGAGAAGGTCAGGATACGCACCCTTTTAGAGCAGTATGTGGCACCGGAGGTTGCCGAGGTCCTCATATCTCATGGCCCGCAGCTCATGGATCTGGGCGAAATCCGCGCCATCACGATTCTGTTCGCCGACATCCGTAACTTCACCCCCCTGGTTCAAAACCTTCCGCTCGAGACGCTGCGGGCATTTCTGAATGAGTTCTTCGATCTCCTGACGGCCGTGGTCTTCAGGTTCAAGGGGACGTTGGACAAATTCATCGGCGATGCCGTGCTCGCCTTCTTTGGAGCGCCGATGTCCCACGAAAAACCCTGTAAGGCCGCGGTAGACGCGGCGATGAGCATGATAGACCGTTTCGAGGAGCTCAGAGAAAAGTGGGCGGAGCAGGAGCCGTCCTTCGCGGAGATCGGTCTCGGAATCGGAATCAGTTCCGGTGAAACGTACCTTGGGAATCTCGGTTCCCAGAAGCGTTTCGACTACACCGTCATCGGCAGGGACGTCAATGTCTCCCAGCGACTCTCGGCCGCCGCCTCCTCCGGCCAGATCCTGCTCACCGAGAGCGTCCGCGACCACCTGGGGCCCGGGTACCCCGTGGTCCAGGAATCCCCCCTCGAGCTGAAAGGCCTCGAAGCGCCCCTCCCCATCTTCTCCATATCCCACCTGAATCAAGAGTCCCCAGGTATTTAGGTCGAAGACTGAAGGCTGATTGAGCGAATTCGCTCAAGGTCTGTTGTCCTCTGAAAATAGTGACGAGTGACGAGTGACAAGACACGAGTTGGCCGGAGACGAAGAAGGTCGGATGGAGCTCAAGACTGACTGTTGACCCTTAAATCCTTATCCCTGCTTTTGCCTCGAACCTCGTTCCTAACGCTCTTCCACCTTCAGCCTATCCACCTGCGTAGCTACTCACAAAACCCTTGAAAATTGACTGACCGCCCCTTATAATCTCCCCGTTAAATCGCCATCTTCAGCAGTTTTGTTGCATTTCTTGTTTTTCCTCGAACCCCGAACCTCGAACCCCGAACCTGAAGATGCTTTGCCTCTAACCTCAAACCTAACGCCTCATGCCTTTTAGCTCCTCATGACTTGAGGCGCAAACAGATCTCTTAAGAACTCACCATATTTGATTGGAGGTACTCCATGTCCATTGCTGATTCAAGCCCTGCGAACAAGACTCTATTCCTGATGGGGAATGAGGCGATCGCCCGCGGTGCCCTCGAGGCCGGCGTCCAATTTGCGGCCGGATATCCGGGCACCCCATCGTCCGAGATCCTGCAAAACCTGGCGAACGCGGCCAAGAAGGTCAACATCCACGCGGAGTGGTCCATCAACGAGAAGGTCGCCAGCGAGAGTGCCGGCGCGGCCGCCTTTGCCGGCCTCAGATCGATCGCGACCATGAAGAACGCGGGCCTCAGCGTGGCCTTGGACTTTCTGACCCACATCAGCTACTCCGAGTTGGGAAACCAGGGAGGCGCCATGGTCGTTGCGGTATGCGACGATCCGGACGGCCATTCGAGCGGCGATGAGACCGACTCGCGCTGGCTGGCAAAATTCTCCTCGGCGCCGCTCCTGGAGCCGAGCAGCGTCCCGGAAGCCAAGGAGATGGTCAAGTACGCATTTGACCTCTCCGAGGAATTCAAGTGTTACGTGATGCTGCGGAGCTTCACGCGTCTTTCGCATGCGAGCAGCACCGTGGAGCTGGGAGAGATGCCAAAGCTTGACAAGCAGGCCTTTTCCGACACGAGTCAGTGCATTTCGCCGTACCTGGCCAAACCAAAACACAAGAAGATCCTCGAAAAGCTGGAAGAGGTCCGGGAGCGCTTCGAGAAGTCGCCCTTTAACCGCTATGAGGGCCCGGCCAAGCCGGAGTTGCTGATCGTCTGCAGCGGCAGCGGCCGCCCCTGTTCCGTGGAGGCGATCGATTTTCTTGGCCTCCAGAAATCGGTCGGGATGCTCATCCTGGGAGCGGAGTGGCCTTTTCCCAAGAAGATGGTGACAAGACACCTCAAAAAGGCGGATCAGATCCTGGTGGTCGAGGAGGTGGACCCGTTCCTGGAGATCCACGTCAAGGAGACCCTGGCCGAGGCGGGGCTTACGGATAAGAAGGTGTACGGCAAGGGATCCGGGCATATCCCGGTCTATGGGGAGATCACGCCCGATCGGGCCACGGCGGCCCTGGCCAAGATCTTCAAGATCCGCAAGAAACTCGGCAAGCCCACCTATCCGAAGAAACTGACTGATGCGGCCAATGGGATGCTCATCGGTCGCGGCCTGACCTGGTGTCCGGGCTGCCCGCACCGGGCCAGCTTCTGGGCCCTGGAGAAGGCCATCAAGGCGGACGGCCGCGACGCTTACATGACCGGCGATATCGGTTGCTACACCCTCGATGTGTTTCCCGAGGGGAAGAATCAGCTCAAGGCCCTGCATGCCATGGGGTCCAATACGGGCATGGCCTCGGGTCTCGGCCAACTAGGTATGTTCGGTCACACCCAACCGGTCCTGTCGCTCTGCGGTGACTCCACCTTTTTTCACGCCTCGGTGCCGGCCCTGATCAATGCCATCTACAACAACTCCAACATGATTCAGGTCATCCTCGACAACGACGTGGCGGCCATGACCGGTTTTCAGCCCCATCCCGGCTCCGGCTACAACGCCCTCAACGACCCGGCCGCCAAGGTGGACATGGAACAGTTTTGCCGGTCCCTGGGGTGCGTGGTCGAGGTCTCCGACCCGTTCGACGTCCGCGGGACCATCAAGAAGACCCGGGCGCTCCTGAAGATGGACAAAGGCGTCCGTGTCCTGATCCTGCGCCGCAGCTGCGAGCTGCTGCGCATGCGGCGCGAGAAGACCAAGCCTTATGACACCCGGATCGACCCGGAGAAGTGCAAGGGGGCTGAGTGCGCGATCTGCTCCAGTGCCTTTCGTTGTTCCGCCCTGGTCCAGGACGTGAGCACCGGGAAGGCCACCGTGAGAGAGGACATCTGCTCCGGTTGCGGCGTGTGCGTCGAGATTTGTCCATTCAAAGCTATTTCAAAGGAGGAAAGAGCAGCATGAACAATCACGCTGATCCACTCAATCTGATCATCTGTGGCATTGGAGGGCAGGGGAACATCCTGATCTCGCGCTTGCTCGGCCGTACCCTGACCGACAAGGGTTATAAGGTGACCATCGGTGAAACATTCGGGGCCGCCCAAAGAGGCGGCGCCGTCTTCAGCAGCCTGCGGATTTCAAAGAAGATGTACTATGGCCCGCTTGTCCAGGAGGGTCAGGCGGACGTCCTGCTTAGCCTCGAACCGTTGGAGTCGCTTCGTATCCTGAATACCTACGGCAATCCGGAGATCGCTACCGTATCGAACTCCCAGCCTATCTACCCGGTAGGAGTGCTCTCAGAGCGTGACACCTATCCGGACATGAAAAAGCTCGAGGAGATGATCAGGTCCCTCTCCAAGGCCGCCTGGTTCCTGAATGCCACCGAGATCGCCATGGAGCTGGGCGCGCCGATCGTCACCAACATCGTCATGGCCGGCGCCCTGGTGGGCACCGGCAAGGTCCCGATCGACATGCAAGGCGTCCAGCAAAGCATCAGGGAGACCTTTCCCGCCTCCAAGGTCGATCTCAACCTAAAGGCCCTCAGCCGCGGCTACGAGGCCGTCCAGTAACCTTCAAAACTAACCCATGTCTAAATCATTCGGCCGAGGACTCCGAGTGACCCTCGGCCGAACTCATTACATTGCGCATTCCCGTTTTGCCCTTCGATATTCAACATTCCTTGTTCAATACTCGAAATTCCTTATTACCCTCATCAATCCTGTCAATCCTGTTAAACGCGTCAATAAGAAAGCATTCCTGACTGCAACGGACAATCGTCAACGCGCAACAAACACATGCATTTATCCTTGACAAATTACATTTACTTTTTCTAAACTACACTCGATTTAGTCATATTCAGGCAGCATCATCCGAACCCACTATCTCTTTATTCTTCCACCCATTCAGGCTGATGGTTTTGCCTGAATGCCGAGAGCCCCTACAGAACCATTTGCAAACTGGGCCGTTCAGTTACGGGCACGTTCGGTTTGGGCCTTTACCTAATCCCACGGTCATCATTGGCTACTGGCTTCCGGCTCCTGGCAATTTGACGTTTTGGCTCAATAAGGGCGCCGTATGAGGCGTTTTTGGCGATAAGTATCTCAACGCTAGGGACTGGCTAAATAAGCCGCCGTCCATCTTTAACGTTAATTCCCGCCACTCATTAGTTGGCGAGAAATCGATAAACAATGAATATATTGATCATTCACGCAAGCCCAAGGAAAAAGGGTATTA
>CAZAGT010000211.1:0-8680 GCA_964484515.1 uncultured Desulfobacteraceae bacterium | reverse complement strand
CATAAAGGCCCTCTATGGGTCGGCCGGTAGTATCTAGCACCTGAAAGGATTCGTTGATTCCCACGCCTCCTCAGTGGTCGTAAAGTAGGCCTTGGCCGGTCCGAGCAGGCACCAATGACCATCCACCAGAGGCTTGCCGTCGCTGGTGCGGCCGAAATGGTCGCCCTTTCGGTCCGTCACATACATATTGTAATTTTCGACCGTCCTCTGAAGCGGCTCTACGGGTAGACCCCTGGTTTCGGCCAGGCCTTTGAGGCTCTCTCTGACCGTGGTGATGTCCGGCCGTATGCGCCGGTAATCTTTCACGTAGGCATAGGCGATTTCCGGTGCCGTGGAGATGAAGTGGGGCCAGGTGCTGTATTTTTGGGAGAGCCGTTTATCAAGCAGAATATAGCAGATCTTTCCGGGCTGCTCCGAGATCCTGATCTCCCGCTCGGGTGAAGCCTTCTCATTGCAGAACCGTTCGGACCTATTGTTGATCAATATCGCCCCGTCCTCAAAAAGCCTGTCTTCCGGATGCTGCCAGGTGACGAGGAGTCTCTTGATCATGGCATTTATGAAAGGCCTCGGGACCAAGGGGAGAAAAGAACCCATTAGCCGGGCCATGAGTCCAGAGGCTGGCAGCAACTGAGAAAAGGGCTTCCGAGGGGGCGGAACGAAACGGATCTCTGGTCCATAGGTCACCTCCATATTCAGGAGTCGTGCGCCGACCCGTTCGGCCATGAGGTGGCCATCGCCGCTACAGTATGGATTGATGCCTTCAATGCCGGAGAATTGTGGCCCTTTGTAGCGACTTATGATCTCGGGCGCATTAGAGTAATCTCCGGATGCCAAGACGACACCTCGACGTGCGCGAAAGGTGACTGTGCGGCCGTTGATGTGAGATCGGACGCCAACGATACGATCTCCTTCCTTGATAAGCTCCTCCGCCCGGGCGTTGCAGATAATGGTTCCACCCAGGACGATCAGTCGACTCTGGAGTGCTGCAATGTAAGCCTTCGCATTCGGGACCACATTGTGCATGCGCGGTACTCGGTTGGGTGGCTCCGCACTTGGGCCATGAAACCTCAGCCCCATGTCCATGAGCCAATCCAGGGTCCTGGCGCTGTGATCAAGAAAAAATCGCCGCATTTGGCTGTTGTTGCGGGTCTGGATCTCGACCGGGCCGAAGAGGCCGGCATCCGCTTCATGATCGTCGGGGTTATCTTCGATGCGCTGTTTTCGCTGCAGAACGGTCCTGTTCGCGGTGAAGGAACCTATCGCAATACCGGTGGTGCCACCAAGCTCGGGGCGCTTTTCAAGGAGAACGACGGAGGTGCCGTTCTGAGCGGCACTGACCCCTGTTGCCAGGCCACTTCCTCCTCCGCCCACGATAACCACGTCGAACGATTGTTCCATAATCCCTGCTCAATGAGTGCCATTGACGGCTTTACGTCGTGTAGAAGTCCGGCATCGCCATGTGAGTTTCATCTGGAGTCACATAGGTGGCTTTGGCCAACCTACTTGACCGCATGGGGTTTCAAATCGCGCAAACAAATTAATCTCCATACTTTACGCTGCAATGTGAAATATATCAAACTAATTTAGTCGGAATCAGCAACCATCAGTAGAACTAGTCGCATAGGGAAAGCCCCTAAAAGGGGCCTCGATGCCAACGAGATGATTGGGGCTTATTGCATGCGCGGACTTCTCCGATCCCAAAGTTTTAAAATCTCGTTTTGTGCGCAGGGGCTGATCCCTGAGCAGACCGATCGGGGTGCGCTTAGAAAAGGCACGTTCCATTCATCCTTCGAGTTTTATCGCTCTCCGGCGAAAACATTTTCTCACGTTTGAAACGGTAGGACGTTTTCAGTTCTCACCGGCATAGCGGTGCATGAATAGCGAATAACGATTCAACAGATTACCCATGGCGATAAGGCCGGCTCTTAATGTCTTCCGTTTCAAGGCTGTTATCTTAATCCGAAACCAGCAATGAGAGGGGATTCTATGTTTTCCGGCTGGACGCCGCAGGGCATAAGGCGGCGCTACGCGCTGAAAGGATATCTGTTTCTACGCAGCGGACATCACCTGTCTCTTATCACATATCCTGCCAAACCTGTAATACGCGGAAGGTATCTTAAGTGGAGATGATCATGGAAGGGCATGAGTTCGGATGAAAGAAACTTAAAAACCTGAGGGCGTCCCGCTCGCCTGCAGGTTGGCGGCGGCGGTTGCCTTGGCCGTGAGACGAGGAGGTTGAAGATCTTTATCCGTGAGAGGGCAGTAAAGTCTAGGGTTGAATCATTCCGGCTAAATACAATGTCCGGCTGATTCAACCCTTGATCAAATATTCAAAGCATAGACCCTTAACGTTGCAAAAGTCGAGGATGTTGTCCTGATGAAATCGGGATATCATCGGCTTTCCCGACTTGTTGGGTCGTAGCTGAACGAGAAGCCTAAAGGGTAAACAGCAAGGAGTCTTTTCAATTTCCCTTGGATCTCACCATTGGTGGTATCCAGGATGAACCTCAAAAATGGCGAAAGTCACTGTTATTATCGTCTTTCCACACTTTCCGTCGTGTTGTTTATGCAACGATAAAGTAAAATGAGTCGGAAAGCACAATCCCACTACTTAAGGAACTATGGCGAATACGCGGGCCGGAAACCCGGAGCCGCCCTTGGGCTTGGGCCACGTCACTACGACAAACGCGCCGGCTTCAGGAACCTGGTCCAGGTTGGCCAGAAGCTCGATCTGGTAATGGTTCTGCTCGAGAATCCAGGACTCCAGGCCGTAGTTGTCCTTGTATGCCCTTACCCCGCCGTCGGTGTCGGTGGTTTCGTGGCCCGTGGCGGTGACTTTTCGTTTCAGGTAAAGGTATTCCAGGACTTCTTGGCTCCAGGCCGGGTAGTGAAGAACGCCCTTGTCATCAGCGTTCATCATCTTTTCCTGTGAGGGCCAGCGCTTGGACCAATCGGTCCTCATCGCCACGAAGCTGCCCCTCGGGATGGGGCCGTACTTGGACTCCCAGGCCTTGATGTCGCCCATGGTAATGGCGTAATCGGGGTTGGCCTCGGCCTGCCTATGACAGTCAATGACCACCAGGGGCAGGAACATTTCGACGCAGGGAATGTCCTCGAGCGTCCTTTTGCCTTTGTGGAAATGCGCTGGCGGGTCGACATGGGTGCCCCACTGACCGACGTGGGTGTAGAGCTGGACCCAGAACCCATCTTTATCATAGGTGTAAATGTCTTTGATGACGGCCGGCTCGAAGCCTTTCCAATGGGGAGTGTTTTCTCCCCAGACATGGGTCAGATCTATGTACTTCGCTGCTTTGAATCTGTCCAAGAGCGGCCACAGTCCAGGCGCTTTGGCGGCCTGGGCGATCCCCTGCGATAGGATCAGACCCAAGGTTAAAGTAATCATCAACCCTAGAACGAGTCTTCTTTTCATGGTACACCTCCTTGCTGAGCATCTTTGACCAGACTCCTAACTGTTTGACCAGACTCCTAACTGGAAAGCATGAATACCACCACCCGCGGCTGGATGTCAATCATTCAGGGGCGGGCTAAACATCGATGAAAAGAACTCTCTTTCTGAGGGCCGCAAATCGGAGCTCATTTTTCATGCCTTCTCAACCCATTCCACCCTTTTTCCCTGCTCTGACCGGCCTCCAGAGGACCCGCCGCCATTCAGCCAAGCACATTCACGCACTTGACACGCGATGATTGTTTTCCTATGTTATTTTTGTAGCTCTACTAACGATCTATACCCTAACGCTGCAAAAGTCGAGGATGCTGCAGATTCAAGGCGTCAAGGGTGCCGCCGTAGTAAACTACTGCAAAGCCTTGACAACGCAGAAGATGCGGTATCATCAGCTTACCCAAAGGGTAAACAACACGACGTCTTCTGGTTTTCGCTAGATCTCACAGTTGGTGATATCCAGGATTAACGGGAAGAACGGCTGAGAGTATTGCTATTATTGTCTTCACACACCTTCTGTCGTGTTGTTTATGCAACAGGAGGGGAAAGATTTCAATTCGTATAAACTGAGGAATTTAAGGACGTCCCGCCACACAATCCCCATTGACGCACAAGGCCCAATTCCCTATACTTTTCGTCGCCGAGCATGGCCTCTAATCACCGATTTTGCAGCCCGCAGGAACCAGCACCTGTTCCGCGGGCTGTAAACAGGGCGACCAGAGCCTGAAATCTTAAGAATACGGGCTTGGTTTTCGCGCAGGCTGGATTGTGTAGAGGACCGGTAGACAGGCGGAACAGCAGGAGGTTGGGACTTGAATCCACGCGTTAAAAGGCTCAAAGAACGGATCCTGAAGAGCAAACCGGCCTTGGACATCCACCGGGCACGGCTCATCACCAGGGCCTATCGGGAAGCTGAGGGCGCGCCGATGGTTACCGTCAGGGGAGAGGCTATGTACAAGCTCTTCTCCGAACTGCCGGTTCATATCGCCCCGAATGAGCTTATTGTGGGCAGCCCGACCCGGGATCCCCGATGCGCCCAGATTTTCCCCGAGGTCCAGGCCGGTTGGATAGATCAGGAATTGGATCTCGTGAGCACCCGCGAGTGGGACCCGCTGTATCTCTCGGAAGAGGACAAGCGGGAACTACGCGAGGAGATCATCCCCTTCTGGAAAGGCAAGACCATTAGTGAACGGGTGTTTCGAGACTGTCCCGCTGAAACGGCACAGCTCATCTATCAGGACCCATCTCATTACCCAACCCAACCGACGGGCCTCATCGACAACTTCTCGTTGATACAAAAAGGGATCGGGACCACGGTGCCTGATTATCGGAAGGTACTCCAGCTGGGTGTCAAAGGCCTTTTGGCACAGATTGAGGACGCAAAAGACCGTCTGGATCTGACTGACCCGGAGGATATCCCTCGGCTTCAGTTTCTGAAGGCGGCCCGCCGCACCCTGGAGGGAATCATCAAATTAGCGGAGCGCTATGCCGCTCTTGCTGACCAAATGAGCAGGGAGGAGAAAGACCCGCAACGTAAGTCCGAATTGCATAAGATACGCGATGTGTGTTCCTGGGTTCCTTCAAATCCCCCTAGGGATTTCTGGGAAGCCCTGCAATCGTTTTGGTTCACTCATCTCGCCGTCCGAATAGAAGAGAGCGGGCACTCTCTTTCACCCGGACGTTTTGATCAGTACATGCTCCCTTACTACGAGCCGGGCGAGGATGGAAAAGGCAGAGAGGCGGCCCTCGGACTCCTCGAATGCCTTTTCTTGAAATTCAGTGAACTCATGCTTTTCTCCAGCACGGACACCTCCAAATTCTACACCGGTGTGCCCCAGTGGCAGAATCTGAATCTGGGCGGAAGAACGGCGGAAGGACGAGACGCAACCAACGATCTGTCCTACCTCTGTCTGGAGGCCATGATGGAACTCAAGATCGTTCAGCCGGACATCTCCGTGAGGATTCACCCCGATACGCCGGAACGCTTTCTTTTGAAGTCCTGTCAACTGGCGCGCATCGGGACCGGACATCCTAAGTTCTACAACGAGGATCTCATCGCCTACAGCATGGGCTGTAAAGGGCTTTCCGTGGAGGAATCCCGCGACTTCGCCATCATGGGTTGCGTCGAACCCAGGGCACAAGGGGAAGGCATCCATCTGACCGGTGGGTTTATCAATCTACCGGCCGCCCTTGAGTTGGCCTTGAACAACGGGGTATGGCGCAGGAACGGCAAACGGGTCGGCCCGGCGACCGGGGATCCGCGAGGATTCACCAGCTTTGACGATGTCATGAGCGCCTTCAGGCGACAGTGCGCCCATCTGGTCCAGCACATGTTCGTCGTAAATGCCCTGGCGGAAACAGCGTACGGCGAACTTCTCTCGACTCCCTTTCTCTCGGCCATCACTGATGATTGCATCGCTGTCGGCAAAGATCTGCAACACGGTGGCGCCCGTCACAATTTCGGCCCGGCCGTCAACGAAATCGGCATAGCCGACGTGGCCGATTCCTTGGCGGCGGTGAAGCAGTTGGTCTTCGAACAAAAAAAGATGACGATGGATCAACTCATCGAGGCCTTGGAGAGCAACTTTGAAGGGCATGAAGGGATCAGGGCCCGGCTTCTTCACGAGGCTCCGAAATTTGGAAATGACGATGACGAGGTGGATGACCTCGCCCGTGAAGCCGTCCAGTTCTGCAACCAGGAGGTCCAAAAATACAAGAACCCCTTTGGTGGTCAGGCCCAAGCCGGAATCATCGCCGTGACCGCTGGCATCCCCTTTGGAAAGGTCGTCGGGGCCTTGCCTAGCGGGCGCAAGGCCGGCGAGCCGCTTGCGGATAACGCCTCTCCTTCCACCGGGCATGACAAAAGAGGGCCGACGGCCACCCTGAGGTCCGTAGCGAAACTGGACGCGGCCAAGCTGCGAAACGGGACCCTTCTCAATATGCGCATCAGTCCGGCCTCTGTCGGTGATGACGAAGGCCTGCTCAGGATGGCGGGTCTTATTCGTGGTCTCTGTGACGTGGGGTGCTGGCACGTGCAGTTCAACGTGGTTGATACGGCCGTGCTGCGCGAGGCCCAAAAACACCCCGAGGATTATTCTGATATGCTTGTTCGAGTCGCCGGGTACAGTGCCTACTTCACACAACTCCATCAGGAAGTACAAGAGGAACTCATCCGTAGGACGGAGTACGGGCTCTAGGTGATGGAGGGCCTCATCTTCGATCTTCAACGTTTCACCCTCCACGATGGGAACGGGATCCGCACGCTAGTCTTTTTTAAAGGCTGCCCGTTGAGGTGCTTATGGTGCGCCAATCCTGAATCCCAGTCCGACCAAACAGAGATTATGTTCGACGCCCGGCGCTGCAAGGGATGTGGCGAGTGCATCGAAGTCTGCCCGGCAGGGGCGATCAAACGAGATGAGGAGGGTCGCCTACGCTACCTTCGTGACCGGTGCCGCCAGTGTGGGGCCTGCACCCAGGTTTGTCCCTACCAAGCCCGCAGTCTTGTCGGAACGCGGCAAACCGTGGATGAGATCCTGGCGGACATCGAAAGGGATGCCCCTTTCTTCAGACGAACAGCGGGGGGCGTCACCTTGAGCGGAGGAGAGCCGCTGCAGCAGCTTGAGTTTGCCGTGGCCCTGTTAAAGTCTGCCCGTGAACGAGGTATTCATACAGACGTGGAGACATCGGGGTATGCGCCCTGGCCAGCTTTCATGGAGATGGCTCCCTATGTAGACCAGTTTCTTTTTGACATCAAGCTCATCGACGGTCGGTCCCACAAGTGTCTTACCAGAGTCGACAACGAGGGAATCCTCCGGAATCTCGACAAGCTCAGCCGAATCCACGATGACGTCATCGTCCGTTACCCGCTGATCCCGGGGTACAATGATCACCAATCCCAAATAACGGACCTCGCTCGAACTGTTAAGACCCTCAGCCGAGTTACAAGGGTAGAGATCCTGCCCTATCATCGTTTCGGCGAACACAAGTATGAGATGCTCGGACGCGAGTATGCGCTGACAGGGGTCCTCTCACCAACCGTCGAAAGGGCTGAGCAAGCCTGTCGCCTGGTGCATCACGAAGGCCTGGAATGTAGGCTCATCAATTGATCGAAGCGTTGCCCGGTTCCCCATGACGCGGAAATTTCACTGAGTCAACCCTAACGTTGCAAAAGTCGAGGATGCTGCAGATTCCAGGCGCCGAGGGTACAGTCCCGATGCGTCGGGATAACCTACTGCAAACCCTCGGCAACGCAGAAGATGCGGTATCATCGGCTTTCCCGACTGGTTAGGGCGTAGCTGAAAGCGAAGCCCAAAGGGTAAACCACACGGCGTTTTTTGGGTTTCGCCAGACGTAACAGCCGGTGATAGCCAGAGTAAAGGCGAAAAATGGCGCAGGGCGTTGTTGTTCTTGTCTTTCCACACCTTTCGACGTGTTGTTTATACAACAGGGTTTATTCAACTCACCAAGGCGTGTGAATTCAACAAGGTGATCTCCGCATTTTTATCCCTTCTCGTTCACCCCGACCGAATGCTGTGATAAGGGCACGTTGGTTCTAAAACGATTTATGGACATACGGTTCTGTATCGGATCGTCTCTTTGTCTGGAGGGAAAAGCGGGTGCCCCCTTGCCTTGTCCCTTTGACCGTTGCAGGACGACACACTGAGATGGTGCCCAGAAACAAACCCGTTCGGGGTAATTCGTGGACACCGGCTCTTTGGCTCTCACCCATGCTCTCGGCATCGTTTCGCGTGCGATACGTAACAGGGTGTCGACCGCAGGCTTGTGGCAGGGTACTGCCCGGTGTCTGAGAGGCAGTTTTGCACCAACCGGGATCACCTGTCCATATCTCAGATCAGACCGAAGCCGTGATCTCCAAAGGATATCTCAAGCGGACACGTCCCGCTTAACTCAATCGAAATTGCTAACTCCACCTTCATTTGCTATTTTGTCTTTGTCCCGGAAAGTCAGAGGCACCTCAATTCCCGTCATTGATGCCCGCCTCACCTCCATCGATATTTCATGTCTCAAGTTGGAAACCCGTCATTCCTAGAGAACCATTGTCAAGACTAAGGCATCTCCTTGATCGGGCTATCGAAAAAGGAAGAGGCTCCTCACAAGAATTTGTGGGCGAAAAAACTGTTTCCGGCCTCTGCGGTGGGAGGCCTGTGATGTCTTTTCGCAGTGACTGGCGGGAGGGCCCTGTCTTTTCATGACGTATCT
>CAZAGT010000210.1:0-8681 GCA_964484515.1 uncultured Desulfobacteraceae bacterium | reverse complement strand
CCTATATCCCGCTGCTGTTCATGGGCGAGGAATACGCGGAGGAAGCGCCCTTTCCGTACTTCATCAGCCACTCGGACCCCGATCTGGTGGCGGCGGTCAGGGAAGGCCGCCGCGACGAATTTGCCGCCTTCCAATGGCCAGGCGAACCATCCGATCCCCAGGACGAGGCGACGTTTGCGAGCGCCCGGCTGAACCATCAACTGCGAGAAAAAAGGCAAAACAAAACCCTGCTGGCGCTCTACCGGGAATTGATTCGCCTTCGAAAAGACCAGCATGTGCTCGGCCGGCTAAGCAATGCAGAGATGGTGGTGATCTGCCTCGAGGAGCAAGCCGTACTCTGCGTGCGGCGTTGGCATGCCGCAGAGGAAATCATTTCCGTCTTTTACTTCGGCCGGGAAATGATCTTCCCGACCATCCCGCTGACTAAGGGGCAGTGGGAGAAAAAGCTCGATTCGGCCGACACGGCATGGCTGGGTCCCGGGAGTTCGGTACCTTTGCAGATCGAATCCAAGGGAGAAGTGACTCTCAGCCTGCCCCCAAATTCCTTTCTCCTGCTCTTCCTGAAAGAAGCGAGCTGAGCGATGAAACGTTATGTTTGCATCCACGGGCACTTCTATCAGCCTCCGCGTGAGAATCCCTGGCTGGAGGCGATCGAGCTCAACATGAGGAAGGCCCCAGACCGATACGATGAAATCCTGCAGCCGTTATACGATCGTTTCAGAAAGAGCCCACCTAGGGGAGGATGAAGAGGCCGACCAATGGATAAGACTGCTCAAATCCGTAGGCGAAAAACTCGCTGTCAGGGTTGAGTAGTGTCCTCATTGAGCGGAATCCCTCAATGCGAGGAATCGCCTATGGAGATATCATGCGGGTCCCGATAGCCACCTATAGAATCCAATTCAGTCCCTCCTTCGGCTTTCGATCCGCCAAGGAGGTCGTTCCCTATCTGGCCGAACTGGGCATCTCCGACGTATACGCCTCCCCCATCTTTAAGGCCAGAAAAGGGAGCCCGCATGGATACGATGTGGTCGACCCCAACCGCCTGAGTCCCGAGCTGGGCACGCAGGCCGAGTTTGATGAGGTGATCGAGTCCGTCAAGGCCCGTCGGATGGGGTGGCTTCAGGATATTGTGCCCAATCACATGGCGTTTGCTTCTGAAAACCAGATCCTTGTGGATGTGTTGGAGAATGGAGAGCGTTCCCGCTATTTTCACTTTTTTGACATCGACTGGAACCATCCTTATGAAGGCATCAACGGCAGGGTGCTGGCCCCTTTACTGGGGCGGCCTTACGGTGAGGTGCTGGAAGAGGGCGAACTGGTTTTGACGTATCAACAAAACGGCTTTGGCGTGGCCTATTATGACTTGACCTTCCCTCTAAGCATAAAGTCCTATGCCAGCATACTCACCCACCGGCTCGGCGAATTGAAAGCGACATTAGGAAGGGATCATCCTGACTATATTAACCTCCTCGGGATCCTCTATGTCCTTGGGACCCTCGAATCGACGGAATTGCTCTCCGAACGCTATGACCAGATCACCTTCATCAAGCGCATTCTCTGGGAGCTGTATAATAAGAACCAAGAAATCCGGGAATTTATTGATGAAAACAACCGCGCGTTCAGCGGCCGAAAAGGAGATCCGGGAAGTTTTGTCCATCTGGATAACCTGTTGGATGAGCAGTTCTTCAAGCTTTCTTTTTGGAAAGTGGCCACCGAAGAGATCAATTACAGACGCTTCTTCAACCTCAACGAGCTCCTGTGCATGCGGGTGGAAGACGATGAGGTTTTCAAGTATGTCCACTCCCTGATCTTCGAGCTCGTGGACACCGGGAAAATCTCCGGACTGAGAGTCGACCACGTGGACGGCCTCTATGATCCGGCGGGATACCTCGAGAAGGTCAGAGCAAGGGTCCCGGACGCATTTGTCGTGGTTGAGAAGGTCCTCGATTTGGAGGAGGAATTGCCCCGCTCGTGGCCTGTTCAAGGGTCCACCGGCTATGATTTTATGAATCTTCTGAACGGAGTTTTCTGCGTCCGGGACAATGCTAAGGCCTTGACGAGGATCTATGTCGACTTCACCGGCTTTCGGATGCCCTACGAGCAGGTGCTCTTTGAGAAAAAAAAGCTCGTCATCGAAAAGCACATGGGGGGTGATGTCGATAACCTCGCCCTGCTCCTCAAATCCGTCTCTGCTCGAGACCGGCACGGGAGGGACATCACGCTCTATGGTCTGAGAAGGGCGCTGGTTGAGGTGTTGGCATCCTTTCCCGTCTATCGGACATATATAAGCAAAGGGATGGTCGCTGAACACGACTTTGAATACGTTCAGGATGCGATTACAAGGGCCGTCCAAAAGCACCCGGCCCTGCTTAGAGAGCTCGATTTCATCAATCGGTTCCTCCTCCTTGACCTGCCGGATTATATGACGGAGGAAGAAAAAGCGGATTGGACCCACTTCGTCATGCGCTTCCAGCAGCTGACCGGTCCCCTGATGGCCAAGGGTTTTGAAGACACAACGCTTTATGTATTCAATCGGCTGTTGTCGCTGAATGAGGTGGGTGGAGATCCGAGCACATTCGGCATACCTGTCGAAACGTTTCATCGGTTCAACGAACTCAGGAGTCAGGTTTGGCCGCATACCCTCAATGCCACGTCAACCCACGATACGAAAAGGGGCGAGGATGTGAGGGCTCGCATCGATGTCCTTTCCGAGATTCCGGAGGAATGGAGGATCAAACTCAAATCGTGGGGTAAGATCAACAGGAAGAGCAAGAGGAGGGTCCACGGTCTGATGGCGCCGGATAACAACGATGAATACTTCCTCTATCAGACGCTGGTGGGGGCCTTTCCTTTTGCCGGGGTTGCGCAGAGCCGGTTTGCCCAACGGGTCAGAGACTATGCGATCAAAGCTGTGAGAGAGGCCAAAGTCCACACCGCGTGGCTTAAAGCCGATACGGACTACGAGGAAGCCTACATCTCCTTTATTGACCAGCTTTTGAATCCGGATCCGAAGAACGCGTTTCTACGGGAATTTCTCCCTTTTCAGCGCAAGGTGGCGCACTTTGGCCTGTTGAACTCCTTGTCGCAGACCATCATCAAGATCGGTTGCCCGGGCGTACCGGATTTCTACCAGGGGGCAGAGCTGTGGGACCTTAATCTCGTGGACCCGGATAACCGCCGTCCCGTTGATTTCCAGAGGCGAAAAGCACTACTTCAGGATATCAAAAGCGCGGATCAGAGTGATAACTCGGCGTTAGTCGAAACATTGCTCACCAACGGAGAGGATGGACGCGTCAAGCTTTTTTTAATCTTCAAGGCCCTCAAGGCCAGAAACCAATTCCGTGAGCTCTTTCAGCAGGGGCGTTATATCCCGTTAGAGACGGCTGGAAGGTTCCGCGACCATGTTATCGCATTTGCCCGGAACCGGGAGAAAGAATGGGTGCTTATCGTCGCCCCACGATTTTTGACCGGCCTCACCCAAGAGGGTAAATACCCTTTGGGTACGGAAATATGGCACGATACATCGGTGATACTCCCGCCAGGTGCGTCGGCGACTTGGACGGATGCCCTCACCGGATGGGTCGTTAAAGGAGAAAGACGGCTCCTCATGGGCGAAGTACTCAGATCTTTTCCTGTCTCGCTCCTCATCGGCAGCAAGAAATTGCGCGATGAAAGCCCTCCCACCGCCTGACGGGAATCATGAAACCCCATTTGAGTTCTCAGACTTTCGGTGACCTTTCCCCCTATTCCCTCATTCCATGACTCCGTTATTCCGATCGTGAGCCACGCGAACCAACGTCTTGTTCCCTGTCCTCCCGCCGCAATTCGGCACGGAATTTAGGCAGCCCCGCGGGAAAGTTGCGGCGAACAAAATCGATCAGCTGTTCCCTGACCTCACAGCGGAGGTTCCAGGCGTTCGATGCGTCTGAGGCACTCATGAGCGCCCTGAGCTCCACTGTCTTTTCGGTGGCGTTGGTGACTTGGAGACCCGCGACCCGACCGTCCCAGAGGTCGCTTGCTTTGAGAATCCGCTGAAGCTCCTCTCTGACTGCTTGCACGGGAACCGTATAGTCCACGTAGAGGAAAACGGTGCCCAAGATATCGGCCGTCACCCGTGTCCAATTCTGAAAGGGCTTTTCCATGAAGTAGGTAATCGGCACGATCAACCGCCGTAGGTCCCAGATGCGGACCACCACATATGTCAGTGTGATCTCTTCGATTCGGCCCCATTCATTCTCCACGATGACCACGTCATCGATCCGAATCGGTTGGGTGATCGCAATTTGAATCCCGGCCAGCAAGGTGCCGATGGAACGCTGAGCCGCCAGGCCGATAATGAGTCCGGCAATTCCGGCGGAGGCCAGGAGGCTGCCCCCCAGATAACGGACCTTCTCGAAGGTCATCAGGATGCTCGCCAGCGCCACGATCACGACGGTGACGATCACGACTTTTCTCAAGATCTGAATCTGGGTATTGATCCTTCTGGCCTGAAGATTGTCTTCAACATCAATCCGAAACCGGCTCAGCGTGAAATCCTCAAAAACGCACGTCAGCTTGACGGCCAGCCAGGCGATGGAAGCGATCAAGATCACCCCCAACACCTGTTTGAGCAAGATCACCGCGCTCTGGGGCAGTCCGGTGACCGGCAATAGAAAATGGATGAACAGGATGGGTAAGATGAGGCGCAGGGGGCGGCGGCAATGTCTGATCAAGGAGTCGTCCAAAACGGTTTGGGTCCTCCGCGCAAAGACTCCCGTCACTCTGAAAAGAAGGGAACAGGCGATCAGGCCTGCCACGGCCGCCGCGACCAGCCATAATAGGCCCTGCCAATTCACGACAAAGTCTCGCATTGCTTCCTTTCAACCTCCTTCAAATAGCCCTGTTGAATCGGCTCCTCGTCTTTACCGGCCTCCCGTCCGAACCCCTGATGATCGATGACGGGAACCAAGCATCGACCTATTTGATTGAGTGGGTTCACGGAGGGTCTTTATCGGATCTATTCCGGTCCGACCACGCTTGAGTCATTGGATGCGGACATCGTCGAAGAACGGCGTGCGGCCGGTTCTTACACACTCGACGGCGTACAGGTACATGGCCGCAGACCAGGTCTGCCAGTTCCGGCCGGCGGCAGTGCCGGTCTGTGCGCGAATCCACTCGTTGAACCCCCATGCCAGTTCCCTCTCGCGGCTCGGCCGGACCAGGGCCGTAAGTGCGGCGAGCTTCTCGCGCGCGAGACGCGGCCGTCCGGCGGCCACGCACGCCGCCACGTAAAATCCGCCCACAAACGGCCACACGCCGCCATTGTGGTAGCACCCTGGCTGGTTGTAGCGGGCGTAGCGCGGCCACCAGTCGGGATCCTCGGGCTGGATGTAGGGAAAGAGGCACGGCGGCAGGTCGACGGAGAGCCGCCCGGACTCGCGCAGGTGGTCCGACTCGGTCTCGATCCACGCGATCATGTTGCGGCTGCGGGTCGGCGAGGCGATGCCAGCCAGAACCGCCAGGCTGTTCCCGAGCAAGTCGAAGCGCTCGTTGTGGTAGACCTTGAAGGAGTATAGCGCGTAGTAAGGCTTGTGCGGCAGCACCAGCCCCTCGTGGACGTGCGGGTTCTTGCGGTCGCCGCGGACATTCAAACGGTTCATCAGCTCCCGCAGTTGCGACGCCTCCGCTTCCCTCTCGAACAGGCGCAGGGCGATGTATACGAGCGCGTTGACGTAAAGGCCGAAGCCGAAGACGACCTGCTCGTCCCGCCAGTCGGTCGTCGGTAGCTGTCCCACCATGATCTGATCGTCCGGACTCTGGTGCCTTATCCACGTGAGGGCCTTACGGGCTGCCCCATCGAGGAAGTCCGGTGCGCCCGCCGCTCGTCGATACAAACCCAGCCCGATCAGGAACAGCGGCGTCGTGTCGCTGGCACCAAGATCGCCGGGATCGTGTGCAAGCGAAGGAATATGCCCGCGCTCGGTCTGATTCTGTGCTAGCGCTTCCAGTGTCCGGTGAAGCGCCGTCATCAGCTCGTGGTCGCCGCTTACCAGGATCCCGAGCGAGGCGATCATGAGATCGCGGGTGTAGGGCTCGGGGTAGCCCCAACCCGCGGCGCGCGGGAGACCTTGACACGGCCCGCGCATGTTGTGCCGTAGGACGTTCAGTGCCGCCTGCCGCGCCTCCTCGATCGTCCGGTCCAGATCCGGGGCCACGTCTCGGATTTCGCCCTTCTGCTGCATCAGTCGATTCCCAGCCGCGACGAGACCAGCTCGATGAAGCGCTCCGCAACCCGTCGATAGTCGAAGTGGTCCATGACACGCTTGCGTCCGGCCACCCCGAGCCTCCGCCGCAGCGCGGAGTCCTGCATCAGCGTGAGCAGATGACGCGCCACATCCTGCACATCGGCCCGGTAATCGGCCGTTTTCATATCGGCGAAGATGATCCGATGCTCCTCTTCGAAGCCGTGATCAGGACCGACCTCAGCCTGTGAGATCTTGATCTCCTGCGCGACCGCCGCGAGCAGTGCCGTCTCGCCATGTACCATCGTGTCGCGGAACGCCATGGCATCGATCGCGAGCACGGGCTTACCGCACGCGTTGGCCTCCACCTGGATCATGCCGAAGCCTTCGAGCCGCGACGGCGCCGCGTAGATATCGCAGGCCGCAAGGAGGAACGGCATGAAGTTTCTTGAAACGATGCCGGCCGTGTACGTTACGTTCTTGTCGATGCCCAGTTGGATCGCGAGCTGGAGGTCAATCAGGTTCTGGGCGACCGATCGAGGTTGGGGCCAAACCTTGCAGACGTACTTCCAGTCCGGCGCTTGCTTGTCAATCACGGCCAGGGCCTGCATTACCTCCTGGGCGCCCTTGGAGGTAGCGTCACCGCCGATTGTCAGGATCATGAGCTGGTCATCGGCGACGCCCAATGCTTCGCGGATCGCCTTCACTCTCCTTTCCTGCGGATCACGCGGCCGAAACGTCCCGGTGTCGCAGCCAACGGGGAGAATCTCGATGATGTCGGGGCGGATACCGTCGCGTATGTATGTCTCCTTGACCCACGAGGACGTGACGAGGATCAGTGGCAACTCGTTGAGAATCTCGTGGTACGCCGCCACGTATCCGTCCGCAACCAGCCACGGCACGGCCTTCATGCCATAGCGCTCCGGGTGGAGCACCAGGTGCGGCGTGTGGCCCCAGAAGCCGATGCCCAGCACCACATCCGGCTCGAACCAGCGGTAGTACCACTCCTTCTCTTGCGGCGATTCGAAGTGGACCGAGTGTACGTCAATGTCCAGCTCGCGGAGCCCGCGGAACATGAGGTCGCCCTGCGTCGCGAGGCCTGCGGGCGACGGAGGATAGTCGTAGAGAATCAGCACCTTCATTACATCACCTCAAAAGCCGCTACCCGGCGAGCCGCCTCGGCTGCGGAGCGGAAACACTGGAAGCCCTCCACCGCGGGTGCGATCCGCGCCTCCCAGCTCTGGTCGCTGAAGCCATAGAATCGGGTAATAATGTCGCGTTTGCGTTGCATCGTGCCCGGCGACAGGCGGTAGCGCCGGCCAGCGTCTGCCCGTACCCGCGGGGCGTAAGCGCCACCGCCGTCCTCGTAGGCGAAAAGGCACAGATGGCCGGTATGCAGCAGGGACGTCTGCCAAAGCTCGACCACGGCACGGCAACACTCCTCGTGGCGCCGGTGGCGCGTGTATTCACCAAGCGGACCATGCGTCAACACCAGGTCAAAGCGGTCTCGCGGCAACAAAGACAACACGGCGTCCCGTACCCGGTCACCGGCGAGCGGGGCCTGCTCCGGGCTGTCGTCAAGCTCCCCGATCGAGCCCACCGCTCCAAGGTGCTCGACCACGCGGCGGAACTTGGGCGCGCGGTCGAGGTCATCCGCGCGGCAGAGGCTAACCACGTGCCATGTCCACCCGGGATGATCCATGATGAAGCCGCCGCACCAGAGTGTCTCGTCATCCGGGTGCGCCACGATGACCCCCGCCCTACGGTGTTTGAGATGCCGAGTCGCCATGGCTACCCGATGTCGATCTCGGCCACGGATTTGCCGCCCTCGCCAGAGTGACCGGTCACGACGCTGCACCGTGCGCCATAGGAATCAGGAGCCCGGCCTTCCCCGACCTCACTGCGCCATCGAACAATGCCTTCAGATGCCCCAAATCGGATGATATGTCTCACTGCGTTTCCCGGTATGAAAAATGCCGCTTACGATGCAATCCTGCCCTTGCCCATGGGTTCGGGATACCTTACACCCTACCTACCAAATACCCTTGCCATGCGGGAAATCGAGGATCTTTTGATCCATGGTAACGACTGGGGCGCCGAATTTTTGAGAAGTCGCGATGATGATCTTGTTCGAAGGATCACTGTGGAACGGTAGCGGCAAATGGGCCGCTTGAATGGCAATCGTATTATCGATTGGAAGAAAGCGCAGAAAAGGCAGCTTCTCCGAAGAGGATATCCATTCCGACACGTCCATGGTCAATTCAAGTCTTTTCTGCGATACCAGGTATGCTACCTCCCACGCGCTAATTGAGGAAATCCCGCGACAAGTCAAGAAAAATTGGCTCCTCACAAGAATTTGTGGGTCAATAGGTTGATATCGAAAGCACCATACATTGAAGTACCATCGTTTATCGATCGACATCCGGATTTTCGAATCTCAATCTGATTGCCCTGGAGTCC
>CAZAGT010000209.1:0-8690 GCA_964484515.1 uncultured Desulfobacteraceae bacterium | reverse complement strand
TACCCGAGGCGGCCGGAGGGCCTCCGCGGTATAGGCCGGATTGACAGCCTTGGCTTATTCTCTAAATCTGATCCGGCCGCCTTGCCCCTCGGCCGTGAGCCTTTCGGCCACGAGCTCAAGGCCGAGTGGCTCGAGGCCGAACGGCTTGCAAGCTTCTTCAGCGTTCGAGCAGGTAATGTTTCGTTTTTGAAAAGAGACCCCCATGGCCAGGCGAACAAGCTTTGAAATCAGTGAAGCACCCCGCGCTTCCGCGCGGGCCTTCCGTCCTCGGTTTCTATACCCATGTAGCTGTCTGTACGAGAATGAGGGGATGCCTTGCGAGAAGGCTGATGATGGAATCCGATGGGGAGGTAGTATCGGCCGGCTCGGGAAACGTCACCGTGATCCTGAGGGCAGCGTCGGCCGATTGCCACGCAAAGGTGGTTTCGACCTCTTCCGCCAGTTTGGCCAACGAGCTGAGGTCTTTAGGGTTTCGCCGGTATTCAAGGAGTGACTCCCTCAATTCTCCTGCCCGGCTGTTCTCGAGAAGAGCGGCCTTTCTTTCCTGCAAACCCTCAACATCATAAGAGGAGAGATCGGGTACCTGAAATCGCACGGCCATTTGGTCCGAGGTGCTATTTCGACCCGCGCGGGGTGCGCACACATATGCCCTGACTTGGCGGTCGTCGGTGATCAGGAACTCATCGCCCTTCACGTCTCTGCCGAAGAGGCCAAACCAGGCCTCGAGCCGCAACCCGACGTGATCATCAAGAATGGACGGCTCAGAATCGAATGCGGGTAGATCTCCCAGGAGGGCGTCTTTGTTCGTTACCTCTTCTCCAAGGGCTTCTTTCAAAGGCGAGGCGCTGTCCTTCAGCGCCATGAGCAGTCGGTTCGCTTCCCGGCGTTGCTCTTCGACATCTTGAGCAAGATGAAGGAGCAGGTGCCGCCGGAGACTGTCCTCTTCAGGGGAGCCGGTTGCGCCTTGAGTCTGCCCGCGGAGTATTTGCCTAATCGCCCACGTTGAGGCATCGGAGGGTCCCCGATCTTGAGCGACCTTGAGAAAATCCATGCGGCTCTTCTCATGGTGTTGGCTTATCCAGTTACGATACTCGGATAAAAGGAGCTTCAGTCGTTCGCCGGGGTTGAGGCTATCAGGCGGACGCAAGATACGCCAAGGCGGTTTGGGGGCCGATGCCGAGGGTAAGACCGGCCGCTCCATCAACCAAGGTTGAAAGATGGTGAGAGGGCCGAAGAACGATAGGAGCCTTTTCAGCTCAAGGTCCGGCATATGATGGTGAGGGAATAGAATCGCGGGGAAGTCGTGCATGGCGCCCGTTTCCTTTGTCAAGCATAGTGTGGCTGTAACCTATCCGTACACCTCTTTATGTATGTTAGTTCAGTAGCAAGGCATTGGCAACAGTGTTTCTTTTCCTTGACTATCAAGGGTTTTTCAACTACAAGATCCGTTTAACCTGCACGAATAATTGCTTTTTTTATGCGCCTGCACGTGGGCGCCTTATATAGAGACCAACAGGGCAACCGTATCCGATGGATAAGAAGAGCGCCGTCATCGAGGACCGGCATAAAAAGGTCGAAACGCTCCGGAGCATGGGAACGAATCTCTACCCCGCCGGCTATCAGTATGATTTGACCGTGTCAGAGGCGGTGGAACGTTTCGGGGATTTGGACAAGGACGCCCTCGAGCAACAAAGCGACACCTTCCACATGGCCGGGAGAATCGTGGCCTTGCGCAGTTTTGGCAAGGCCGCCTTTATTCATTTCAAGGATCGGACCGGCAGGCTCCAGGCCTATGTCAAGCGGGACCAGGTCGGAGAGAGCCGTTTCGACGTCTTCAAGTTGATGGATATCGGAGACTTCATCGGGATCAAGGGCACCTTTTTTCGTACCAAGACGAACGAGCTGACCCTCCTGGCCACGGAGATCGACTTACTCTCCAAGTCACTGCGGCCGCTGCCTGAAAAATGGCACGGACTGACGGACGTGGAGACGAGGTATCGACAGCGGTACGTAGACTTGATCGTGAACGACGACGTCAAGGAGGTATTCATCCTACGCAGTCGTATCATCCAATCGATCAGGGGATTCTTCCTCCAAAACGACTTCCTCGAGGTCGAGACGCCGATGATGCAACCCATCCCGGGAGGCGCCACCGCTCGTCCCTTCAAGACCTATCACAACGCCCTGGATATGAATCTCTACCTCCGGGTGGCGCCCGAGCTCTACCTCAAGAGACTGGTGGTTGGCGGACTGGAGCGGGTGTTTGAGATAAACCGCAACTTTCGTAACGAAGGCGTCTCGGTCCGGCACAATCCTGAGTTCACCATGCTCGAATTCTACATGGGATATGCGACCTACGAGGACCTCATGTCCCTCACGGAGGAGCTCTTCAATCACCTCTTGGGAGAGATCTTTGAACGGCAGACTATCACGTACCAAGAGAATACCATCGATTTTACGCCTCCCTGGGACCGGATCTCCCTCTTTGACGCGCTGCGTGTGATGGGAGGGATGAAGGAGGAGGCCTTGTCGGATTTGGATGCGGCAGCGCGCTTTGCCGACTCGCACGGGATCGCCCTATCCAAGCGGGACAGTCTCGGCAAAATCCTCGAGAAGATCTTCGAGCAGTTGGTGGAGCCAAAGCTTGTGCAGCCGACCTTTGTGTATGGGTACCCGACGGAGATATCCCCGCTCTCTCGCCGCAACGATCAGGACCCAAGCATCGTGGACCGATTCGAACTCTTCATTGCCGGTAAAGAGTTAGCGAACGCCTTTACGGAATTGAACGACCCTATAGATCAACGTCAACGATTCCAGCAACAAGTCTTATTACGCGAAGCCGGCGACGATGAGGCCCAGTTTATGGATGAGGACTTCCTCACGGCCCTGGAATACGGCCTTCCGCCGACGGCCGGCGAAGGGATCGGTATCGACAGGGTTGTCATGCTTCTTACGGATTCAGCCTCCATCAGGGACGTCATCTTCTTCCCCCATATGAGGTCCAGATGAGTTTGGACCACCTCCCTGGACAGCCTCCCGGTTTGATCGCACCGACTCGAAGGTTTCCGATCTTTGAAGCGAAACTCGTTCGGACCTCATCGCATCAAAAAGGCATTAGGTAAGAACGCCATGTTATTCGAAGTCTTTATAGGGTTGCGATATCTCAAGGCCAAGCGAAAGCAGGCCTTTATCTCCGTGATAACCCTGATCTCGGTATTGGGGGTCATGACCGGCGTGATGGCCCTTATCGTCGTCCTGTCCGTCATGAACGGCTTTCGAGCCGATTTGATGTCGAAGATCCTAGGGGTGAATTCCCACATCCTCGTACTGAGTTATAGGGGCGCCTTCGAGGGGTATAAAGATGTCGCCCGAGAGGTGGACACGGTCGAGGGGGTCGTTGCCACGACGCCCTTTATGTACAGCCAGGTTATGATCAATTGTGCGGGGAGCGTGTCCGGGGCTATCCTGAGGGGCTTGGACACCCGCACTGCCGGCCGTGTCATCCGGATCGAGTCCATGATCAAGAAGGGTACCCTGGATTCCTTGGACGAGGTGTACGATGGATTCCCTGCCATCATCATCGGTAACGAGCTTTCCAAACTGATCGGGGCACGACCCGGAGATATCGTCTCGGTGATCTCCCCCGTGGGAAAGCTGACCCCCCTGGGTAGAGCCCCTAACAACCGTAAGTTCAGGGTCTCGGCCGTCTTTGACTCCGGCATGTATGAATACGACTCTTCCATGGCGTTCATCTCGTTGGAGGAAGCCCAGAACTTCCTGGGGATGGAGGGCCGGGTAACGGGCATCGAGGTCCGGGTCGCCGACGTCTACGCGACGGATCGGATCGGCGCCGCCATTCAGGAAAAACTGGGGTATCCTTATCGGACGAAAGACTGGAAGATGATGAACCGCAATCTCTTTTCAGCCCTCAGGCTTGAGAAGATCACGATGTTCGTCATCTTGACGATGATCGTCTTGGTGGGTGCCCTCAATATTATAAGTACCTTGATCATGGTCGTGATGGAGAAAACGAGGGATGTGGCCATCCTCAGGGCTATGGGGGCCACCTCGAGGAACATCATGAGCATCTTCATGTTTCAAGGCCTGCTGGTGGGGCTGGTCGGCACCCTTGCGGGACTGGGGGCCGGACTAGGACTCTGTCATCTACTGGCCAGATATCAGTTCATAAAGCTCCCCTCCGACGTCTACTACTTATCCAACTTACCGGTTCAGGTCGAGATGTCGGACGTCCTCTTTGTGACTCTCGCGGCCATCCTTATATCTTTTCTGGCCACGATCTATCCCTCCTGGCACGCCTCGAGGCTGAACCCGGTGGAAGCTTTGAGATATGAGTAGCTTGATGAAGCTCTCATCTGGAGGCCCTCTTGCTGACGCTTGAATCCATACACAAATCCTTCAGCCACCACGGAAACCCCATCGACGTCCTCAAGGGTATCGATCTTCACGTGGCGGAAGGTGACAGCGTGGCTGTCTTGGGCGCCTCCGGCGTCGGTAAATCGACGTTGCTCAATATCATGGGGGCCCTGGAAGCGCCCACGACCGGAACCGTTCGATTTCAAGACCGGAATGTCGGTCTGATGGACGAGGCGCGACTCTGCAGATTAAGGAATCAGGATATCGGGTTTGTCTTCCAATTTCATCACCTGCTGCCGGAATTTGATGCCCTTGAAAATACTATCATGCCGGCCCTGATTGCGCGTCTACGTAAGACCACGGCCATCGAAAAGGGACGAGAGCTGTTGGGCAAGGTCGGGCTGGCAGAGAGGGTGACACATCGCATCGGGGAGCTTTCCGGTGGAGAGCAACAACGTGTCGCCATCGCCAGGGCGCTGATCATGGAACCACAGCTCCTGCTGGCGGATGAACCCACGGGGAATCTTGACAGGATTACTGGGGAAGGTATATTGGATCTTCTCCTTCGTTTCAACTCGGAAGGGCTGGCGCTCGTCGTAGCAACGCACAATCAGCCGTTGGCAGAGAGAATGGCGCGACAGGTGGAGATCGTGGATGGGCGAATTCGGTGAGAGGGAATGGGGAGAAGGTCAGAACCTTGCCCGTGTCCCTCTCGGCCAACGGATGGTGAGGATTTACGGGGCCTTCTTGATTGCGGTTTTTGGGACACTCATCCCATTGACGATTCAGGCCGCGGAAGGGCATGGGGTGGCCGTTTTGCCCTTCGCGATCTTCGCTCCTCAACCCCTCGATCACCTCAAAGAGGGGTTGCAGACCATGTTCAGCTCGCGTTTGTCCGAGAAAGGCGTCCCCGTCTTGGACCCGGCCGTTGTGAACAAGCACCCTCAGGCCTTCCGACCCGAGCTTGATTCAAACGCCATCTATGCCCTGGGAAAAGATCTGGGCGCTGCATGGGTGATTCGCGGCAGCCTCACCCAAGTGGGAACACAGATCAGCCTCGACCTCAAGGTGTTTGACGTGACCGCTGCTAAGCCGCCCTTTTCGATTTACTCGTCCGAAGAGGGTCTGGACAGACTGGGTGACGCGGTGGAGCGGGCGTCAATAAGCATCTTCAATCAGATCATGGGGGTCGTGCAAATCGACTCCATTCATGTCAGGGGGAATAAGCGCGTCGAGAGCGAGGCCATCCTCGCCGTTATCGGAAGCCAGCCGGGCGACCGACTCGATTACGACCAGCTCGATAAGGATCTGCGTTCGATCTTCAAGATGGGGTTCTTCAGAGACGTCAAGATCGAGACGGCTGACGGGCCGAAAGGCAAGATAGTGACCTTCGACGTTACCGAAAAACCATCCGTGACCATCATTACGTTCAGAGGCATTAAGGCGGTGAAGGAAGAGGAACTGCGCGAGGAGGTCGGCATAAAGCTGTACACGATTCTCAACCGCAACGAGATCAAGCAGAGCATCAACAGACTGAGAGAGTTCTATCGCCAGAAGGGCTACTATAACGTCCGGATCAAGGAGACCCTGAAGGAGTTGCCCAAGAATGAGGTCTCTTTGATCTACGATATCGACGAGGGGGACAAGGTATACGTCCGAAAGATTCAGTTTGAGGGCAACGAAAAATTTGATGACCGTAGGCTCAAGAAGGTCATGGAGACCAGCGAAAAGGGATTTTTCTCCTTCATTACCAAGTCCGGTCTCCTCGACACCAAAAAGCTGGAGTTTGACACCCTCAAGATCGCCTCGTTTTACCACAACCATGGCTACATCAAGGCGGTCGTGGGTGATCCGGATATCCAATACGATCCTGACAGAGGGCTCATCATCACCATTGAAATCGTTGAAGGACCCCAATACGCCGTCAGTGATGTAAAGGTGGAAGGGGATCTCATTCTACCTGTTGATATACTCCTCGCCGAGCTCAATATCGGGAAAGAGGAGTATTTCAATCGCGAAGTCGTGCGCCAGGACACCCTGAGGTTGACGGAGATCTATGCCGATGAGGGATACGCCTATGCCGAGGTGGTCCCTATGACCGCGGAGGATCCCGAGAATCACCTCATCGCCATCACGTACAAGATCACCAAAGGGAAGAAGGTTCGATTTGAGAGAATCAATATCACCGGTAATAATATCACCCGAGACAAAGTCATCAGACGCGAGCTATGTGTCATCGAAGGGGAGTACTTCAGTGCCAAGGAGTTGCAACGGAGTACGAGCAACCTTAACCGCCTCGGATTTTTCGAAGATCTGGAAGTCCAAACCAAAAAGGGTAGTCGCGAAGATCTCATGGTCCTCGACATCAACGTGAAGGAGAGGCGCACCGGTGCCTTCAGCGTCGGGCTCGGGTACAGTACGTTCGACAATGTGATGGGGACCTTTCAGATATCGGAGACCAATTTTCGCGGGTACGGACAAACCCTGAGCGCCGCCGCCAGACTCGGGAGCCGGACAACGGAATTCGACATCCGTTTCACCGAGCCGTGGCTTTTCGACAAACCCATCTCGGCCGGTTTTGGGGTCTACAGCTGGACACGTGAGTACGATGAGTACACCCGAGACAGCCTTGGGGGGCTCGTCCGTTTCGGATTCCGTCTTCCGTTCGAAGAAGAGAACGTGAATAAGATCTGGGCGACCTACTCCTATGACGATACCGACGTGACCGACGTGGCGCCATACGCCTCACTGAATATTCGAGACCAGCAAGGGACCACGATCACAAGCAGTGTCATCGTCAGACTAAACCGCGACTCTCGCGACAAACGCTGGTTTACGCGAAAAGGGTCCGTCAATGACTTCAGAATCCAACATGCCGGCGGCCCCCTGCTTGGTGGGGATGCGGCCTTCGATAAGATCGAGGCCCAGACCACCTGGTTCTTCCCGATGCCCTGGAAGACGTCTTTCTTGGTTCAAGGGCGGGGGGGCTACGCCTTTGAGAGGGAGGACGGCGGCCTGCCGATTTACCAAAAGTTCCGCATCGGGGGCATCAACACGGTCCGGGGTTTTGAGTCCTTTTCGATTTCTCCCGAGGATCCCTTAACCGGCGACCGGGTCGGCGGGGAGACCATGTTTGTGGCCAACTTTGAATACCGCTTCCCCTTGGTCCAGGAGCAGGGGGTCGGCGGTGTCGTCTTTATCGATGTCGGGAACGTCTGGAGCAGTGACCCCGGGGTTCAAAACTTCGGCCTCAAGAAGTCGGTCGGTGCCGGCATTCGGTGGTATTCGCCGGTCGGGCCCCTGCGCCTCGAATGGGCCAAGATCATCGACGAACAGCCCGAAGATGAGGCGGCGGTATTCAACTTCAACGTCGGCGGGGAGTTTTAGCCGTCAACCGGATCGATGGTTGGCCTTGAGACATGGCCGAGCCGGGAAGCAAATTATCAAGGGAGCTATAGGGAGGGGATATGAAACGATTACTAGCAGTAAGCCTCGGTGTGCTAATCATCTTCATGATGTCCGGAAGTGCCCTCGGGGATGACAAACTCAAGGTCGGGGTCGTGGACATCCAGCAGTTCCAGAAGACATCGAAGGAATTCCAGAAGATCGGTGCCCGACTGAAACAGAAGTTCGATCAGCTGCAGAAGAAACTCGATTCGGAAAAACAGGCCCTAGAAAGACTTGAAGGAGAGTTCACCAAGCAGAGCATGATGCTGAGCTTGGACGCCAAGGAAGACAAGAAACGGGAACTGGAGAAGAAGAGACGTTATTACAAGTACCTCTACGAGGATTATACGGCCGAGATGAAGAACTCCGAACTGGAGGCCACCCGAATGGTCGGCAAGGAGTTGGAAAAGGCGGTCCGCAAGATCGGGGAAAAAGAGAAATTCACCTTGATCCTTGAAAGGCGGACGGTCGGTCTTCTCTATTTCACCGATAAGATCGATATCACCGATCAGGTCGTCAAAATCTACGACCAGATGAAGAAGTAGCACCTTAATTGAGCGAAAACGCCCAATGCGTAGGAGTCAGAAGCCGAAGCCGCCTCTTGCTGCGGGAGTTTACCCGCCTCGGGAGGGCGGCCGGGTTGATCGACCGGGAAACTTCATGAAAGCGGTACCAGGATTTGACATCTTCAGGTCTTTCGAGGTGAGGTGCCCGGCCATGGGGGTCTCTTTTCAAAAACGAGCAATTGAGTGCATTGTCTCGGCCTAAGGCGCTACCCGAGGCGGCCGGAGGGCCTCCGCGGAATAGGCCGGACTGACAGCCTTGGCGCATTCTCCGAGTCTGCTCCGGCCGCCTTGCCCCTCGGCCGT
>CAZAGT010000208.1:0-8733 GCA_964484515.1 uncultured Desulfobacteraceae bacterium | reverse complement strand
GATGGTACTTCAATGTATCGCGCTCTCGATATCAACCTATTGACCCACAAATTCTTGTGAGGAGCCTCATTTAAAGAGCTCAGCACGAGATTACCATCTCAACGAGTTGAATTGTGGCGGGAATGTTAATGGTTCAAACCAACGTGTCGATGTCTCACCTATAGCCATGTTGAGAAAGGATCCAAACCTTCTCGACCCTTGCACGGAAACGAAAAGAAGGACCTATCCATGAGAAGATATTGGCCGGTGATCGTCCTTGTGGGAATGGCATATCTGTCAGGGTTGACCGTTCGCGTTCGGGCGGGTGAGATGAGCGAAACGGTACTTTTGACATGGAGCTTCAAGGGCACGGATTTCACGTGGAGCACCACGTATAGACAAGAAGACCTCGCCTATTATCGTGACCGGGATCGTCCTTCGATGATTGACTATTCGGTGTATGCGGCTGACCGCGTTGACGACAGGTATATGGAAGAGCTTGTCGGGTTGTTCAAGAAACTGGCACGAAAATATGATATGAATGGCCTTGAGACAATCGATTTCATCGTATCCTTCGTCCAGAACCTACCGTATACGGAAGACAATGTCACGTCGCCCTACGATGAATATCCCCGCTTTCCCCTTGAAACACTCATCGAAGGAGGTGGTGATTGTGAAGATACCGCTATCCTGGCCGCGACGTTACTAAAGGAGTTGGGCCACGATGTCATGCTTATCCGCTTACCCGGGCACATGGCTTTGGGGGTCGCCTGCGAAACATGCGACGGCACCTATTATGTCGCGGCAGGTAAGCGATATTACTATATCGAGACGACCGGCACGGGTTGGAGGATCGGGCAAATCCCGCCCCAATACGAATGTGAGAGGGCAAGACTTTTTCCGCTTCTCGCGCAGCCCGTGATTGATGTCGATTTCAACTATCAATTAATTAGTTCGACTCTCCGGCGAAGCCTCTATGAAATCGCCGTGATCGTCAGAAATGAGGGATCGAAAGCGGCCGAGAATCTCAAGGTTTGGCATGCATTCGGCGCTGAGGAAGAAGGCAAGGTGTACTCACAGGCACTCAGTGATGCCACCTTGCTAAAGCCACACGAGCAGATCACAAGCGTTGTAACCCTCTCGGTTCCCAGAAAGGTGAATGCCAGGGTTCTGGTTGCAGTATTTGGTGACAATCTTGACGGAAGACGAATAGAGTCGGAATGGATTGCGACGCATTGAACCCTTTTAGGCCTCCTCGTAAGAATTCGAGGATGAAAGACCAATTCCCCATTTCCAAGATGAGAGGCCTGTGATGTCTTTTCGGAGTGACTGGCGGGAGGGCACCGTCTTTTCATGACTTATCTGTGGGGGAAGCCGCAGCCCCGAGCGAAGTCGAGGGGAATGTCGGAGGGGGCAGAACTCCCCCGCAGATAAGTCATAGAAAAGACCAGCCCGGGAGCCTCGGAATCGGAGAAAAGATATCGCAGCCCTTCCACCCTGACTTCACGGTGATCAGAGAGAATTCCGAAGATCTGAATTTCAATCGAAAATGGATTGACTTCAGTCTATAGTGCTTTCAAAATCGAGCTACGGACGCGCAAATTCTTGCGAGGAGCCGGTCCTGTGACCATGATGAGACACTTTGAGGCCATCCGAAACGGAGAAACAGATCTACTCACCTCTATTTCCGAGCTTTGCAGCCGGATCGATGCCGATGAAGCTCGACTCCACGCCCTTGTCGCGGGCACCTATTCGCGCGGCCGCCTTTTGGAGGAGGCCTCATCGCTACTTGCCCGCTATTCCGATCGCTCGTCGCGGCCCCCGTTGTTTGGGGTGCCGTTGGGGGTCAAGGACATTTTCAGGGTCGCCGGGTTTCTCACCCGATGCGGGTCTAAACTGCCGCCTGAGTTCTTCGAAGGCCCGGAAGCCTCATGCGTTTCAAGGCTCCGGCAAGCGGGAGCCTTGATTGTCGGAAAGACGGTGACAACCGAATTCGCCTATTTTGAGCCGGGTCCCACCTGTAATCCTCTTAACCGAGAGCACACTCCGGGCGGTTCCAGCAGCGGCTCAGCCTGCGGGGTGGCCGCGGGGTTCTTTCCGATCGCGTTCGGCACTCAAACGATCGGCTCCATCATCCGTCCGGCTGCTTATTGTGGCGTCGTCGGTTTCAAGCCGAGCTTCGACAGGATCGCCACGGATGGTGTGATCCCATTTTCACATTCGGCGGATCATGTCGGCCTGTTGCTCGCGGATCTTTCTCTCGTAGAGACTACCATGGCCGTCCTCGATGACCATTGGAAGACGGCCAAATCCGACCAAACCCCGAAGATATCCTCTCTGGGAGTACCGGATGGACCTTATCTCGAACAGGCGACCGGGCGTGGGCGGGCGGTCTTTGAACGGGTGCTGGGACGGCTGAGTGATGCAGGCTACTCTATTCGCCGTTTCAACCCCTTTGATGACCTTGAGGCTGTCTATAAAACCCACCGCAGCATGATTGCAGCCGAATTCGCAAAGGTACATGCAGCGTGGTTTGAAGATTATCGTGAACTCTATCGCGACGGCACGGCTGCATTGGTTGATACGGGGCTTAAGGTAGGCGAGGAGGAGCTCAAACAGTGTCGATCAAATCGCGTTGAGCTGCGGGAGGTACTGGAGAATCACATGGATTCAGAGGGGATCGAGCTCTGGATCTGTCCGTCTGCGACAGATAGCGCCCCCAGAGGGCTTGAAAGCACAGGAGATCCGGCCATGAACTTACCCTGGACTCATGCGGGCCTTCCGGCGATCTCCCTTCCCTCAGCTTTGGATGATGCGCGCCTGCCGCATGGGCTCCAATGCATCGGCCGTTTCATGCAGGATGAAAGGCTACTCGCCGCGACTGAGCTCATTCAGGCGTGCTTGCAACCCAAAGACACGCTCTGAAGGTGAGGCAGGAATATCTCCGCGAAAATCCCACTCTGCGATAGAAAGACGTAAGCCGATTAGTCATTACGATTCACGTTTGCATTCTTTGTCCCACTCAGGACAGGCCTCTTTCATGCTGGCCTCGTATTTGTTGAGGCACTCACTGCACTCAAGTTCTACATTGGGCACATCGCCGTACCTCTCCCTGATTTCCTCCTTGCTCAGATGGGTCACGGCGCTGCATCCGCACTGGGGACAGGTTGCCTGAATGCGGTACTTCTTCTCTCCCATCGGTTCCTCCTGAGACATCTTGTTTTCCAGGCGGTTTATGATAAGCCTGCAAAAGGTGCGAGACCCGCTTCAAATGGCATTCCACCAAAGGTTTTGCCGGAATGCCGTCTTTAAGGAATTTCAGGCTTGCTTTGAAACTATCAGTTTCCGGAAAAAAAGAATCCCGCGCAAATTGGCGCGGGATTCTGATCACATCTTCCGGTCGTTTGTCTTCTCGCTACAGACCGACTTCAGCCAGGTCTTCTCCCAGATAACCGCGCTCGTTCTCCCCCAGGCAGCCGAGGGATAGGCAGATAAGGGTCCACAAATGAACCGTATGGTATCCGCCTTCGAAATGCTCGCCGAGGTCGTGAATCTGGGAATGGCAGTTGTGGCACGGGGTAATGCAGTATTTTGCACCCGTGTTTTTGATTTGATCGAATTTCAGTTTGCCGTACTGATGCCGTGCCTCGGTGAAGCCGGATTGGAGATAACCGCCACCGCCGCCACAGCAGTAGTTGTTCGACCGGTTCGGCCACATGTCGATGAAGTTCTCCTCGCCTACCACTGATTTGACGACAAAACGCAGATCTTCGGCGACCGGGTCACCATAGGTCTTTCGCACCAACTGGCAGGGATCCTGGACCGTGAACGTGATCTTGCGATCCTTGTTCCAATCCGAATTGACCTTCAGTTTACCCTCCCGAATCCACTTGGCATAGAGCCGAATGATGCTTTCGATCTCGAAGTTATGCGGGATGTTGAATTTTTTCAGTCCGACCCGGACTGCAAAGAGTTCGTGTCCTCATTCCGTGTTGAGCCAGACCTTGCAGCCTAGGTCATCCACCGCCTTGGCCTTGACCCTGACGATGTGCTCCCATTGTTCCCAATCCTGGGCGAACATACAGTAGTTTTCAGCCGCCCACCCCTTCGTCCCGTATGTCCAGTCCGCACCAACGAGATGCAGGATCTTCCACAGGGGGACCATCTCATCGGGTTCGGTGACCGGTTCCCTTGAGTTCTGATTGAGGAAGTAATAGGCGCCTTCTTTGTTGATCGGGGCCTGAAGCTCTTCCCATCCGGGCTGAGTTTGTTGGACTTCTTCGAGCACGTCTTCGACGACGAACTGGAAGTCCTCTTCAGAGGCGCCCATGGCGCTGCAGGTATCATGTTTGAGGGCCATGTCGCAGGAGCCGATTATCCCCTTGGGCCGCTCCTCGCGAGGCCAGGACTTACGCGCAAGCCCGACCATTTGAGGGATATCGACCTTCATCGGGCACACGTAATTGCATCGTTGGCACATGCTGCACATCCATACCCACGGGGTACTGGTAACCTCTTCATCAAGCCCGAGGGCCACCATGCGAACGAACTTTCTAGGATCCATGTTCTCAAGGCCGGTTGCGGGGCAACCACTGGCGCACATGCCGCACGTCAGGCACAGCTCCAGGTTACCCTCCGGCAGGAGTTCCTTGGCCATCTTGCGGAACTCGCCCTTGGCCTCGCTGAGGTTTATCGCCTCTTCAGCCATCCGTTATTACCTCCCATGAAGTGTTGACCTGAACAAGGCCAGGTCTCTTGATCGGCACCGCATTTCTTAGTCGCTCCGCACGTCGTTGTCAACGAGCAGTTTGGCGAAATACTTGATATTTAGCTGTTTCAGGGTCGCATTTCACCTTTCTCATGAAATGGCATTCAACTGTAGGATGTCCCCAAACACATCCTTATCATTGTAATTAAGCAAAAGTAATAAATAAAGAAATTTTTCACAATGGCGTTGCATATCTTATGATGATAGATTATAAATTCTACCTTTTTGATCACCATGTGGCCGATCCTCGGACAGAATTGGTCGGCTCTCAAGATTCTCGCGAGGATCTGGTGCTTCGGTCGATGTCGGAAGCGAAACGGTTCCATCGTTCGAGATCCAGCCGGTGAATCGACCTCGGACTTCAATAGCGTGATAGGGAGGGACACTATGGATTTTGCCCTGAGCGAAGAATTAGAGATGTTGCGAGACATGGCCCGAGATTTTGCCACCGAAAAGATCGCCCCATTTGCGGATGAATGGGATGAAAAACATTATTTCCCCTACGAAGAGGTCATCAAGCCCATGGCGGAGCTTGGCGTCTTCGGCACCGTCATCCCGGAGGAGTATGGCGGTAACGAGATGGGTTGGCTCGCGGCAATGATCCTCACCGAGGAGATCGCACGAGCGTCGAGTTCTCTGAGGGTGCAGATCAACATGCAGGCTCTGGGCTGTGCCTATACCATTTGCACCTATGGCTCAGATGAACTGAAAGCAAAGTACGTCCCCAAACTCGTCAGCGCCGAATACATCGGCGGCTTCGCAATTACAGAACCGAACGCGGGTTCGGACGTGATGGCCCTCAAATCGACGGCGGTCGATAAAGGGGATCACTGGCTTTTGAACGGGACCAAGACCTGGATTTCCAACGCGGCGATTGCGGACGTACTCATCTACTACGCCTATACGGACCGGGAGGCGAAGGGAAAGGGATTGAGTGCGTTTGTCATCGAACCAAAGAACTTTAACGGGATCACGACCACAGAACTGGACAAGATGGGATCCCGTTCTTCCCCGACGGGCGAGGTGGTCCTTGAGGATACCAAGGTCCCGAAAGAGAATATCCTGGGAAAACCGGGCGATGGGACCAAGACCGTCTTCGGGTCACTCAACCAGACGCGCCTTTCGGCCGCTGCCGGGGGGGTCGGGGTAGCCCAAGCCTGCCTCGATGCTGTGACCTCCTACGCTAATGAACGTCAGCAGTTCGGTAAGCCGATCGGTGAGTTTCAGATGAACCAGGATATGATCGCCCAAATCGCTTCTGAAATCGAGGCGGCGCGCCTCATGGTTTATAAGGCCGCCTGGCAAAAGGATCAGGGACAACTGGGGAACACCCTGGAGGTGGCCCATGCAAAGTATTTGGCCGGGGAAGTCGCCATCAAGAGCACCCAGTTCGCGATGAAGATCCTGGGGGCCTACGGCTATTCAACGGAGTACCCGGTGGCGCGGTACTACCGTGATGCACCGACCTATCAGATCGTCGAGGGTTCCACCAATATCTGTAAATGGATCATCGCACTCGACCAACTAGGCATTCGCAAGGCAAATCGGTAAATCAGTGACAAGTGACGAGTAACGAGTGACGTGTCACGAGTTCCAAGGAATCAGATACGAGTGAGGATACAACAAACGTTGCGCAGTATAGAATGAAGTTTTTTCACCTTGTCACTCGTCACTTCTGAAGCTGTCGAAAAACCGAATTCTCTGAGGCTGATGGAAAATGTCCAGATGCAAGGCTTCCGAAATCCCGAGGAATGAGGCGTACATAGAAGTACGTCGCAGTGACGAGGGATGAGGATAACGCAGCAGACGGGCGTTTTCCGACAGCCTCTCTTCTAATGGAGGAAAAGATGAGACCCTATTTTGAAAAGATGGCCCCGATTGGGAGGCCGCTCTCAGTTAGTCAGAAAGAGGCCGCCCTCGAAAACATTTCCCAGATCCAGGGCGTTGAAAAGGACGTAAGGGCAGCGGTTGAGTCGGTCAAAGGGGCCGGAATTCCTGCAGAGGTGATCAAGAAGAGAGGACAGCTGACCGTCTGGGAGAGGATCGAGTATCTTGTTGACCCGGGGACCTGGTGTCCGCTGCATACCCTTTATAACCCCCAGTTCAACGAAGAGGGAACGACCGGGGTTGTCGACGGCTTAGCCAAGATCAATGGTAAATGGGCGGTCGTCATCGGTTTCGACAACAAGGTCATGGCGGGCGCCTGGATTGCGGGCCAGGCCGACAACCAGCTGCGCGTTACTGATATGGCAAAACGACTGCGCGTTCCACTGGTCTGGATCGTGAACTGCAGCGGCGTAAAGCTCACTGAACAGCAAGAGGTCTACGCCAACCGCAGAGGCAACGGGGCCACCTTCTTCCGTCATGCTGAACTTGAAAAACTGGGTATTCCGGTGCTGGCCGGCATCTATGGCACCAATCCGGCCGGCGGCGGCTATCAGGGTATCAGTCCCACCATTCTGCTGGCGCACAAGGATGCCAATATTGCCGTGGGCGGCGGCGGGATTGTGGGCGGAATGAGCCCTAAGGGCTATTTTGACGAAGAGGGTGCAGAACAACTCATCGAGGCGACACGCCATTTTAAGCAGGTTCCCCCGGGTAGCGTCCCGATTCACCACAATGAAACCGGGTTCTTCAAAGAAGTCTATGATACCGAACAGGGGGTCTTGGATGGCCTGAAACGATACATGGATATAATGCCCGCCTACGATCCGCGATTCTTCCAGGTAGCCGAACCCGCTGAACCCAAGTATCCGGGAGACGAAATCAACAGTATCGTCGCGTTCAATCAGAAAAGGAGCTACAATTTCGACGAGATGCTGGCCCGCATCTATGACCATAGCGAGCACATGGAGTTCAAATCCGACTATGGACCGGAGGTGTATACGGGGCTGGCCAAGATCGATGGTTTTCTTCTGGGGTTTATCGGTAACAGGCAGGGTTTCCTCGGCAAGGACTATCCCGAATACGCTCCTTACCCCGGCATCGGCGGTAAACTCTACCGCCAGGGGTTGATCAAGATGAATGAATTCGTCACCCTTTGCGGACGCGACCGGGTTCCGATCGTCTGGTTCCAGGACACCAGCGGAATCGACGTCGGCGATATCGCAGAGAAGGCCGAACTGCTTGGCCTCGGACAGTCCTTAATCTACTCCATCGAACAAACGGATGTGCCCCAGATGTGTATCATCTTGCGGAAGGGAACCGCCGCCGCCCACTATATTATGGGCGGTCCCACATCCAATAATCACAACGCCTTTACGTTAGGGACTCCCACGACGGAGATCTACGTCATGCATGGCGAAACCGCGGCCGCGGCCTCCTTTTCGAGGCGTTTAGTCAAGGAAAAAGATGCCGGAAGACCGCTCCAACCCGTCATCGACAAGATGAACGCCTTGGCGCAGCAATATTACGATAACTCCAGGCCGATTTACTGCGCCCGCCGGGGTTTCGTGGACGAGATCGTTTCCTTGCCGGACTTACGGAAATACATCGCGGCCTTCGCCGGTTGCAGCTACCAGAACCCCCAGTCCATCTGCCCCCACCACCAGATGATGTTGCCAAGGATTATCAAGGGCTAATGGGTGTGTTTCTGGATGAAACGGGTACGCAACACATGGCGGTGCGATTGTGCTTCGAGTGGAAATATGGGATCTCAGGGAACACGATAAGCGGAGCGCCGAAGGCGTTCCGCTTATCGGGCGGCGAGTAATCGGCTCCTTGCCTGAGGAGTCTGCGAGTCATTGCGAAAAGCCGTTTATCATGGTCAAGGCCAAACACTGCCTAGAGTCTTTTTTTAAGGCTCCTCACAAGAATTTGTGGGTCAATAGGTTGATATCGAGAGCACCATACATTGAAGTACCATCGTTTATCGATCGACATCCGGATTTTCGAATCTCAATCTGATGGCCCGGGAGTCCGGTGAGAGGCGTGCGATATCTTTTCTTCGATTCCGGGGCTCCCGGGCTGGTCTTTTCAATGACTTA
>CAZAGT010000207.1:0-8829 GCA_964484515.1 uncultured Desulfobacteraceae bacterium | reverse complement strand
CCTCAGCGGTATAGAAATTGATCTCACCGTGGTCGTGGAAGAAGTCTTCGGAGATTTTGTTTGGTTTTGACTCCTTCCTGCGGCCTACCTTGTCGGCAACGTGGGTCGATAGGAATGCCCGATGAAGGGCCTTGATCGAGCCCATGGCGCCATGGAGTCTCCCCAGGAACTGTTCCACGGCCATGAGTGCTTTCTGATCTTGAAACCCCAATTGCTGGGCGAGTGGCTCTTGAAACTCAAATGTCACCCGATCATTTTCCCTCCTTGAGAGGAGATGGAGGTGATTGCGAACCAACCAGATGAAATCAAGGTTATTCATCAGGGCTTCATATTCGCGGTGAGAAAGGGTGCCATGATACTCGAGGTCTCTGGGAACCCGTAGCTCGTAAAATGCGCGACCAAGCCAAAGGAGGTGATGGTAATCCCGCAAACCCCCGATACCCTCTTTGAGGTTTGGCTCCAGGAGGTAACTCGCATCACCGAAAGTCTCCATGCGCAACCTGTCCTGCTCTTTCAACCATTTTGCGAAGGCACGGGCCTTCTTGGAGACGACTTTCTTTTGCAGTCTTTCCATCAGGGACAGGTAAAGGGGTGAATTGCCACAGATGAAGCGGCCATCCACCATGGAGGTCAGGACTTGAAAATCGTCGCGCGCCAGATCAAGACAGTCTTTGACGCTGCGCGTACCGTGTCCCAAGCTCAAGCCAAGATCCCACAGGGGGTAAAAGACCTCTTCGGCGAGGCCTTTGGCCGCGGCAGGGAGGCGCTTTTCAAATAGGATCAGGATGTCGATATCCGAATGGAGACAGAGCTCCCTTCTCCCGTATCCGCCCACGGCCACAAGGGCAAAGGGTCTGCGGTCTTTGAAGAGGGCCTGGCCCGCCTCACTAGCCTCGAGGCTGCAGCGGAAATACTGATCGAGGATTTCCGTATAAGTCTCATGGAAACCGGTGGACACCGTTCCCTTAGAGAATGCCGCAATCAGATCTTCTTTCGCTCTCTTGAGTTCTGCGAGGGCAGATCTCATTTGCTCTCCTGTGCTCCTTCACGTGTTTGAAGCCACCAAACACGACCAATGCGTCAGTGAGTTGCAAGAAGCCAAGCGGTTATTTTCTCCGGACAAAGGGTCAGAGACAACCAGATGGCTCAAGGCCCTATAGCCGACGAGGACAGACACATGCCCCAGAACTCCTGGCCCTTGCCAGCCCTTTGAGGGCCTGCTTCGAGCCGGATTATATAGCTTCTTTGCCCGCCTCTCCGGTACGAATTCGGATGGCCTCTTCCACGGGAAGGATAAAGATCTTTCCGTCGCCGATCTGGCCCGTTCGGGCCCGTTCCTGGATGACTTTGACCGCCTCGGGTACCTGCTCAACCTCCATGACGACCTCGATCTTGATCTTGGCGACGAAGTCCACCTGGTATTCGGCACCGCGATAGACTTCCTTATGACCGCGCTGCCGGCCAAATCCCTTGACCTCCGTGACCGTGAGTCCCTTGATCCCAAGAGCGGAGAGGCCGTCTTTCACGTCATCAAGCTTAAAAGGTTTGATAATGGCTTCGATCTTCTTCATGTGCGACGCTCCTTATCTAGTTTCCATCCAGAAATGGCCCTTTTCCGCAATCTCGGAGTCGATCGGCGGGGGTTGGTCGTGCGACGTGCTAAATATGCACGCCTCCGCCCACCCCCTTGATTGGACTCGGACCGTCCGTGGCCCTCGGCCTTACGGGCCGCCTGAGGCAGTCCAATTCCGCTATCCTGCGGAATTGTCCTTGACCTTGCATAAAATCGCGCATTTCTGAATTGTAAACCCGACAATGTTTGGTTTTCATTGATCCATCCGCACGATCCAGTTTAGGGGCATCAAAGACTTTGAGGATTGAGGTACGTCAAGCCGTTGCGAATGGCACCCGAGGGGTGACTCCGTCTCGGGCGCCAAGCACCCTCAGGTCAAAGGAGCCATTCCACTGAAACCGGAATCAGAAACTATAGCCGGCTTCATTGTGCAGACTGATATCGAGGCCCTTTTCCTCTTCCTCTTCAGTCACCCGCAGACCGACCAGGGCGTCAACGATCTTGAGGATCATGATGGTCATGACGAAGGCAAAGACCATCGTGGCAACGACCGATAGGAACTGTATCCAGAGCTGGCCGGGGTTGCCGAAGAACAGACCGTTGGCCCCGTCCGGATTGGCGGCGGTACTGGCAAAGAGTCCGGTGGCCAGAGCGCCCCAAGTTCCGCCGACTCCATGAATGCCGACCACGTCGAGGGAGTCGTCGTAGCCCATTTTGGATTTCAGCATGACGCCGCCATAGCAGAAGAGCCCTGCCAGGGCACCAATCAGAATGGCGGATACCGGCCCAACAAATCCCGAGCCAGGGGTAATGGCGACCAATCCCGCAACCGCGCCGCTCGCCGCACCCAGGGTCGTCGGCTTGCCCCTATGTAGCTTCTCCACTAGGATCCAGGCGATAGCCGCCGCGGCGGAGGCAACGTGAGTCACCACGAACGCACTGGCCGCTAGGCCGTTGGCGGCCAACGCGCTGCCGGCATTAAACCCAAACCAGCCAAACCACAGCAAGGCGGCGCCCGTGATCGTCATGGGCAAGTTGTGGGGGATGTAAGCCGTGTTCCCGTAGCCTAGTCGTCTTCCGACCAGGATGACCGCCGCCAGCGCCGAAATACCGGAACTGATATGGACAACGGTGCCGCCGGCAAAATCGAGGGCTCCCATGGCGCCCACCCAGCCACCCACACCCCAGACCCAATGAGCCAGAGGGTTGTATACGAGTGTGGCCCAAAGGATCGTGAACAGGAGAAAGGCGCTGAATTTCAATCGTTCAGCAAAAGCGCCGGTGATGAGGGCCGGGGTGATGACGGCAAACATGCACTGAAAGATCATAAAAGCCATATGGGGGATGGTGCTGCCGTAGTCGGGGCTAGGTTCCATGCCCACGCCCTTCAGACCAAACCAGTCGAGTCCACCCACAATGCCACCGAGATCCGGTCCGAAGGCCATGGAATATCCCCACAAGATCCATTCAATCGTAATGATTCCGAGGATGATAAAGCTGTGCATGATTGTCCCGAGGACGTTTTTGTTGCGGACCATGCCACCATAGAAGAGGGCCAGTCCGGGCGTCATGAGCATGACCAAGGCGGCCGACATCAGGACAAAGGTGGTATCTCCTGCATTCATTTTCGTTCTCCCTATTTTTTAACCGCAATTGAGCAATTGCTGTGCCATTGCGATTCGGCCTTTATAAGTAAGTAATATCAGGATATTGAAAGGCAGGCCCTCAATAACCGCCTTAACAAGAAATACAATTTTGTATTATAAGAAAAAATGAAAAACGAAAATGTGGCCTATGCTGCCGAGAGATCGCGCGCCTTGACAGGGCGCCGGCCCTTCACTATAGTAATCGGTCTTACTCGCAAATCGTCTTTGGGCGGCTTTCATTCGCCTTCGCCTGGAGACCCTGCAGCTTGCTGTAGGGATGAAGGGCGTGGCGACGCGCCGAAGCTCGCAGGGCGAAGGCGGGTTAGGCTTTGCCAAATTCCGCTTTGATACCCCGCAGCTTGTTGCGGGGAGCTTCATTAAGGCCCACATCCTTCCCTGAAGGTCTAAGGTAGGGTGTAACGGAATCGGGTTCGTAGAAGAGGGAAGATCACCATGAAGAAGATAGAAGCGATTATCAAGCCCTTCAAACTGGAAGACGTGAAGGATGCAATCCTCAAACTGGGTGTTTCGGGCATGACGATGACCGAGGTCAAGGGATTCGGGAGACAAAAGGGGCACAAAGAGGTCTACCGTGGCGCCGAATACCTCGTGGACTTCCTGCCCAAGACCAAGATTGAATTAGTCGTCGCAGATGACCTCCTTCCGCGGGTCGTGGAAGCGATCAAGGAGAATGCTCACACTGGACAGATCGGTGACGGCAAGATTTTCATCTTACCCGTCGAGAAGGCGATTCGTATTCGGACCGGAGAAGAGGACGAAGACGCCATCTGATGCATCAGGGAACGGACGGTTTGGAGAGGCCCTTGGCGGTCTTGACTGGCCGAGTCTCTGACGGCTGCGCAGTGGTGTGAAGGAAACAGGAATGCGGCAAAAGCTCCGAGTCGGGTCCGGGGTCAGTCAACTCGATCGTCTCCTGGGCGGGCTTTTCATCGGAGACAACGTTGTTTGGCACGATGATGCCGGCAGTCTTGCTTCAGTGTTCTGCCTCAACTTCATTCAGACCTCCCTCGCCCAAAACAAACCATTCATCTATCTGACCTTTGACCGATCCCCTAAAAACTTGCTCGATAGGCTCGGGTCGCTGGCGGAGAGCCCAGCGTTTCATATCCTAGACTGTTTCACCTATGGGAAGGGCGACGGATCACCCATATTCTTGAGATTCTACGAGGCTTCGCACTCGGATTGGCCCTGCCGGATCATACCGGTCGAGAATCCGCAGGACGAAAAGAACGTCATTGACGCCATTTACAGCCTTCATGGGACCATGCGGGGTGATGTGCGCTTCGTATTTGAAAGCATTACGGGAATGCAGGAGTTGTGGGGTGGGGAAGAAAGCCTCATCAAGTTCTACTCGCATTCCTGTCCGCGGTTGTATGAACTCAATACGATTGCCTACTGGATCATGGAAAAGCGGGCTCATTCGCCGAGGCTTAGGGCTCAAATCAATCAGATCGCCCAGGTGGCGATTGAGCTGTCGGTTAAACGCGGCACGACCTCCTTGACGATCCTCAAGGCAGAGGAACGCGATACGGATACCCTGAACAAACCGTATAAGTACTGGAGTAGGGCCCTCAATGTAACCTTTGACGGCGAGAACCGCACGAAGGGCAGGATCGAACTTGGAATACGCCTAAAGGAGCTCCGCACAAGGCGCGGCTTGTCTCAGACCGAGCTCGCGAAACTCGTAGGCGTGACGCCAAGTACCATATCACAAGTAGAGAGTGACTCGATATATCCCTCGCTGCCCGCGCTCCTCAAAATGGCGGAAGTCCTCGCTGTAGATGTCAGCTCCTTTTTCCAGGAAAAGGCCCGGGTGGAGAACCGGGTCGTCTTCCCAGCGGCCGCTGCTGTAGCCGCGAAGCTCCCTAATGTCTCCGAAGGGAGCTACAACGCATGGCTGCTCACCCCCGTCGATTTTGACCCTAAGACAGAGCCTTACCTAATCGAAATCCCGCCGAAGACAAGCCTGCCTTCCCATTTCTTCGTCCACAAAGGTGAAGAGGTTGGTTATCTGCTCGCGGGAGAACTGCAAATCAAGATGGAAAAATCGGAGTATACGGCCCAGGCCGGCGATATGATCTACCTGATCGCGGCTATGCCGTCACAATGGCGGAATGATGGGCCGGACGTGGCGAGATTGTTGTGGATCAAGGTGAAATGAGTCAAACAGGGGCGGTCTATGAGAGGGCTTTTCATGCCGAGGACAGAGCCCGGATCAAGAGAATCGGAGCGTATGGGTCATCTTGGTCGTGATGGTGTTTTCAATGGAGGGATGTCCCTCCTCCCCGCGATAATGCGGGGAGGGACGCGCTAGCTAGAAGATGGAGAATGAGGTTGACGAATCGAGTACCTCTATGGCCTCGTCGCGATAGCAGTCCATGACATAAGGGATGCCGGTGACCTCGGCGCATTCCCGCGTCAGTGACATGAGTTCTTTTCTCGTGATGGCATGAACCCGAAAACAACGGGAGCCCGCCATGAGCTGCTGAAGGCCGACCCGTAGTTTGTCGCAAAAACTGTAGATGCCTACCGCACCCAAGGGGATGTTCTCCATCTCGTCATTACCGACCAGCTCCTTGACCCTCTCATATGTGATAAAGATCTCCTCCGGCGTCTTGCCGTACTGAGCCACAGTCTTGGGTAGGTCGTCGGCCTTGGCCCACGTGGCGATGTTTTTTCCGACGAAACCGGGTATCATCATGGCCCTTCCCATGCACACCGCCTTGACGTATTGGGCACCCAATGCGATCGCCTTGTATATGTGGTCCTCGGTCGAGAAGCCGCCGGCAAAGGCAAAATCGCAGATGTGTGTCTCGCCCTTGCTCTTCAGATACTCCGCAAACTCGACGGCGGCGGAATGGAGATAAATGCTGGGCACCCCCCACTCCTCCATCATCCGCCAGGGACTCATACCGGTACCGCCGGGGGCACCGTCAATGGTCAAGAGGTCGATTTTGGCCTGGGTTCCCCACTTGATGGCCATGGCAAGCTCTCTGAGGCCATAGGCGCCGGTCTTGAGGGTAATCCGGCTGAACCCGATGTCCCGCAAGCGTTGCACCTCGGAGAGGAATGTTTCTTGATCGACAAAGCCCAGTCGCGAATGTCTTTCAAACTCCTTGATAGCCCCGGCCTCGAAGGCCCTTTGATTCACTTCAGAGGACGGGTCGGGGGTCACGATATAGCCCCTGCGCTGAAGCTCCAGGGCCCTTTCGAGGCTGTCGACTTTAATTTCCCCACCGATCGACTTGGCGCCTTGGCCCCACTTCAACTCGATCGTGTCGATACCGTGTTTGTCCAGGATGTATTCGGCCACACCCAGGCGAGTGTCTTCCACGTTCATCTGGACCAGGACTTCCCCGTAACCTTGATGATATCTCTTGTAGACCTCAATCCGGCGGTCCATTTCGGGTGACTTTTTGATCCTATTGTTGGCGTCCAGCTCGAGCTCCGGATCGATGCCGCAGACATTCTCGCCACATACGATGGTGATCCCCGCAATCGCCCCACCGATCGCAAAGGCATCCCAGTTCTTACGGGCGATATCCGTCGAACCGAGCGCGCCCGTAAACACGGGGAGCTTCATCTTGACCTTCTTCTCCCAGCCGTAGGCGGTTTCGGTGTCGACCTTGGGAAAGACGGCTGTGTCCGGATTCCCCTGAATCACGCCCAGCCCCCGAGTGCCGAGTGCATACCCGTGGATGTTTAAATGGGAGTAATCTACGGGGTAGTCCTTGTCCGCCCCCGCCGTCACGTCGCCGTAAGGAGAAGGGTAGATGACCTCCCTTCCGCGAAAGGATGCCTTGAATACCTCACAGTTTCCCCGGCACCCGTCCACGCATCGCGAGCAGAGCCCTGACATGGGGACCACGTTTTTTGAACGGTTAAAGGTCTGCGAGACGTCATTCGCGTTTGGTGTTCCCAGATTCATGATTCTCCTCCTCTCATCTTTTTGATCTAAACCAGAACCAAAAAGGCGCCTCCCCGTGAAAAGGGGAAGACGCCTTCGTCCTCCGGAACCGCCGAACCCCGCACGCCCTTGTGCAACGTTCATTTTAACTGTTTATTGCTACGAATTATTAGTAGAGCTAAAAATACCTGTCAAGTTATTTCTACTTAATTCATAGAAAAAAAATTAGCTGCGATAAAAAAGGGATAAGAGGCAGACTAAGAGGTGGGTTAATAGATTTCCTCAGAGAGGAGGATCGCCTCGGCAATGCTTCGGATGGACTTACGCAGGTCCATGCTCCGTTTTTGCAGCCAGCGGTGGGCTTGTTCCCCGTTCATGCTGCGGCGATTCATGAGGATTTCTTTGGCACGTTCAACCAGCTTGCGGGTCTCCAATTCTTCCTGAATGACCTTGGTCTGAACCATGAGCTCCGTGTTGAAAATGGCCACGGCCGCCTGATTGGCCACCGCAGTGATCAAGTTGACCTCCGTGGCCGAGAAGTGGTGCGGCCTGGCCGTGAAACAATTAAGCACCCCGATGACCCTGTTGTCCTTGTTGTGCATGGGGACCCCCAGCATCGCGACGAGACCCAACTTGCGGGCCATCTCCTTTTCCTTGAATCGCGGTTCTTTCAGGACATCGTCGATGATGAGGGGTTTGTTCTCTGTGACCACGTAACCGACCACCCCCTCGTTGAGATTCAGGGCGCGGTCTTTGACGTAGTCGGGGTCGATGGCTTGAGTCGCCTTCAGGCGTATTTTCGTGGGACCTTCGCCTTCGTCGATCAGCCAGAGGGAGCAGATCTCGACTCCTGTGACCCTGGCCGTGACCATGACGATCAGTTTCAAAATATCCTCAAGGTAGAGATCGGAGGTGATCGCACGGCTGATGTCGACCAGGCCCTTGATATACTTATCATAGGTCTCAGGGGTGGCCTTCTCCATCAACGCACCGATTTTTGCCACTCCTTGGCAAAGATCTCGGCAACCCGGTCGACCTGACTCGGATCGATGTTCAAGGCCTTGGCCACCTCACGATATAGAGCTTGACGATCTTTGTTTTCCGCGCTTACCAGATTATTGAGATCGCGCTGTTCTTTGAGCCCAAGACCCTGAGTCCCCTTGACCGATACCAGGCCGTTGTCGCCTTCTGCCAGGAGGCCATTCTGGTAGAAGGGCTTCATCGAGGCATAACGGTTCCGCATTCTTTCCTTCAGGGCGCGGATCGTCGGGTTTGAAACGGTCGTGGCCTCTTCGGCCCAGGCCGGTGCGGTAGAAAGGGCCGCAAGAGCCCTGTTGAGAAAGGAGCTCTGGTCTCCGGCCGGCGCCTCCCCCTGGCTGCCGCTCGGGCCCCGGATGTCCTCAACGATTTCTCCAGCCACGGACTCCACCTTCTCTGCCGGAAAGTAGATGTTGATCGTCACGCAGGCAAACACAAACAAGACGAATGCTGCGGAGCACAGCCCGATCGTTGTGCGCGGCGTTTTCATAGTCCTTCCCCCTTGTCTGAAATAGTCACCTTCCCTTGCTGGATGGCGGACGGCGGGAGCAGCCCTTGTTCTTAACAGCCTTACTTGATCACCGGCTGCGCCCCATCGGCGGTCACCCGTTTGATTCGCTTCAACATGTCCTTGAAACTTATCG
>CAZAGT010000206.1:0-8853 GCA_964484515.1 uncultured Desulfobacteraceae bacterium | reverse complement strand
GAAAAGAGACCCCCATGGCCGGACGTAGAGTCGTTTCAAAAACCTAAAATGATACGAAACTAAGAGTTTAGGGGGAGCCAACAAGTTGGATATTCAAATTGATTCTATCGGGGATTGGAAACGGACCCACGATTGCGGCAGTTTGCGGATCGAGGATGCGGGACAGGTCGCTATCCTTATGGGTTGGGTTAACCGGCGGAGAGATCTGGGAAACCTCATTTTCGTGGATCTCAGGGATAGGCAGGGTGAAACCCAGATCGTTTTCGATCCCCAAGAGGATCAAGAAAGCCTTGACAAGGCCCGGTACCTAAGGAACGAGTGGGTTCTTGCCGTAAAGGGGCGAGTTGCGCCCCGACTCGAGGGACAGGAAAACCCCCATCTTCCTACGGGCGCGGTGGAGCTAAAAGTAACCTCTCTAAGAATACTGAACGAGACGGAAGTCCCGCCCTATCAGGTAGACGGTGCCGTGGATGCTTCTGAGACCCTCCGACTGAGATATCGTTATCTAGAGCTCAGACGCCGGAACGTCTTTGAGAACTTCCGTAAAAGGCATCTGATTGCGTCGACGATCAGGAGATATCTCGACGACAAGGGCTTCATCGAGGTCGAGACGCCCTTTCTGACCAAGAGTACTCCCGAAGGTGCCCGAGACTATCTCGTTCCCAGCCGAATGAACAAGAGCCAATTCTACGCCCTGCCCCAGTCGCCGCAACTCTTTAAACAGCTCCTTATGATTGCCGGATTTGACCGCTATTACCAGATCGTACGTTGCTTCCGTGATGAAGACCTAAGAGCTGACCGCCAGCCGGAATTCACCCAAGTCGATCTCGAGATGGCCTTCGTAAATGAGAACGATGTCATGGAGGTCGTCGAGGGTATGATGGCAGAGCTCTTTGAGGTCATCCTGGGAAAGGAGATAGAGAGGCCAATTCCGCGACTCGAATACCGGGAGGCCATGGAATGCTTCGGTACCGACAGACCTGACAACCGCTTTGGGATGGAATTGGTCGATATTACCGACCTCGTTGCGAATTCTGAATTCGAAGTCTTTAAGCGCGTCATCGAAACGGGCGGAGCGATCAAGGCCATCAACGTCAAAAAAGGGGGCAGCTCCTTTTCTAGAAAGGACCTGGACGGATTGGCCGACGTGGCAAAGGACGCGGGAGCCAGGGGCTTGGCATGGGCCAAGGTGACAGAATCAGGCTGGCAGTCGTCGATAGCCAAGTTCTTGGCCGAGGGTGATAGAGAGGCCGTTGATCGGCGTCTTGGCTCCTCCGCAGGGGATCTGATGCTCATTGTGGCCGACAAAACGGCGATTGCCTGTCAGGCCCTCGGTATACTCAGGCTGGCGGTAGCAAAACGGCTCGACCTTGTGAAAGAGGGAGAATTCGCTCTTCTCTGGGTCGCGAACTTCCCCTTGCTCGAGTACAGCGAGACTGAGCAGAGACTGGAGGCCGTACACCATCCCTTTACGGCCCCCTTGGAGGCCGACCTCGACCTGCTCGAAAAAGACCCTCAGCGAGCCCGAGCGAGGTCCTACGATCTCGTCTTGAACGGCACTGAGATAGGGGGTGGGAGCGTCCGAATTCACCGGCTCGCCCTCCAAAGAAAGATGTTCCGAATCCTGGGGATTTCACCCCAAGAAGCCGATCAAAAATTCGGGTTCTTCCTTGAGGCCCTAAAATACGGGGCCCCGCCGCATGCCGGTATCGCACTGGGATTTGACCGCCTCGTAGCCATACTGCTGGGCCTCGAATCGATTCGAGACGTGATTGCCTTCCCCAAGACCCAGCGTGCAACCTGCCCTTTGACGAATGCGCCCTCCCCGGTTGACTCCCGCCAACTTGACGAATTGGGTCTCAAACTGATGTAGTGGTCTCGGCCAACCGCTCGGCTCTCTTAGTTCTTATTTGTCGTAGTTCGGTTTACTAAGGCGGGTTGCGGCTAGCTCGTCGTTGAGCGGTCTCAAAAACGTCAAGCGTTGGTATCGTTTTTTCTTGACAACCTGTGGGGCGTAAGGCATAAAACGCGATTCAATTTTGGAGATCTCTCATAGAAAGGATGTGGTCATCATGGTTTGTGGAACGGTAAAAGAAGGGTACGATTGTCATTTCATGAGTGCGAAAGGGTGTCAGTTTAACGGGGGTGTGTGCCACCCGGTAATCGAGCAGTGCGAAGGCTGTCAGAAGACCCAAGACTTTTCCGCCGGCAAATACTGCCTTGTATTTCCCAATCCGGCTATGAAGTGGCGCGTGGGGACGTGTAATATGGCCACCCATATGAAGGCCACCAATGGTAAAGGAAACGGGAAAATCAATCCCCTGAAGGCCTCCAAGCGCGGAGCCCGCTAGAGCAATACCCGCCGCGGCTCTCACTACAGCGCACCAAACGTAATACCTTAATCAGCAGCCGCCTCCCCGGACCGGCAAGGGGATGCGAACCTGATCGAAAGACGTATACCCTAAGCTCGATGGTTCCGGCACCTTGGAGCCGTGCTCTTGCTGTGGTAAGGCAAGCCGCGGCCCCTGATAAGGCTCGCCATGGCCGCGAGCCGGTTCATCAACCAGGAGCACCGCGGGCTGCGCAGCGATATGGAGTCGGCCCCGCCGCGCATTGCGGGAATGACCGTACTGATCGACCTGGAAACTTCATCAAGGAGGTACTTGGATTCGACATTTCAGGTCTTTCTAGGGGATTTGCCCGGTCATGGGGATCTTTTTTCAAAAACAAGGAATTGAGCGCGATGTCTTCGCCTAAGGCGCTACCCGAGGCGGCCGGAGGGCCTCTGCGGAATAGGCCGGACTGACAGCCTTGGCGCATTCTCCGAGTCTGCTCCGGCCGCCCTGCCTGCAAGCTTCTGCAGCGTTCGAGCAGGTAAGGTTTCGTTTCTTGAAAAGAGACGCCCATGGCCGGGCGTTTAGGTATCAAAGACCTCATTTCACGAAGTCTCATACGAGAAGCCAAGAGAATAGGCGAGGGTGTTTTAGGCGGGCAGGATACGTCCTATCGCGTCAAGTGCACGAAGAACTCCCGATTTCCTTTGGGTCCTAGAAGGGGAGAAGGCATTTGTCCGGCAACGGTCCAGCCGAGGTTGCCAAAAAAGCCGACGAGCTCGTCAATGACCTCTTGATGCAAAGATGGGTCGCGAACGACGCCACCCTTTCCGACGCGCCCTTTCCCAACCTCAAACTGGGGCTTGATCAGGGCGACGACAAAGGCCTCTTCTTTCAGGAGCCTGGCCAGTGGCGGCATGACGAGTCTGAGGGAGATAAATGAGACATCGATGACGGCGCCGTTCACGTCGTCCTCAAGATCAGCCGGTTTCACGTGCCGGATATTTGTCCTCTCAAGGACGACGACGCGTGAGTCTTGACGAAGGCGCCAATGGAGCTGCCCGTAGCCCACGTCGACGGCTATGACTTTGCGGGCGCCATGCTTTAAGAGGCAGTGCGTAAACCCGCCGGTAGAGGCCCCCACGTCCAACAGGACTTTATCTGCCACGTCGACGGCAAAACGCTGCAGGGCGGCCTCCAGCTTTTGCCCCCCGCGGCTGACATAGGGAGAAGGATCCTGTTTCAGGGAGATGGTTGCGGTGTGGGACGTCAAGGCGCCGGCCTTGTCAACCCGAACGTTGTCGACCTCGACAAGGCCGGCCATGATCAGGGCCTTGGCCTTCTCGCGACTCTCTACGAGGCCCTGTTGCACCATGAGGAGATCAAGCCTGATCCTGTCCCTCTTAGGGTTCTTGACAGAAATCCCGGGCCTCCTTCACGATACTCGATCCATCGAGGCCGTATTTCTGTTTGAGCACGGTCACCGGGCCATGTTCGATGAACCGGTCAGGAAGGCCGAGTCTTCTCAGACGAACGTCATGAGCATTCATATCGCTAAAAAACTCCAACATGGCTCCGCCAAGCCCGCCTGATCTGCTATTCTCCTCCAAGACCAGCACCTTGCCTATCTTCTGAGACGACTCGACCAGTGTTTGATCCAACGGTTTAACAAAACGGCAGTTTACTACGCCTATCGAGAACCCTTCTTTTTCCAATTCAGATGCGGTTTCCAGGGCAGGCATCACCATGCTGCCAACGGCAATCATCAAGAGATCCCGCCCTTCCCTGAGGACCTCGGCCTTCCCGATGGGCAGGGCTTGAAACCCCTCATCCATGGGCGCCCCAACCCCACGGCCTCTCGGATACCTGATGGCCACAGGGCCCGAATGCATAAGGGCGGTGTAGAGCATGTGCCGCAGTTCATTTTCATCCTTCGGCACCATCAAGGTCATGTTTGGTAGAGTTCTCAGAAAGGACAGATCGAACTGTCCGTGGTGTGTCGGCCCGTCCTCTCCCACCAGGCCGCCGCGATCAATGCAGAACGTGACCGGTAGCTTAGGGAGACAGACATCATGAATAATCTGGTCATAGGCCCGTTGGAGAAAGGTCGAATAGATAGCGACCACGGGTCTCAAGCCTTCGGTCGCAAGCCCCGCTGCAAAGGTGACGGCATGCTGCTCCGCAATCCCCACGTCCATGGAACGATCGGGGTAGATTTCCGAGAACCGGCCAAGACCTGTTCCTTCGGGCATGGCGGCCGTCACGGCAAACAGCCTCTCGTCCTTCTCGGCCAGTTCGATCATGGTCTTGCCGAAGACCTGGGTATAGGTCGGCACGGGATTGTCCGGCTCTTTCTGCGCGGCACCGCTGCTGACCTCAAAACAACCGACCCCGTGATAATGAGTGGGGTCCTTTTCGGCGGGCGCATATCCCTTTCCCTTGACGGTCAGGACGTGGACCAAGACCGGCCCCTCCAAGTGCAAGGTATTGCCTAGGACCTCAATCAACTGGTCAAGCCGGTGTCCCTGAATGGGGCCGATATAGGTGAACCTAAAGGCCTCAAAGAGCATCCCCGGAGTGAAGAAAGTAATAAAGGAATCCTCACTTTTGCGGACCAGACTTAGGATGTTTTCACCCACGCCTGGGATCGATTTCAGAAAGTTGTGGAGTTCCCTGCGAAAATAGACAAAGCGACGTCCCGCCATTTTGCGGCTCAAAAAAGAGGAAAACGCGCCAACGTTCGGGGAGATCGACATGGCGTTGTCGTTCAGAATCACGGTGAGGTCTTTCTCCATGTGACCTGACTGGTTGAAGCCTTCGAATGCCATGCCGGCGGTCAGCGATCCGTCTCCGATCACGGAGACGACCCGAGCCTTTTCTTTCTTGAGCGATTTGGCCGTGGCAATGCCGAGGCCGGCCGAGATCGACGTGCTGCTGTGGCCGGTGTCGAAGGTATCATAGGGGCTCTCTTCACGTTTAGGAAAACCGCTGATGCCGCCATACGTACGTAACGTGTGAAAACGACCGCGCCTGCCGGTCAGCAGCTTGTGCGCGTAAGCCTGGTGTCCCACGTCCCAGAGGATCTTATCTTGCGGCGCGTTGAACACGTAGTGAATGGCCAGCGTCAGTTCGACAACCCCCAAATTGGCCGCCAAATGACCTCCTGTCTTAGAGACGGTGTCGATGATTCTGTATCTAATCTCCCCTGCCAACTGCTCCAATTCATCCAGGCTCAAGCCCTTCAGATCCGCGGGGCTGTTTATGCTCTCCAGCAGTTCACATTCTTTTTCGTTCTTCATCATTTCTTTCTTTCGATAATGTACGTGGCTATGGCCCTTAAGGGGTCCGCTGCATGGTTGAAGAGTTCCAGAGCAGCAATGGCTTGCTTGACCGTCTCCTGCTGAATCTGCTTCGATCTTTGCAGACCTAGGACGGAGGGATAGGTGATCTTCTTCATGCGGGCATCACCGCCCACGGTCTTGCCCAGGACGGCTGTATCCCCTTCGATATCGAGGATATCGTCAGCGATCTGAAATGCCAGCCCGATCTTGCGACCATACACCCTGATGGCCTCAACCTGTTGCTCATTTCCATGGCCAAGAATAGCCCCGGCGGTGACCGAAACCCCGATCAGGGCGCCCGTCTTACGTGAGTGGATGAACTGAACCGTTTCAAGGTCGACCTCTTTACCCTCAGACTGAATATCGACGACCTGACCGCCAACCATACCCTTATACCCGGCGGCCTGGGCGATCAGTCCAATGACCTTTTGAATGATGGCGGGATTCTTACCGGGCGGGACCTCAGACACCGTCATCAAGCGAAAGGCCTCCGTCAGGAGCCCGTCACCGGCAAGGAGGGCGATGGCCTCCCCATATACCTTGTGGTTGGTCGGCTTCCCCCGGCGAAGGTCATCATCGTCCATGACCGGAAGGTCATCGTGAATCAACGAATAAGTATGAATCAATTCTAACGCACATGCAACCGGCAGGACATCGCGCTCACCTGCGCCCACTGCCGCAGCGCCCGCCAGGCAAAGAATGGGGCGGAGTCTCTTTCCTCCGGCGAAAAGGCTGTACCGCATCGCTTCAACCACATCGCCGGCCGGTCCTTCAGGATGGGGGAAGAATCCCTCAAGGGCTTCATCGATCATCTTCTTTCTATCTTTGAGGTAGGGTTTGAGTTCCATTATTCGGCTTCATCTTTTTTGTCGGGCTCGAACGGACGCAGGGTATAACTGCCCTCACCCTCTTTGATCAAGAGGTTGACCTTTTGTTCGGTTTCCTCGAGCTTCTGAGAGCAAAAGCGCACAAGCTTCATCCCCTCCTCAAAGATCTTGATGGAATCCTCCAGTGAGAGGTTCCCGCCCTCCAGATCCTGGACAATCTCCTCCAACCTCTGCATGGCTTCCTCGAATTTTGGCTCAGCCATTATCCCTCCAATGACTATGGGGGCTTCACAGGCAACGAGCATCGGTATCGTGCCGCGGCAGCCCCCTGACGAAGCTCGGGAGCAAACCGTTTTAATGGCAGCCTTGCCGCTCGCCCGGATGCAGCCTGATTGATCCCCCGGGAAACCTCATGAAAACGATACCTGAATTCGAGATTGTCAGGCTCTTCGAGGCTTGTTCGCCCGGCCATGGGGGCCTCTTTTCAACAAACGAAACGTCACCTGCTCGAACGCTGAAGAAGCTTGCAAGCCGTTCGGCCCCGAGCTCACGGCCGAGGGGCAAGGCGGCCGGAGCAGACTCGGAGAATGCGCCAAGGCTGTCAATCCGGCCTATACCGCGGAGGCCCTCCGGCCGCCTCGGGTAGCGCCTTATGCGGAGACATTGCACCCAATTCCTCGTTCTTGAAAAGAGACCCCCATGGCCGGGCGGTTAGATTTCAATGACCTCATTTCATGAAGTTTCCCACGATATTGCGTTATGACGGCCGGGAGACCGTCGTTAACGTGCATCCACGGCACCGGGCTCGGTACGTGACCGGTTACCGCGGGCGGGATCCGCCCCTGGCGGGTTCGACTCTCTCAACCTGGCAGTCCAACTCCCCCTCGGCCAAGGTCACCCTAACTCGATCCCCCCTGTCGACCTCCACCGCTCGTCGCAAAACCTCTTGTTGCGGCAATCTCCAGGTGATGCTGTATCCCCGCTTCAGAATGGCGTGGGGGTTCAAATCCGCTAGTCGCTTTCGATGGCTGTCCAGATCGGCCCTAAGCTCCCGCATTCTCCCACCCATGCAATGGTTGATGGCTCGCCTTTGCATTTCAACCTGCTGCGAGAGAGGCAGTAACCTGTTCATCGGCGAATGAAGTACGAGGGCGCGTGACTCTGTATCCAGCCACCGGCTGTCGTCGCGTATGATCTGAGCCATGCGTTTATTCATTTGGTGGCTGATTTCATCCAGACGCAGCCACATATCGGCGATGGCTTTACTGGGATCGGGAAGCCCCCTTGAAAGAAGCGCCAGCCTATCCCTGAAGGCCTTGAGTGCATTACTCGCCCCAGTGCTCAGACGGCTGCCGATGATCGCCAGACGCTCTCTGAGGGATTCCTTTTCAACTGCTATCAGCTCGGCGGCAGCCGACGGAGTCGGCGCCCTCAGATCCGCTGCGAGATCTGAAATAGTGACGTCCACCTCATGGCCCACGGCGGAGACCACCGGAATCCCGGACGCCCTGATAGCCAGAGCTAGATCTTCGCTGTTAAAGGCCCAGAGGTCCTCCAAAGACCCACCACCCCTGGTCAATATGATGACGTCGACGCTCAGCTCACGATTAATGGTCTCAATCGCTTGGACGATCTCCGCGGAGGCATCATCTCCCTGGACCTTGACGGGCACGATCGTCACTTCGATATTTGCGAAACGGCGGTGAATGATCTTCAAGAAATCACGGATCGCTGCCCCGGTGGGAGAAGTCACCACGGCCACCCGTTGCGAAAGAAAAGGAAGGGGTCTCTTGACCGCCTCATCGAAGATACCCTTGGCCAAAAGTCTCCGTTTCAGTTGGTCGAAGGCCAGGGCCAGGGCCCCAATTCCGAGCGGCTCCATATAATCGAGGATAACCTGGTATTCCCCCCGCGGTTCGTAGACCCCCAACCTGCCATGGGCGATGACCATCATCCCATCTTCCGGCCTAAATTTCAGATATCGGGTTTGGGGTCTAAACATGACCATCCTGATCTGTGCCCTTTCATCCTTCAGGATCATATAGTAGTGGCCGGAGGACGGGCTCCTGAAATTGGAGATTTCACCTTCCACCCAAATAAATTCAAACCTATCTTCGAGGACATCCTTGATCGCCTCATTGAGAGCACTGACCGTAAAAATCTTCCGGCTTGCACCTACTGAGGTGGCCTCGGCATCTTCCATGTTATAGCTCTTCCAACCGGTTGCTCACTGAAAAAGACCGAAATGGTCTTGGCCTCGAATACGGCCATCGCCAAGACAATTGGCATCACCTTAGTGAACCCTACTGTTGCATAAACAACACGTCGAAGGGTGTGGAAAGATAAAAATAA
>CAZAGT010000205.1:0-8855 GCA_964484515.1 uncultured Desulfobacteraceae bacterium | reverse complement strand
GCCATATCCTGTGCGTTCATGTACATGTCGGGCGCGGCAATGTAGATGGCTGGACAGATGACCTTCAGAGACTTGGAAAAGGCCTCAACGAGGGCCTGTTTTTTGCGCTGGCCAATGCCCTTTGCGTCCGCGATGAGACCGGCCTTGGCCCCGCCGAACGGCAACTCCATAACCGCACACTTCCAGGTCATGGTCCGCGCCAACCTCGCGACCTCCTCCACCTCCACAGTGGGAGTCATTCTGATGCCGCCCTTGCCGGGGCCCAGAATGGTATTGTCGATGACGACCACGCCTCGCATGCCGGCCTTGGAGTCGTAAACGGAGAGGATCTTTTCAGGACCGTACTGATTGTATTCGATCATCATGGGCTCCTGTCGCTACCTATTCATCCTGAAGCCTTGGTGTTTTGCCGGAGGAAATACATAACAGAGTTTCCCTAGTTTTGCATCCGGCTTTCCAAGAGGAGTTCGTGTCGTGCCGCTCCCTTTGTTTTGACACACCCCAGGCCCTGTCCTATATTGCCTTCACCGACGTGAGACTCAGCTGAAAGGAGCCGTTTCATGGATGTACTGGGACAGATAGAAGCGGAGTTCTTCGATGAGTACGGTCCTTCGAAATTGATCCATCTCCACGAGCCCAGGGTCGATCTCAAGGCCATCGTCTGTATCCACAACACGGCAATCGGCCCGGCGATCGGAGGATTGCGGATGTCACCCCGTGTCACGACAAGGGAGGTCTACCGACTTGCTCAGACCATGACATTTAAGAATGCGGCGGCCGGTATCAGATACGGAGGTGCCAAGAGCGGCATTGTCGCCGATCCTGGACAACCCGAAGAGAAACGCGAATTGATCATCAGGGCCTTTGCAAAGGCCATCGAGGGACTCACGGATTACATCCCGGGTCCAGACATGGGTACTAATGAAGCGAGCATGGGCTACATCTTTGACGAAACCGGGCGGGCCGTTGGCTTGCCGCGTTCACTCGGAGGCATCCCACTCGATGAGATTGGGGCTACGGGCTACGGCGTCTTCTGCTGCGCGGAGGTGGCCGCTGAATACGCCGATATCGATCTAAACGGGGCTAGAGTCGCAGTCGAAGGCTACGGCGCCGTGGGGCAGCCAGCGGCCCGGTTTCTTTGCGACCGGGGTGCTGTCCTCGTGGCCGTCAGTGACAGCAAAGGTACGATTTACGAGCCGGCCGGAATTGACCCAGAAGGTCTGGGGCAACACAAGAAGAAGACCGGATCCGTGATTGGCTTTGGTAAAGGGAAGACGCTGAACGTGGAGGCCTGCCTCGAAGTCGAGTGCGACATCCTCATTCCGGCCGCAAGGCCCGATGCTATTCACGAGGGAAACTGGGATAGGATTCAAAGCCGAATGGTCGTCTGCGGTGCGAATATCCCAATGACGGAAGAGATCGAGCGGCGTCTCCAAGACAAGGGCCTCCTCCTGATCCCCGATTTCATCGCAAACGCCGGTGGCGTCATTTGCGGCGCGTATGAGTTTCAGGGAGGCTTGGAGGAGGATGTGTTCCCGATGATCAAACGCCGCATCCAGGCCAACACAAGAAGTCTTCTCGATGAGGTCTCCCGCAACAACGGGTATGCTAGGGCTGTGGCCCTCGAGATGGCGCGAGCTCGCGTCAAGGACGCCATGAAGTACCGTTTCCTCCGTTAGATCAGCCTCACCGTATTGACTCATGCAGGCCGACCGCTCCTTGCCGGGCTGCCCCGATCATCCGCCTTTCGAACGCGCACCAGATTGTCCCCTGAGAAGGATTAGCTAATTGATGAGATGTTCAGCGGTTTCGTCCCTGTGCTTCTTCAGGTAGGGTAAGAAAGAGGTCCCACCGGTGCCGCGATCGGTGGGGTTGTAGGGGCTTGTGAGGCTTTGCTTCTGGATATAGTTCGCAGCGTACTCCAGGTGCTGGTTGCGAAAGCGCTCGAGCAGACTCAGGCATTGATTGTAGGCGTCGCGTAAGGCGCCATCCTGCCTGTTCTTGATCACATAATTGCGGACCCGCGGCCCGTCCTCGACGGCCTTGATGAAATCGCGATGCGCAGGTGGCATGTAGGTTCGCATTTCAAGCAGATAGGGGCGCAGAGGATCGGCCCGATGGGTGATCCCGAGGGCGGCATCGAGAGTCGGGACGATTGAGCTCTGGGCGCCGGTTTCACCACGAAACCTCTGCGGTTGTCCGTTATAGGCGTCGACGCCTTCATAGATGACACCGTTGGGAAGCGCAGGATGGTCCTTCCAGCCGTGTATATAGGGCCTGACCCGGTGGTAGTAGATATACGGATCGCAGTTTTCGGGCATCCGCGAAAGGGTCTCGTAGATGGCTTCAAGAGCAGAAGCGATGGCGACGAGTTGGGCTGCCAACCCTTTCGCTTGATCCTTTTGCACCGCCAGCTGCGCCTGGACCACAGCCCTAAGCACCGGCGCCGCCTTGGCTTCAATGTCCACATGCACCAGAATAAACCACTCCTCGTCAACGCCAGCCAAGAAATTCTGCAGAAGGCTAATATTGCCGATGGCGATCGGACCGCTTGTCTCGATGCGGCGCCAGTTATGGAGGGCGTAGGAGGCGTAGGAAAGGATCGGCGGGCGTCCGAGTTTTTTTGAAACCTGATACCAGGGTACGGCAACTGCAGGGGGAATCCGGTGACACGCCTCAGCCCCTCCCCACACATATCCGTGCCCGAAATAGGAGAGGATGAGCATTGCCCTCTCGTACTCGGAATCACCATGAAGGGTGCTTACATCAAGCATCGGCAGCCGATCGAGATAGGTGTGGAGTCTGCCGGCGGCCAGGAGTTTTGGCATATCCTGGGCCAGTTCTTCCCATTGGCCGAAAGGGTTGGGAAGCTCCTGGAGCGGATCTGAAGAAGGCAAAAACCCCCGGTCGGGATCGATCTGAAATCCTTGAAGTCGATTTCTGGCCTCTTGCGAGATTTCTGAGGGCTCCATCCTGAATCGCCTTTCTGCAAATCTTGCTCCGCCAACTGCGTCTGGCCGTGTCGGCCCGAACGAGGTCAGCCGTATTTCGCAGCTGTGGGGCGTATCCGAGTCTCAAAGATCGAATCGGATTCCCTGAGCCAAAGGGAGCTCCTGCGACCAATTGATCGTACAGGTTTGTCGTCGCATGTAGGCCTTCCAAGCGTCGGAGCCGGCCTCTCTACCGCCCCCGGTGTCTTTTTCACCCCCAAAGGCCCCACCGATTTCGGCCCCGGAGGTACCGATGTTTACGTTTGCAATGCCGCAATCACTCCCCCTATGACTCAAGAAGCACTCGGCCTCCCTGAGATCCTTTGTGAAGACAGCCGAAGAAAGGCCCTGAGGCACGCCATTCTGGCAGCGGATCGCCTGATCGATCGTTTCATACTTCAGCAGGTAGAGTATCGGCGCGAACGTTTCCTGCTGCACAATCGCCAGTTCAGGGGAAACCTCGCAGATGCACGGCCGGACGTAGGTCCCCGCCTCAAACAGACCGCCCGTGAGAACGTCTCCCCCGTAAAGCACGCGGCCTCCCTGCGTGCGAATCGTTAGAATCGCCTCCTGCATGGCATCAACGGCGGTACGGTCTATGAGGGGACCCATGAGCGTGTCCTGCTGGAGGGGGTTGCCGATTCGTACCTGCTCGTAGGCCCTGATCAAGGCCTCTTTAAAAGCATCGTAAACGGTGCTGTGGACAATGACGCGCCGTGTGCTCGTGCAGCGTTGCCCAGCCGTCCCGACGGCCCCAAAGAGCACGGCTCGAGTCGCGAGATCGAGGTCTGCGCTCGGCGCCACAATGATCGCGTTGTTTCCGCCGAGTTCGAGGATGGAGCGTCCTAGGCGGGAAGCGACGACCTGGGCCACATGTTTTCCCATGGCCACGCTACCCGTCGCGGAAATAAGCGGGACCCGTGTATCCGCGATCAGGGTCTCACCAATCTCTTTACGTCCACCGATGACGAGTCCGAGAACCCCCTCAGGGCATCCATTTTCTCTCAGGACCTCCCACGTAATCTTCATGGTGGCGATTGCTGTCAGAGGAGCCTTGGAGGACGGTTTCCAGACGACGGTATCGCCCGCAATCAGGGCAATAAAGGTGTTCCACGACCAGACGGCAACCGGGAAATTGAAGCTCGTGATGACGCCTACCGGGCCGATCGGGTGCCACTGCTCGTACATACGATGGCCGGGCCGCTCGCTGTGCATCGAAAGGCCATAGAGCATTCGCGATTGGCCAACTGCGAAATCGGCGATATCGATCATCTCCTGTACTTCGCCTGCGCCCTCGCCCTGAATCTTTCCCACCTCAAGGCTTACCAGGGCGCCCAAGTCTTCCTTGTGGGCGCGGAGCGCATTGCCGATTTGACGAACCACCTCACCCCGCTTGGGAGCTGGAACCTCACGCCATTCTTCAAAGGCTTCGACAGCACCGGCAGCGACCTTTCCGTAATCCTCTCGATTCGCACAGCGGACCTTTCCGATCGCCTGCCCGTTGACGGGGGAAACCGATTCCAGGATCTGACCGCCGCAACTCAGCCAGGAGCCCGTTCCGGCACCGGGCTGCTCAACGTTGAGGTCAAACTTCTCTAAAATATTCTCCATGGCCTATTCCTTTTCGCTCTCTTAGCGGTCGAGCCTCAGCACCTATTCCCTCCGCGGCGAGACCACCCTCCGAAGACCGTTCATCCGGCCACCGCCCGCACGGCTTCGTCGAATATGGAAAGACACGTATCGATTTCTGTACCGGTCACCGTCAGGCTGGGGCAGAAGCGGATCGTGTTCTCACCGCAGCCCAATAGGAGCAATCCCTTTTGAAAGGCGGTTTCAATGACCTCATCACGCCACTTGACCGCCCGCTCCTTCGTCGTGCGGTCTTTGACGAATTCGACGCCAACCATGAGTCCCTTACCACGGACGTCGCCCATACATTCCACATTCTCTTGGTGTTGTTGCAGCCCCTTGATGAGTCGTTCGCCCTGGAGGGCGGCATTTTCCATGAGTTCTTCCTCCAATAACTGGATGGTCGTCAACGCCGCGCGACAGGAGACCGGATTGCCTCCGAACGTCGAGCCATGCGACCCGGCTTCCCAATCCATGATAGGGTTCTCCGCAATAATCGCCCCTAATGGCATGCCCGAGGCAATGCCCTTCGCAACGGCCACGATGTCGGGTGCTACCCCGAAGTGCTCGATCGCGAACATCTTGCCGGTACGACCCATGCCAGCCTGTATCTCATCGACCACGTAGAGGATGTCATAGTTCTTGGCGATTCGATGGAGTTCCTGGTGGAATTCAGGGGGGGGGACAATATAACCGCCTTCACCTTGAATCGATTCAACGAAGATTGCCGAGACCTCTTCGGGAGGGACCGTTGTCCGAAACAGGGTGTCTTCGAGCCAATGTACACAGGCAAGACCACATTCCGGGTAACAGAGATTTTCAGGACATCGGTAGCAATAAGGGTAGGGGATATGTGTCACGCCAGGGACGAAGGGATAGTAGTGCTTCTTCTGAATCGTTTTGCTTGCAGTCAGAGATAGGGCACCCATGGTGCGACCGTGGAAGGCGCCGAAGAACGCGATATTCAGTTCGCGCCGGGTGTGCCAACGTGTGAGCTTAAAGGCTGCCTCCATGGCTTCAGCACCCGAGTTGCCGAAGTAGATCCGTTTTCCGTTTTCTCCCGGGGCCAAGGATGCTAGTTTCTCGGCCAGGGCGACTTGCGGTGCATAATAGAAATCGGTCCCGGCCATATGGATGAGTCGATCGGCCTGATCCTTGATGCTTTGAACGACTCGGGGATGGCAATGACCGGTACAACAGACGGCAATACCCGCCGTAAAATCCAAGAAGACATTCCCGTCCACGTCTGTCACCCAAAGCCCTTGTCCCTTCTCTACAACCAGAGGATAGGGCCGGGTATAAGAGGGTGAGAGGTAGGTTTGGTCCAATTGAATGAGTTTGGATGCCGCTGGACCCGGTAAAGGCGTTTTGACGGAAGGACGTTGCATAACCTACTCCTCTGAAATGTGATCATAAACCAGCCTGCAGCCTTTTGAATCCGCCCCTGACCATACTTAAGCTCGAAGGGCCTTGATTTCAAACCTGAAGACGCACGAGAGGAAATCTACTTGAGCTCGGATGCTGATGCAGTATGATACTGCGGTTGAATAGTATTTCTGTGTGGGTAAAGCCATAGCTGAGCGAAGCGTCAAGGAGTTCTGAAAGATCCATTCTAAGCAGTCTGCCCGGGAATACATCGGAGCATTACAACTCGTTCGGCCACGGAAAATCATTTCAGGATGGATTGCCTTGTCTTGACAATGGACATAGGACCATGGACATGGGGTGTATTCGCCCCATGACGGTGTGAGTCTATCGGAAAAATACCCGGATCTCAAGAGATGTATGAGCAGCAATAACCGAAACGGTCATTGATGAGGGGAGTCAAAAATGGGCACACATGAAAATGTGGATTATTATCATATTGATGAACTACTGAGGGAGGAAGAACTCAATCTACGCGACAGGGTTCGTCGCTTTGTTGACGACGAGTGCCTGCCAGTCATTGCAGCGTATTTCGAGAAGGCGACTTGTCCCCTGAAGCTTGTTTCACGATTGGCCGAACTAAAGCTGTTTGGTGCCCACATAGATGGCTATGGCGCTCGCAAGATGAGCCACATGGACTATGGCTTGATCTGTCAAGAGTTGGGCCGGTGTGACAGCGGTCTGAGGGCCCTGTTTTCGGTTCAGAATTCACTTGTCATGTATCCGATCTTTGCCTTCGGGAGCGAAGACCAACGCAAACGCTGGTTACCCAAGATGGTGCGGGGAGAGGTGATGGGTTGTTTCGGTTTATCCGAACCGGAGTTTGGCTCCAATCCAGCGGGAATGGCGACGACGGCCGAAAAGAAAAGTGACGGATATGTCCTGAACGGCACGAAGATGTGGATTTCAAACGGTCCAATCGCACACGTGGCGATCGTTTGGGCCAAACTGGAGGGCGAAATCAGGGGCTTTTTGGTGGAGACCCGGACGAAGGGATTTCGTGCGACCGCCATTCAACGGAAGTTCGCTTACAGGACGTCGCCGACCGCCGTGCTTTCCATGAAGAACTGCAGGGTGCCGGGAAACAGTCTTCTGCCGAAAGCCACCGGTTTGAGGTCGATTCTACAGTGTATCAATCTGGCACGTTACGGGGTAGCCTGCGGCGCTGTCGGCTCGGCGATGGCATGCTATCAGGCCGCGATGGCCTTTGCCCGAAAGAGAGAGGTCTTTAATAAACCGATCGCTTCCTATCAGTTGATTCAGGATCGATTGGTACGCATGATGATGGAGATCACCAAGGCTCAACTCCTGAATTACCATCTTGGCAGACGAATGGACGAAGCGAAGGCGAGTCATGCCCAGATATCGATGGCCAAGTTGAACAACGTTCGGGAAGCGATGGAGGTTGCCCGCGCCGCCCGCGACATCCTCGGCGGGCGGGGTATACTGGCGGACCATCACGTCATCCGTCACCTTTGCGACCTGGAGGCAGTGAGCACACTTGAGGGCACCGAAAACATCCAGACGCTTATTCTGGGTAAGGATCTAACAGGAATATCGGCATTTTGGTAACAGGGCCATTCCGAGCACAAAAACCTGTTCACAGGGCCCGGGTCTTTATTGTCTCTCGTCATTCGTCACTTCGTTTTCGCTCCGCTACCTTTGCATACTGCGATGGGAATTCTCCCGTGTAGCGCAAGAACGAAGGAATCGGATAGCGCACACCACCCCGATGTGTGCCTTCAAGGCCCTCGATGACCTCAGATAGGCGGTTGGTTGGGATGGCAAACGCCATCTCGTGGTCCTGGGTCTGGGCGAAGATGCGGTCGCCGTAACAGGGGAGGATGACTTCGCACCTGCCTGAGCGTTGCGGCGCGATGATTTCATCAGAGCAATCGATCCGTCCGCCAAAGCTCGAGGTCAGCCGTCCGCCGGACCTCCACAACGCAGCCGTCAGTAGCCGCATGACCTGAGCCGCGTTCGCATAGATGACCACAACGTGCGGTTCGAACGTGGTGCGGTGAAGAGGTGCCACGACAGTGTAGTGGTACTCCCCGTAAGCATACTTCTCGACCGTCGCCTCCGACTTCACGCCTGCCGCTCGTGTTTCCGTATACAAACCTTCACAGGCGCGGCCTTCTAAAAAGAATTCCGTAGGTTTTCGGAAACCGAAGACGACGGCTGTCAGAGGACAGGAGATATCTTCGTCTCCCAAGGCCAAGACGTGGCCGTAGCGCCTGGCCATGGCGATGGCCTGGCAGGTCGCAACCCTGATCTTGAGGTCTTTCCACGGGTGCTTCACCCGTTCAGGGAGTTGCTCTCCCGCCTTCAACATGCGCACGGCCACCGGAAAGCTCCCCGGCCTCACATGGCGGGTCAAGGCCTCTCCAAGTTTCGCAAGTTCAGCGCTCATCCTGTAAGCTCCTTTCACTCGCCTTCGCCAGCATGCCCCGTGCGGGAGCATGGGGAGGAATGGCGACAGATGACCACGGCCTAGCCCAATGGGCGAAGCCGGGTGGCTTCGGCGGAGTCCCGCCTTAATGATTTTTAGATGCCCCGCGCGGGAGCGCGGGCTGCTTCACTGCCGTATCGCGAAAAGCGATCTGCTTCTGATACCGAACTGGCAAGTTGACCCCTCAGGCTTTGTTAGCTTATTATTCTGGGCTCCTCACAAGAATTTGTGGGCGAAAAAACCGTTTCCAGCCTCTGCGGTGGGAGGCCTGTGATGTCTTTTCGCAGGGACTGGCGGGAGGGCACTGTCTTTTCATGACGTATCTGTGGGGGAAACCGCAGCCCCGAGCGAAGTCGAGG
>CAZAGT010000204.1:0-8904 GCA_964484515.1 uncultured Desulfobacteraceae bacterium | reverse complement strand
AGCAGATCGTGGACCGGATCCTAGGGATGGAAGATGGAACTCGAATTCAAATCCTGGCACCGCTAGTGGAAGGAAAGAAGGGAACGCACGCGAAGCTCCTTGAAAAGCTCCGAAAAGATGGGTTTACCCGCATCAAGGTCAACGGTGATGTGAAGCTCCTTGATGAGGAGATCGAGCTCGATAAGAACAAACGGCACTCAATCAGCGTGGTTGTCGATCGCCTCATCATCAACCGCCGCATCCAGCGGCGATTGACCGATTCGATGGAACTCGCCCTCAACCTGACCGGGGAACGAGCCGTCTTGGATACGGTAGGCGAGGGTGAAACCCTTTTCAGCCAAAAGGCCGTGTGTGCCAAGTGCGGCATCAGCGTTCCGGAGCTGACGCCCCAGATGTTTTCCTTCAACAACCCTCAGGGCGCCTGTTCGAGCTGCGGTGGTCTGGGCACCAAGCGATACTATGATCCCGACTTGATCATTCCCGATCCGCTGCTGTCATTACGGGAAGGCGCAATCATGCCTTGGGCCAACCGCCATTCCGTCTATTTCCAACAGATGCTGGACTCCATCTGTCAACACTACCATGTGGATATCTATACGCCCTTCAAAGATCTTCCCAAAAAGGTGCGCGAGGTCTTCCTCCACGGCTCAGGGCCTGACCAGATCGAATTCTACTTCGAACGAGATGAGCGTCGTTACTCCTATACCCGCCCCTTTGAGGGGATCATACCTAATCTCGAGCGGCGGTATCGTGATACGAACTCTTATCAGATTCGAGAAGAAATCGAAAAATACATGAGCGTCCGCTCGTGCCTCACCTGTAACGGCACCAGACTCAAGGCGATCAGCCTGGCGGTCACGGTGGATGCAAAGTCGATTCACGAACTCACCCGCCTTTCGATCGAGAGGACTTTTGAGTTTTTCGCACACCTCAATCTTGTACCCAAGGAGCAGGAGATTGCCGGCAGGTTCCTTAAAGAGATCCGGGAACGCCTGGGATTCTTGAAAAGCGTAGGACTCGATTACCTGACCCTGGACCGACCCGCCGGCACCCTCTCGGGAGGGGAGGACCAGAGGATTCGGCTGGCAACGCAAATCAGCTCCGGGCTCGCCGGTGTCCTCTACGTCCTGGATGAACCGAGTATCGGTTTGCACCAACGGGATAACTTGCGACTCCTTGAAAACCTGAGGCGTCTGAGAGACCTCGGTAATACCGTTCTGGTGGTCGAGCACGACGCCGAGACCATCCTAGCCGCAAATCACGTGATCGATATGGGCCCGGGGGCCGGGGTCAACGGCGGGGGCGTCGTTTTCGAGGGAACGCCGCAGGCCATGGTGGAGGCCGAGACCTCCCTGACGGGTCAGTACCTTTCAGGCAAGCTTAAGATCCCCGTCCCCACATCAAGGCGTAACGGCAAGGGGCACAGTATTGTGATCGAAGGGGCCCGGCAGAACAACCTGAAGAACATCCGGGTCGAGATCCCCCTTGGCACGTTCAATTGTGTCACAGGCGTTTCCGGCTCGGGGAAGAGCAGCCTCATCAATGAAACCCTCTTTCCGGCGCTGGCCCAAAAGCTCTATCGCTCCAAGGCGAAGGTCGGCCACGTGAAATCGATCAAGGGAATGCACCATATCGACAAGGTGATCAGCATCGACCAATCCCCGATCGGCAGAACGCCGCGCTCCAACCCGGCGACCTATACCGGGGTTTTTGCCCACATCCGCGATCTGTTCGCCATGCTTCCCGAGTCGCGCATGAGGGGATATAAGCCGGGCAGGTTCAGCTTCAATGTTCGCGGCGGTCGATGTGAGGCCTGCAATGGCGACGGGATCATCAAGATCGAGATGCACTTCTTACCGGATGTGTATGTGTCCTGCGAGGCCTGCAGGGGGCTGCGCTTCAATCGAGATACCCTGGAGGTCAGATACAAGGGCTACCATATCGCAGACGTCCTGGACATGACCGTCAACCAGGCCTTCTCGTTCTTTGAGAATATTCCCAAGGTCAGGACCAAACTGAAGACCTTGTTGGACGTCGGCTTGGGCTATATCAGGCTGGGTCAGCCGGCCACGACCCTTTCGGGCGGTGAGGCTCAACGCATCAAGCTTTCGCGGGAGTTGAGCAAACGGGACACCGGGAGGACGCTCTATTTGCTCGATGAGCCGACCACCGGCCTTCATTTCGCCGACATTCAAAAGCTACTCGAGGTCCTGAATCACCTTGTGGAGGCAAACAACACCGTCCTGGTGATCGAGCACAATCTGGACGTGATCAAGACCGCCGATTTTGTGATTGACTTGGGTTTGGAAGGGGGGGATCAGGGCGGCCATCTGGTAGGCTCCGGTACTCCCGAAGAGATCGCGCGGCTCAAGACCTCTTACACCGGTCGATTCCTCAAAAAGGTCCTTTCCTAATTGAGCGTTCTCACTCAGTTAGGGCTTCTCCTCGTCACTCTGGTTCAAGTGATAGGCCAAGTTATCAAGGCTCACGGTAAAATCCACATTCTCCACGATACAGGATCTGCGCTGCCTGAGCTGGATCGGGGCAAAATTAAGGATGGCCTTGATTCCGGCCTCCACTAGGAGCTTGGCGACCCCCTCGGCCTCTGAAGACTGGGTCGCTATGAGACCAACCTCGATGCCCAGGACTCGGGTCAAAGGGCCGATCTTCGCCGGAGGCTCGATGACAAGCCCTCCCGGCAACCGAAGTCCTATCTTGCTCGGATCGGCATCAAAGGCGGCCACGAATTTGTACCCGCGGTTCAAGAAGTTCTCATCCTGTACTAAGGCGGTTCCCAGGTTCCCCAGACCCACAATCCCCACTCTCCACTCGCGATCCGACACCAGGATCTTCTTGATCTCCCTTAGCAGGTCTTGGACGTCATAGCCGATGCCACGCACACCGAATTCACCAAAATAGGAGAGATCCTTTCGGACCTGTGCCGGATTGACGTTGCAGAACTGCGCCAGTTGCTCCGAGGAGACGACGGCTACCCCCCTTTCCGAGATCCTTTCCAGCGGTCTCGAATAGAGCGAAATCCGTTCGATGGTCGCGCCAGGTATCTTGATTTCCTTAGCCATATGAAGGGGAAAGAGATTGTGAAATTATGCACATAAGAGCACCCAAAAAAGGGCCCTTGAACAAAGGGCCCTTTCGTTTCGAAGACGTTCAGTGCCCCAAACCACCCATCACTGCCTCAAGGCCGGGGATCTTGAAGACCATGATGAAGCAGATAACAAGGGCGTAAATACAGAGGGATTCGATCAGGGCCAGACCAATAATCATGTTCGTCTGGATCTTCCCGCTCGCTTCCGGATTCCGCGCGATGCCGGTCAGAGCGGCATTAATGGCGTTTCCCATGCCCAGACCGGTCCCCAGAGCGGCGATGCCGATACCGAAGCCACAGGCCAGGGCAATCCCAAAGAAGATCCACATGGCTGCGGCTTTAGCCGCGCCATCTTCCGCCAGGGCCACTGAGGAGAACCCGAGAATCAGCGCCAAAGTCAGAATCCCAATTACACCTTTCTTCGACATACAAACCTCCTTTTCTCTTTTTGGCCTTCTTCCAACTCGAATGACACTTCGTTGTTTGAGACCCGTCGGACCTCATCCTCGTGAGGCTTTCTATCACGCTCAATGATACCAGGTCGTAAATCAAAGCAGATTCTCTATCGGGTCCCTTCAACTCTCTGAAATATCCTCTTGCCAGGCACACAGCCTCTAGACCCGCGAGCTCAGTGTTTGTCAGTGAGCCTCATCCATTGCCCCGGCAAAATAAACAACGGACAGGAGCATAAAGACTGTCGCTTGGATGAAACTCACTAATATACCCAGAAAGAGGATCGGCAGCGGCGCCAGGGCAAAGCCTGCAAGGGCAAATAGGATCCCGAGGACTTTCTCCTTACCGAAGATATTGCCGAAGAGCCGAATGCTAAGGGACATGATACGGGCGAAATGTCCGATCATCTCAATAACAAACATCAACGGAGCCAAGGCCCAGATAGGACCGAAGAAATGCATGATATACTTGGCCCCGTGGAACTTGACGCCGATAATATGCGTCAGGACAAACGTGCATAACGCCAAGGACAAGGTCGTATTCAGGTTTGCCGTCGGCGAGAAGAAACCGGGCACTAATCCCAAGAGGTTTGAGACTAAGATATATAAGAATAGGGTCGCAATAAACGGAAAGAAGGCTCGACCTTCCGGTCCCGTGATCTCCACCATGAAGTCTTCGAGCCCTCCAACGGTCATCTCGAGCAGGTTTTGGCGCTTCCCTGGAACGAGTTGCAGGCCCTTGACAAGAAGTCCCGAGCCGACAAGCAAAAGGGCCATTACAAACCACGAATGAATCACGTGCGCATTTTCATGGGCGAAATGTCCGAGGCCCATGGCGCTCAATGTCTCTACCAAAAAGTAATAGTGGTGTTCCATAGTCTAGACTATCTCCTCGCCCTGCCTGAGAGGCTGTCGGAAAACGTCTATCTGCCGTTCGACAGGCTCACGGCCCTGAGCAAAGCCGAAGGGCTGCGTTACCCTCATCCCTCGTCACTGCGGCGTACTTCTATGTACGCCTCATTCCTCAGGACTTCGGAAGCCTCTCATCTAGAGATGTTCCGACAGCCTCCGAAGGAGCTAGTACCCCGAGGAGTTCCTAGCGATCACCCTGTGAATCCCGAATGTCACGATGCTGAAGACCACCGTTGAAAGACCTACGGTCAAGCCGATCGGATCGACCAAGCCTCGCGTGATCAGGAGGAAAAGGATCATGCCGAGCAAAAGCAGACGTAAATAGCTCTTGATGAGCAGGGCCACCTTCTTGGCCTTCCCCACCGACTCGGAGGTGAAAGCCTGCCGAATCGTGTGCTGCAGGACAGAAAAGTTCAGAATGACGGCCAACCCTCCCGCAATGATGCCGAGTGTGACCTCGAGCTTTGCGAGACAGCCGCTCCCGGACGCCAACAGCAGAAGGATGATCCAAGAGCGCCTTCGCAAATCCCTATATGTGCCATCCCAATCCATCACGTAGTTTGGGTCAATCTTCCTGGATCTTCTTGTACATTCGATGCAGGTTAAGAAATGCGGCTGCAATGCCCAGCGCCAGGAAGACAAAGAACAGCCAAGGTTCGGCCCCGAATTTTTGATCCAGATACCAACCGATCGCGGCGCCAATCGCAATCGAAAAGGCCATCGTCAGGCCGATGGTACTGAGAAATCCTAGGGTCCTAAAAATCCGCTTGGTTTCATCGTCCATGGGAGATCACCAAGACCGATGTGCCAGCCCCGGCTAAGACAAAACGGGTTGTCTCTATCACAGGTGTTTTCGGGAAGTCAATAGCTTTTTCCCTGGAGGGCGCTGAAACTCCTCGCCGCGCAACTTATTGTATTTTCGATGCTTTCTTCATCGTGCGCAGCCGAAATAAACCAGGCCTCGAAAGGTGATGGGGCCAGATAGATGCCGAGGGAGATCATCTCGCCGTAGAACTGGCGGAACAGGTCGGCGCGGCTCGCCTTGGCGGAGGCGAAATCGGTGACCGGCTTATCAGTAAAAAAGAGAGAACCCATCGAGCCAACCCTGTTTATGACCACCGGCAGCCCCGCTTCCTTTGCCGCGGCTGCCAAGCCGCTGAAGAGATAAGCGGACCTCTTCTCCAAGGTCTCATAGATTGTCCCGTTTTGGAGGAGTCGCAAGGTGGTAAGCCCGGCTGCCATGGCCAGGGGATTGCCTGATAAGGTCCCGGCCTGGTAGATGTCGCCCTCCGGTGCCACGCTTTCCATGATCTCACGCCTGCCCCCGTAGGCACCTACCGGCAAACCACCGCCGATGATTTTTCCCAGACATGTAAGGTCGGGCATAACATCGTAGCGCTGCTGGGCCCCTCCAGGTCCCACCCGAAAGCCACTGATAACTTCATCGAAGATGAGCAGGGACCCATGTTCGCTGGTGATCTCGCGGAGTCTCTTCAGAAACTCCGGCTCCGGAAGAACGACTCCCATGTTTCCGGGGATCGGCTCGACGATCACTGCGGCAATTTCAGATCCGAATTTATCAAAGGTTTCAGAAAGTTGATCTAGATCGTTAAACGAAAGAGATATGGTTTCCCGGGCAAAGCTTTTCGGAACACCAGGGCACCCCGGGATGGCGAGCGTAGCTACACCGGATCCGGCAGAGACAAGTAGGCTATCGGCGTGCCCGTGGTAGCAACCTTCGAATTTGACGATTCGTTCTCGACAGGTGTAGCCCCTCGCTAGTCTGATGGCGCTCATCGTTGCTTCCGTCCCGGAGTTAACCATCCGGACCATCTCGACGGAAGGTATCATTTCAACGATGAGCTCGGCCATTTCGACTTCGAGCGCGGTGGGAGCGCCGTAACTGGTCCCTTTCGGGATGCGTTCCGTGAGGGCCTGCGCCACTTCGGGGTGACTATGACCCAGGATCATCGGTCCCCAAGAGCAGACATAGTCGATGTATCGATTCCCTTCTATGTCCCACAGATAGCAGCCCTCCGCCCTCGCGACGAACGGGGGATCAATACCGACGGCCTTGCCGGCCCTCACCGGACTGTTTACACCACCGGGTATGATTTCCTTGGCCCTCTGAAAAAGGATCCTGGATTTTTCTCCCATCGAAAACCTCCGTACTCTCTTGAAGGCCTGTCAAAAATAGGCCATGCTTGTCTTCTTGAATTCCTTTTGACTGAATAGCAGAATGTAGTCCACGATACCTGCTTGCGCGGACATCTCTTCGGCGATCCGGCGACAATCTTCCTGGCTATCCCCATGAATCATCGTGTACAGGTTGTACTTCCAATCACCCTGGGGACGGCGTTGATAGCAGTGGGTCACTTCTCTGAATCCGGCCATCGCCTTGCCCACCTCGTCGATCCTGTCGACCGGTACGGCCCATGCGCCCATGGCGTTGGCGTTAAACCCCGCCTCCTGGTGGCGCAGCGTGGCCCCAAATCTGCGGATGATACCACGCTCTCGAAGGGACCGGACTCGCCTCACGAAATCATCTTCAGAGATTCCGATCCGTTGGGCCAAAACGGGAATTGGTCGTCTTGACAAGGGTAGGTCTCCCTGGATAAGGCTGATGATCTTCTTATCTAGTTCATCGATCATTTGTGGCGTCGCTGCAGGAGCATAATGAATCATATTCGATCGGTTGACCTGCCAGCGGAGATGGGATTTGGTCGCAGTTTCGGTCTCTGTAGCGCATAGCCGCTTAGATTATTCTCTGCAAAAATCTGAAGCGATACCGACGGCGGCTAAATGCCCTGTGGGAATACCCAATGCTCCCGATCTTGTCAAGCGCAAAGGAAGAGCCTTGAGGCTTGAAGGGCCTTGCGAATTAGGTTAGAATTCAAAATTTGGAATTTGAGAGAGAGGTGCGAATGGATTCCGACTTAAGATGACCTCAAAAACATAATGTTATACAATAGATATAGATTATAACATGTTTAATTATCTAACAATCGTAGAACAGAGGATTAGGAAGGCTCAACAAGATGGGAAGTTTGACCAACTCCCAGGCGTGGGTCGACCGCTGCAGCTCGAAGACGATAGCGCAGTACCCGGGGATCTGCGACTCGCCTATAAGATACTAAGAAATGCGGACTGCCTTCCGCCTGAACTGGCCGAGAAAAAAGAGATTAGGCAGATGGAAGATATGCTGGCAGGGCTCCCGGATGAGGAGGAGAAGTACCGCCTCATCAAGAAGATCAACTACAAGATCATGAAGCTCAACATCGTGAGGAAGAGCTCTCCGCTCCTCGAGGAGAGGCAACTTTACTACAGGAAGGTCGTTGAGAAGTGCGGTGAGAAAGGATAACCTCAGTAGCCGCTAACCCGTCTGACACGCAGCCTTCTAGACTAGACATACGTATTGACAAATTCCGGCCCATTAGTCTTCGGGCGTTTCTTGCCGTCGGGGCCATAGATACCCTCGATCCCGTCGAGGGTATAGACGGTTGCTTCAATGGGCTCCTGCGAATGGGAGGGATAGTGGCCGAGGCTGACCTCAATTCGATCGATGGGACTCAGCGCCGTCCTAAAATAGGTCGCGGGTAACAAGGCTCCCGTGTTATCTACGTTCAAGGAAATGATGTTCTCCTGCTCTGTTGAGTCGAGCGGCGTCCAGGGCCTAACTTCATAGAGGGCCTCTAGCTGTTAATGCCTACCTCGTTCATGTTGAAATGATTCTCGAACCATCGAGATGGTTTGTTATCGGATGCGCCTAATCCCTTGGCTTCGAAGCATGCCTTCGCCATTTCCAGGGTGTGGTAGTCCAGCTCAAAGCCGTCCCAACCCAAGAATTGCAGGTGATTGTTGACCTGTGAGAGGCTCATATGCGGACTGAGGAATATAGCGCTTGCGAGGGTACGCACGAACCCCGGAATGATACGCGGTTCGACGCCCTTCTTTTCCAAACGCTGTAAGAAGGCTCCCAAAAGCTCATTCATATCGTACATATCGACATACTCCTTTATTGATAACGCCCGCAACCGTATAGCAATGGCCCAGCACCCCAATACACCTCAGGGCGCGAAGTGAAACGCGTTCTTTCCGGAGTACAGGAGGCACAAAGGCCGATTCTTCAACGATCCCAGAAAGCTATTGAACACGCTGCGACCAAAGGGATGGATAAGGCCTAAATCTCCGGTATGGACAATGACCCGCGGATAGCTGTTACCGTTTGTGTCTAGGACATCGAGTAACTTCTTCGCCGAGCGTCCGTTGAAATCCCCGGATAGCCTCAAGTGCAGTTCATCGTCCTGGTAGTCTCTCTGGATTCTAAAATTCGTTCCCATCGAAATATGTATCTCTTTCCTGGTGAAGCTGTGGCTTTAAGGAGTCGAACCTCTCTTCGGGAAAGACCCTTTTTTCGATCTCGCGATCTAGTGC
>CAZAGT010000203.1:0-8954 GCA_964484515.1 uncultured Desulfobacteraceae bacterium | reverse complement strand
CGGCTGCACCCTTGGCGCCTGGAATCTGCAGCATCCTCGACTTTTGCAACGTTAGAGTTATTTTCCCAAAAAAGCGAAGGTCCCTATCCGTCAGCAACAATGACTCCCTTTTCGCACAGCCGATCGAGGCCTGCCTTCAGGCCTGCAACGCGGCCTTGCGAAAGTGAGCGCGGTTCTGGGGAGGCCGCGAGCCACTTGGCCAACGTCCACTCGCCCCCAAAAAAACGTTCTTCCAGAAGGTCTCCGGAGGCGAGAAAGTAGAGCCTCGGCCCGGCCATGGTGTAGAAGAGCAGACCAAACTCCTCCTCCCGCACCTGAGTGCCCGCGGCCAGGCGATAACGGGTTCCCGCTCGCGGTTCCTCAGTAGACTCCGCAGATGCCGTCGATCGCAATCTCTTCGATGATGATCTCTTCGGTGGCAAAGATGTCCTCTTCCTGATTCTGTCCTTGTTTGTCTTCGGTGGTCTCTTTTTGATCTTTCATTCGCTCGGTGTTACCTCCTCATCCTAAATCGTCCCTGCCTGCCAGTCCGATTTGCCTCGGATAGGCCAGCAGGGCGGGGTCTAAATGCAGGAACGCATGATCTCCTTGATCTGGTCTGCGGTGATATCGCGCGGATTAGCCTCCCTTGAGAGGTCGTTCATCGCCCACTTGGCCGTATGCTCCACATCGGCCTCGGTGAAGTCGAACTCCCTGAGCGGCACCTGCGGAATAGCCACATCGTTGCGCAGCCGTTCGATTTCCTCCAAGGTCTTGTCGGCCGCGTGGACCGGGTTCAAGTAACGCACGTCCAGGCCCATGGCTTCACCGATCTCCTTGAATCTCTCCGGCACGGCGACCACGTTGAACCGCTCGACCGGCATCATCATGATGGCGTTCGTGTAACCGTGATGGAGGTCCTTGATGATCGACAGCATATGGGCTGTGCCGTGAACCATGCCCATCCCACCGCCGAGGTTATAGGTCATCGATGCGATAAACTGGCCCCAGGCCATGTTTTCGATGGCCGTGTCGTTGGCCGGGTTGGCATAGGCCTGGCGAAGGTTTTCGCTCAGGATCTTGAGAGCGCGGATGCCCACGGCATGGACGACAGGCATATTGAAGCGACCGATGAAGGGCTCCATGGCATGGCAAAAGGCATCCATGCCGGCCCAGGCGACCATGTGGGGTGGCTGCAGTCGCATGAACGCCGGATCGTCGATACCCACGGACGGCCCCACCCCGGGCACCACCAGGATGAGCTTATAGACCCATTCCGTATCGTTGATGATGGCGAAGCCGGTCCCTTCGGCGCCCGTTCCGGTGGTGGTGTTGATCGCCACGTGGGGGATATTGACCGGCTTATAGGTCGGGATGCGTGTCGTGTAGTGAGGGTTGAGAAATGCGCAGAACTGCCGGAGATCCGTGTCGGGCCCCTCGTTTGTCAGCATGATGCGGATGCCCTTACCCGCATCATGGGCACTGCCGCCGCCCACCGTAACGATGCCGTCACACTCGGCATCGAGATAGACCTTGGTACCGGCGACGACCTCGTGGTCTTTTGGATTGGATGTCACGCCTTCGAAGCGCGTCACGGCAATATCATTGGCCCTCAAGACCCCTTCGACCTCATCAACGATGCCGGTCCCCCGGAGGCCTGTCGTGACGAGTAAGGCGTGTTTGATCCCATAGGTCTGGCACTCTACACCGGCCATCTTGTGGGCGCCCCATCCCAGGATCCCGCGTGAGTGCTGATGCACGTAGAGGAGCGGAAACTGCTTCCGTTCAACATTGATCGCCATTATGTCCTCCTTTTGATCTTAGTAACCCAGAATAGTCTGCTTGCGCTCATCATCTCAGTCCCGTCCGCTTATCGTTCATTCCAGGGCGGGGCCAACGTGATCTTATAATCCGTCCATTCAAAGGGGGAGACGGTCATTTGCTTGCCGTTACGCCACTGACTGGCGGTGCTGACGAAGGTGGCGACGCCGCGTTCGTCATAATCGACTTTACCCATGACGGTGTTGAACTCGTTGTCCAGCACGGCCTGTCTTACCTTAGCCGAGTCCAGTGTGCCGGCCTTTTCAATGGCCTCCCACAGGACTTGGCAAAGAGCGTACACGGCTCCGACACTCACGGAATACTTATTGAATTTCTGGTGGTACCGTTCACCAAGTTCCTTGGCACCCGGGAAAGGAAAGTCCATCGACCAAAAGCCGTCGCAAAGGATATACTCGGCGTCCTTGCCTAAGGCCTTCCAGAATTCGCCGGCCCAGGTCCCTTTCCATCCGTGCATGTATTTGACGTTCAGATCGTTTTCCTTCATCTGGCGCACAAAGGTAATGCAATCGGCGTCGGAGCCAAAAATCAAGATGGCGTCGATGCCTAGGGACTTGGCCTTGATGATCTGGGCAGAATAATCTTTTGCCCCGACGGCCCAGGGTTCATCCAGCGCGAAGCTATAGCCGTATTTCTCAGCCAAACCCCGAAAGATTCCGGCAAAGGCCCGGCCGTCAAAGGTGTCTTCCATGATGAGTGCCGGCTTCTTCGGGCGCTGGGCGGCAGGGAGACTGTCCCAGATCTCGTAGGGGACACTGCACGCCTGTCCGAGGTCGAAGAAGAAGAGGGTCGACCACTTAAAGTGGTGCTCAAGCCAGGGTGGTATCAGGCAAATCGAGGTGTGGTAGTACCTGTGATACTTCTCAGCGGTGATACACCCCGGAATGACGCCGAAGGGTGCGGCAAAGCCTCCCAGCAAGAGGTCGACCTTTTTTACCTTGATGAGTCGTTCGACGGCAGCGGCGGCCTTGCCGGGATCGCTGGCATCATCCGCCACCACTAGGCGCACCGGCATTCGTTTCCCGTACTCCTCGACCCAGATACCGCCCGCTTTGTTCACATCGTTGACCGCGGTCTGGTAGGCCCACCGTTGTTCGACACCCACGCCTGCAAGGATACCGGTGAGGGGAAGATTCGTTCCGATCAGGATCTCCTTCTTCTTCCTGGCCTCCGAGGGCTGCACGAACCAGAGCAGCACCGCCAACAGGGCCAACCCGAATATCACCCATCTGCGACGCAACATAGCACTATCTCTCATGACCTACTCCTTTCAGTGGCTAAAGGTTCACAGTTGAAAACAGCACCTCCTTTCATAGTCTTTGCTGTTGCAGACTTCCTACCCGGCGACAAGCGCCTTTCTCCAGCGCGGTCGGCTGTCGTCCCGGACTCCGATACCCATGACGCCGCGCGGCAAAAACAGAGTGACCAGGATAATGAATGTCCCGGAGATAATCGGATGGATCTCTGGGAGCCACATATTGGCCAGCTCAAAGACTCCGCTTAGCAGAAAGGCTCCCACAACCGGTCCCGCGATCGTACCGATGCCGCCTAGGATCGTCATGAGCACGGGCAACAAGGCCCAGTTGAGGCTGAAGAACCCGGTCGGGTGAATATGAAAAAGGTAATAGGCATAAAGGCTTCCGCAAAGGGCCGTGAACAGGGCACCAATGGCGAATGCCACGATCTTGAATTTGAGTACGTTGATACCGTTTGATGCGGCGGCCGCTTCGTCCTCGCGCACGGCCACGAGTGCCAGTCCCACCCTGGACTGCATAATCAGCCAGACGGCGAAAATCGCGGCGACGGCGATCAGGAGAGCCAAGTAATAGTAGGGCCGCATCGACTGATAGGCCGAGGACGGAAGTAATAGGCCGACAGGTCCACCGGTCAGTTCTCCGCCCTGTGTGAATATAACCCGTAGAATTTCTCCCAGTCCCAGTGTACCGAGTGCGAAGTAATCGCCCCGGAGCTTGGCTAACAGCGGAATACCGACCAGGATCGCCAGAATCGCCGCACCCAGGCCGCTGAACAACATGGCCAAGGGATCCAGATAGCCGGTCCAACCCGCTTTCCACGTCATGGCCGTCAGATACGCTCCAACGCCGAAAAAGGCATGTTGGCCGAGAGACGCCTGCCCGGCATAACCGGCCACCAGATTCCAACCCTGCGCAAGGCCGACGTGAACGTACGTGAGAAAGAGAAAGTAGATCAGGTACGACTCTTCCACGTTTACGAAAAAGGGGTAGAGTGCACCGGCACCCAGGAGCAGGAGCGCGCCTATCTGGATAGAGGTGCTAGGCTTTGCTCGCATGATCTCGCTCTTTGCCGATAGAGTTCATCTCTCCCCAATCCGGGGCTCGGGCCCCAACCATGTTCTGCAGCGGGTCCTCCCGCAGGATGCTCTCTTACGAGCGGCAACCACTTCCCCGTCGGTCCGTGAAAAGGCGCCGATCGTACGAATCTATATTCAGCCCTGCCGCTTGCCGCAGGAGTTTACCCGCCTCGGGATGGCCGCCAAGTTGATCGACCTGGAAACTTCATGAAGTTAGTGCTCGAATTTGACATTTTGAGATTCTTACACGTCTGTTCGCCTGGTCATGGGGGTCTCTTTTCAAAAACGAGGAATTGAGTGCGTTGTCTCGGCATAAGGCGCTACCCGAGGCGGCCGGAGGGCCACCGCGGAATGGGCCGGATTGACAGCCTTAGCACATACTCCAAGTCTGCTCCGGCCGCCTTGCCCCGGCCGTGAGCTCGGGGCCGAACGGCTTGCAAGCTCCTTCAGCGTTCGAGCAGGTAACGTTTCGTTTCTTGAAAAGAGACCCCCATGACCAGGCGAACAGGTATCAAAGATCTCCTTTCATGAAGCTTCGCACGAGCAAGAACTCTATGTGGCCGGGCGCCCGAAAAGGCCCTGCGGCCGAAACATGAGCACCAGTAGAAAGGCTCCATAGGAAATCCCATCGGCCCATCCACCACTGATCATGTAGGACCCCATGCTCTCGACGACACCAAGCAGGATACCGCCCAGGAATGCGCCCACGACACTTCCAAGTCCTCCAAAGGCCACGGCAATAAGGGCCTTTAGACTAAATATGAAGCCTGAATAGGGATCGAAGGGATAGGTCAGGGCAACGGCGACCCCAGCCACGCCGGCCAGGGACAAGCCAATGGCAAAGGCGAGGCTGCCTACCCGACGTGGGCTAATACCCAAGAGGGCTGCCGCTTCCATGTCTTCCGAAGCCGCCCGGACCGCCTTCCCCCAAAGGGACCGACGCATGAAGAGGAAGACCATGGCGGTTGCAGCCAGGCTGACGGCAAATGCCAAAAGGCGCGTAAAAGATATCTTGAGAAGTCCCACATCAAAACCGACGGCCGTATAAGTCGTGTTGATGGCCCTCTGGTTGGGCGTCCATAGGAGAGACATCAGGCTTTCCAGAAGGACCATCAATCCGAAGGCCAACAGCAGTGAAGGGTTCTTACCGGCCGCCGCGACCCTGAGAAAGAGACCCCGGTAAAGGACCCAGCCCAGTGCCAGGAATATAGGGACGCTCAACAAAAGGGAGACAATCGGATCGAGGCCGGTCAGCTGAAAGAGCCAAAAGGCGAAATAGGCAGCCAGAATCATGACCGTGCCCTGGGCAATAAAAATGATTTGCATCGAACCAAAGATAAGACTCAGGCCGATCGCGGCGATTCCGTACATGCTGCCAAAGAGAATGCCGTTCACGAGGATCTGCAAGAAAACGCTAATGGAAGGGAAAAAGGTCACGACCTATCCAATCATGCCGAGGTAGGCTTGCTGAAACTCAGGATTCACAAGGAGATCAGCGCCTTCTCCGCGCAAGGTTATCTTTCCGGTTTGCAGCACGTAGGCGAAGTCGGCCATCTGCAGGGTTTGGTGGACGTTCTGCTCAACCAGAAGGATGCTGACTCCTTCCCGATGCAACGTTTCGATGATTTCGAACATGAGCCGTACCACCACGGGGGCTAGTCCAAGCGAGGGTTCGTCCAACATGAGCAGTACCGGCTTGGCCATCAAGGCCCGAGCAATCGTGAGCATCTGTTGTTCTCCGCCGCTAAGCGAACCGGCGGGCTGATGAATCCGTTTCGCAAGTACGGGAAAGAGTGCGAAAGCGCGATCCATCGATTCTTTCAGCCACGGTCGGCCCCTTGCCGGAAAGGCCCCCAATTCCAGATTCTCGCGCACACTTAGCTGGGTGAAAAGCCGTCGCCCCTCAGGGACGTGAGAAAGGCCGAGTTCGCTCACCTCCTCCGCTCTGAGATGGCTGAAGGGCTCACCCAGAAAAAGTATCTCTCCTTCGGTCGGCCGAACAAGGCCGGAGATTGTCTTCAACAGGGTACTTTTGCCGGCCCCATTGGATCCCACGAGGGCCACGATCCTCTTCTCGTCCACGTGGAAAGAGACCCCCCGGACGGCTGGGGCATCCCCGTAGAAGACGTCAAGATCGATGACTTCAAGCAGGTGCTTCACCAAGATAGGCCTCGATGACATTGGAGTCGCCGGCTATTTGTTGCGGCTTGCCTTCGGCAATTTTTCGGCCATAGTCGAGGACGACAACCCGATCACAGAGATTAAAAATGGCGTCGACCTTGTGCTCCACCCATAGGATGGCGATGTTTCGTTCCTCCCGGACGCGGCTGATGACCCGGAGCATCTTCATCGTCTCGGACGGATTGAGGCCGGCCATCGGTTCATCTAAAAGGGTCACAAGGGGCCTCGAAGACAGCGCCCGAGCTACCTCCAGCAGCCGCCGATCGGAGAGGGTCAGATGCGCTGCGGTTGCATCCCTTTTCTCAGCAAGTCCGACGATCTCGAGGGCCTCCAAGGCAGATTGGAGGCCTTTCCGACCGCGTTCCTTGTTGCCGTATATCGCCGCCACCATCACGTTTTCGAGGGCGGTCATACTGAGGAAGGTCTTGACTAATTGAAATGTCCTCGAAATTCCCAGACGACAAATCAAATGGGGGGCACGGCCGGTTATCCTTTTTTCACCCAGGTAAACTTCCCCGGCGTCGGGCTTGTGGACGGACGTGATGACATTGAACAGGGTCGACTTGCCGGCCCCGTTGGGGCCGATGAGGCCCACGATTTGGCCTTCCTCAATGCTCAGGTCAACGTCGGCCAAGACCAATAGGCCTCCAAACGTCTTACGAATCCTGTCTAGGCGAAGAACGGGGTGCGGTTCGGTCACTTTTGAGACTCTTTGTCGTCTTCAATCAAGAGGGGTCGAGAACAAGCCAAATCAGCAATTTGGCACATTGTCGGCCGAATTGCAATTGCCACTTTGACGCCAGGAAAATGCCGCCCCGGAGTTTTGGGAAGTGATGCCCCGATACGTTTCCAAGGGCCCGGGGATTCGCCTAAACGGTGGTGATCCTAATGTATGAGGAGTGTAGGAGAGACTTTGAGGCGAGAGGGGGGTGTGGTTGGTCGGGAATCTCTCTTAGGGACTACGTAGGCGGCCTAGATCTACAGTAGGGGGAAATTAGCGAAGCCGCTGAGCTCTTCAACGAGGATTCATCTCTGACTGAATCAAGGAGAGTAAAACCGAGCCGATCTTGAGCGGCTTGATTCGGGCGTGCCATATGGCCGAAATTCTTCGGCGGTTCTGTCTTTACCTAAATACCCAGGCAGTTGCCGTCAGCCTAGACGGTCTCAAAATGCAATGGGGCTGCGGATGGATGTTTCTCGGCAGCATAGTCCGGGCCGGGGAGGGATAGCGCTCCAATCTGCGGACCTTCCTCGATCTCCTTAAAATGGCCCTTTTCGGACCCTTTCGAACCCTCCATTTGGCAGTTTCCTTCGAAAATCACGCCTTCCTCGATGACCAGGGAGGGTGCCACCATGTTCCCGTATACCTTTCCAGGGGCGGAGATTTCGATCCGCTTTTCAGCCTCGATATTTCCTCGGACTTCACCCCCGCTCACGACATAGAGGGCATGGATATTCGCTTCGATCGATGCATTTTCACCGACGAAAAGGGTCCCTTCCACCTTGATTTCGCCTCTGAAGTGCCCATCTATCATAATATCTCCCGGGCACGTTAAAATTCCCTCGAATTCCGTGTTGTTTCCGAAGATATCGTTCAAAGCCGCCTTTTTTTTCATCTCTAGCACCTCTCGTGGGGTTTTTGATTGCCGTTTGAGGAAAGATTGATCTTACAGTCCTCTCTATCGGCCGTTAAGGTGCTTTCCTTTAGAAGTTTCGTGTCCAACCGGATCAACGTAATCCCCGATAATGTTCAGGCTCCTCACAAGAACATGTGCGCGATAAAACAGTTTCCAGCCTCTATGCGTGGGAGGGCTGTGATGTCTTTTCGACGTGACTGGCGGGAGGGCGCCGTCTTTTCATGGCTTATCTATGGGGGAAACCGCAGCCCCGAGCGAAGTCGAGGGGAATGTCGGAGGGGGCAGAACTCCCCCGCAGACAAGACATAGAAAAGACCAGTCCGGGAGCCCCGGAATCGAAGAAAAGATATCACAGCCCTCCCACCGGACTCCGCGGCAGTCAGATTAGAATCGGAAAGCCCAGATTTCGATCGAAGGCAGATGTGAGATCAATCGATTGTGCCTTTTCCGGGTGAAATGATACCATATGGCGCAAAGGGAGAATCAGGATTTGCATTCTTCGTTACACCATCCGATGCGAGCGCCCTGGACGGCGTCGATAGCCGTCGCGTAGGGCTTGAGATCGATGAGCGGCGATTCGTCGAGGGCATCCATTCCGACCACCTTGAGAAATCGTCCGTCACGTTCCAGCAGATCGACGACACACAGGCCTATCGGGTTGGGCCGGTTGGGAGACCGGGTCGCGAATACGCCGTGGGTGTCCGGTCCCCAGGGAGTCTTGGTCTGAAGGATCCGTCTGTCGCCTCGATCCTGCCAATAGAGAACAATGAGGTGTGTACAACGCTCGACATCGAGTAGCGCTGATTCGTACTCCTGAAAGACCTCTATGGAAGATTCTTCCTTTTGATTCCGGCCCTGAAACGGAGCATCGTCAGCCTGAATGTACCCTACTGTTGCATAAACAACACGTCGAAAGGTGTGGAAAGACAAGAATAACAACGCTCTCCACCATTTTTGACGTTCACTCTGGATATCACCGGCTGTGA
>CAZAGT010000202.1:0-8982 GCA_964484515.1 uncultured Desulfobacteraceae bacterium | reverse complement strand
CAAATTGCCTGAGCGATAAAAAAAATACACATGGTGGGCCGCCTGTTGGCTGGCAAGCGAACCGCCTAAGCCCCATGCCCGTGATGTAGACTTCGGAGATTTGAACTGACACAAGTCTCTTAGGGAAGGTGCAATTCGAAGCACCCAATCACCACAGAATTCCCGTAAGGAGGCGGAGGTGGAGATTCAAGTTCTCGACACGAAAGAGAGGTGTGGCCTTGCTGCTGCCGACAAGGCGGGTGAGGTATTGGAAGAGGCGATTGCGGCCAAGGGGCACGCAGGCTTTGTCGCGGCCACCGGGGTGTCCCAGTTCGATTTCCTGAAGGCGTTGACAGCAAAAGCGTCGATTGATTGGAAACAGACCACCATGTACCATCTTGATGAGTACATCGGTCTCCCGGCGGACCATCCGGCCAGCTTCCGCCGGTATTTGCAGGAGCGGTTGATTGATCCGGCTAAACCGGGCAACGTCCACTTGATCCGGGGAGATGCCGAAGATCCGTATGCCGAATGCAGACGTCTCAACGCACTCATTACAAAGGAGGGGATCGATGTGGCATTTCTCGGGATCGGAGAAAATGGCCACCTGGCCTTCAACGACCCGCCCGCCGACTTTGCGACGGAAGAACCGTATATTGTCGTGGAATTGAACGAGGCCTGCCGGCAACAACAACTGGGCGAGGGCTGGTTCACGACGCTTGAAGAGGTACCGAGGCGGGCCATATCGATGTCGATTCGGCAAATTCTGAAGGCCCGGACGATTATCTGTACGGCCCCTGATAAGAGGAAGGCAGAGGCCGTGAAACACTGTCTGGAAGGAGAAATTTCCGCTGACCATCCGGCATCAATCCTGAGAAAACACTCCAGCGTCTTTCTGTATCTGGATAGGGACTCGGCCTCGCGGCTCGAGGAACTACGGTAATCTTTTGTGGACGCTGAAGCGGATAGAGCGGAGGCGGGAAACGGTTTTTTGCCTACCGGCTCTTGTGAGGAGGCAGAAGACCTGATTCCTTAATCACCCTCTTGGCGTTCTTTACCCGAGAAAGGAGCGACCATGGGAAGTCTTAATCCCCGACTCGAGTCAGATCGCAGGCTGCTGAAGGAAGCAAGAACGAAGGGTGCGATAGCCTCCCTGGGCGCCTTCTCAAGACTCTCCGGCCCCGGATGGCTGCAGAGCGCCATTACTCTGGGGGGCGGGTCGCTGGCCAGCGCCCTTTATCTGGGAGTACTCGCCGGTTATAGTCTGTTATGGCTTCAGGGGATGGCGGTGATACTTGGGGTCATCATGTTGAGCGCTATTTCTTATGTGACCCTTTCCACCGATGAGAAACCCTTCCCGGCCATCAACCGTCACATCAGTCCGGTACTGGGATGGGCCTGGGCCATCGGCACCCTAACGGCCAACATGGTCTGGTGTCTGCCGCAATTCAGCGTCAGCACGGCTGCGGTGCAGCAGAACCTGCTGCCCGGTCTCATGGGAGAGAAGGGTCTTCTTGGGAATACGGGAGGGAAAATTGTCACCTGCGCCATCCTTTGGGGCCTCGCCACCGCCGTCGTCCTGCAATCGGGAAACAAGGGAAAAGGCACCAAGACATTTGAGTGGATTTTGAAGGGATTGGTTGGCCTTATCGTCATTAGCTTTTTGGGTGTCGTGCTCAAGTTGACATTTGCGGGTGCCCTGGATTGGGGAGCCATCTTGAAAGGATTCATTCCAGGCCTCGGGCAGTTTTTCACACCCTCCGAAACCTACCTGCCTTATATCAAGGCTGTCTCGCCGGAGTTTCAGTCCTACTGGACAAACAAAATCGTGGGAATGCAGCAGAATGTGATGATCGCGGCCGCCGCGGCCGCCGTGGGTATCAACCAGACGTTCCTGATGCCTTATTCGATGTTGAATAAAGGCTGGGACAAGGACTTCCGGGGCCTGGCCGTTTTCGATCTTTGCACGGGTCTGGCCATTCCCTTTATCGCGGTCACGTCTTTCGTAGTCATTGCTTCGGCATCACAGTTTCATACCAAGCCGGGCGCCGGACTGCTCGATCCGGAAAGGAGAGCGCAGGCCGGACTAGAAGTCCAGTACAGAAGTTTTTTGGACGAACGTTTGAAGGCTGAAATGAAAAGCGGATATGCGGGGTTAACCAAGGAGGAGAAGGCAACCAGGCTCGAGGCCCTGCCGGAAGCCGACAAAATGATGGCCGCCATGCTGGTCAAACGCGATGCCTTCAACCTGGCGGAATCGCTGGAGCCGCTGCTGGGCGATGCGTTCTCCAGGGTGATTTTCGGCATCGGCGTGCTCGGTATGGGGCTTTCAACCATCATCATCTTGATGCTTATTTCGGGGTTTGTGATATGTGAAATGTTTGGATTTCCCCATGGGGGCAAAGAGCACAAGTGGGGCTGCATGCTGGCGTCCGTGGGGGTGCTCGGGCCCTTTATCTGGTCCGGCAAAACCCTATTCTGGCTGGCCGTGCCAACGTCGGTCTTCTGCATGATGCTTTTGCCGATAGCGTACGTGACCTTTTTCCTCATGATGAATTCAAAAGCCCTTATGGGCGGGGCGATGGTTCGTGGGGCGAGGCGTGCGATCTGGAACATGATGATGGGGCTCGCATCTTTAGGTGCCCTGATTGCAGCGGGGTGGAGCGTCTGGAACCGGCCTCCTCTGTTCAAATGGGCCGGAATCATCATTGTCACCGCTCTGATAAGCGCCGTCTTTGTCGTTAATGCCTTGAAGAAGAACCGCTCCGTGGGAGCGTAAGACAGGAAAGAGGGTCACGTATGCGAGGAAGCCTATAGATGAAGGATGATGTATTTCATTTGCCCATTCAGATTGGCGGGATTGAACTAAGGAATCCATTCGTGGTTGCCTCAGGTCCCACAACCAAGCGGGTGGACCAGCTAAAACTGGCGGAGGACTCGGGATGGGCAGCGGCATCCATCAAGGCGACCTTCAATCCATGGCCTTACATGAACTATGAGCCACGTTACCGCTGGCTTAAGAAGGAGAGACTGCATACATTCACGGCAGAATATCGCCTCGACATGGACCAGGGCTTGCGGTTGGTAGAAGAGGGGAGAAGAAAATGCAAACACATGGTGATCATCGCAAATTATTCCTATGTCGGCCCGGACCTCGATGGGTGGCAGGAGGCGGCAAGGCGCTTTGAGGCCGCTGGGGCCCAGATGCTGGAGTTGAATTTTTGCTGTCCCAACATGTCCTTTAACGTCGACGTCTCGCTTCATGAAGATAAAGAGGGTCGCCCCTCATCCGGGGCCAGCATGGGTCAGGACGAAAACTCCGTGCGCTTGGTCATCGAAAAGACGCGTGAGGTGACGGATCTTCCGCTGATCGCCAAAATCACCCCTGAAGGAGGCCGCATTGCCGAAGTGTCCAGGGTCGCATACGAAGCAGGGGCAGCAGCCGTCTGCAGCGTGGCCAACAGATTGGGGATCCCACCTATCGATATCTGGGATTACAAGAAGCCGATTTACAATTTACAGGGTCAGAACACGATGGGTTGTCTTTCCGGGCCTTGGATCAAGCCCCTGGCTCTGCGAGATGTATATGAAATCCGTAGATTCGTGGGGACCGATCCGGTTGTCATCGGTACGGGGGGTGTGGCCATCTGGGAAGATGCCGTTGAGATGATGATGTGTGGCGCGGACGCCATTGGTGTATGCACCCAAACCATGCTTTTCGGGTTCCGCTTTCTGAAGAAATGGATGAGGGCCTTAAGGGACTATATGGGGGCGATGGGATTCCAGGATGCTCCCGATCTCCGAGACCTTTTGCTTCAGGAGATAAGGCCGGCCTCTGAACTGACGACCCGGTCCGGTTATGCCGAGGTGGATACCGCAAAATGTTCTTCCTGCCGTCTCTGTGTGGAGATAGGACATTGCAACGCTATTATCCTGACCGATGAGGGGGCTCAAATCGATCCGGAATTGTGCGAAGGATGTTCTACATGCATCGACATATGCGACAAGAACGCGATTACGATGGTAGAGAACCAGTAAGCTCCCCGATTGCGTCTTGGCTCAATGAGGGTAAGTACCAGCGGATCTGCATCCAGCTACGGGAGGGGGATCTGCTAGGGGAAGTATGCTGTATTGAGGACGTTGTTGACTATGTTGACCAACTCGCGTGAGGTTGGATTAGCTGAAGATCGAGCGGAGACACTTAAACCGTTGTCCGCGGTCCGTTGTCAAAACAGGACACTACACCCTGATATCCTATTTCATCGTAGAGTGACGTGTAAATCGCCCTCATGAGTCCCTGGGCTGTCCGCGGAAGGCTCCCTAACGCTTTGCTCAATGAGACTTCTACTTCCCCACTATGACGAGGTCGTCCCGCCCACGGAAGTACGTGTCTGATTTGTAGTAGATCTTCGAAAACCTGCTTCTCGTGGCATCTGCACCAGCTCGTGCAGAGTGCACAACAGATGAGAATTGCATTCCCTATGTCCTGATAATTTTGATAAGAAATGCATAGAAATTTCTGGGGAAGAGGTTTGCGACGGCGCGCAATGGAGAGAGCCCTAAGGCCTTTAAAAACCACTTTGGTACATATCGCAGCACTTTCAGATATCTGAGTAGTTGGGAGAACACAATCAGTAATGTGGCATAGTTATTCTGGAACATGATGTTCCGGCTAAAGTAGTTCCTAAACGCATTCATACTGAAGGGTTCAATATAGCCATCTCTTAGAGCCCTCTCGTATATTGGAGACCCCGGGAAAAAGGTCAACACAAAGACGTTGACTCTTACCCGCTGGGGAACGTCTAAAAGATAGAAATACGTATCTAGAATATCTGTTTCATTTTCGTATGGTATATCAATAATAAAATCCAGGATTAACCTTAGTCCATGACTCTCATAATAGGTATCTATCTCTCGCATCACTTTCAAGGTCTTAGATACGCTGACCCTACGATCAAAAACCTCTGTGAGCACACGCTGGCTTCCGGATTGGACACCCACCTGGATAACCTTGATCCCTGCATCTAACAGTATCTCCAGTTTCTCCCTGCTATATGTATTTGCGCTTGCCGCAACAATGAAAGGTAGGTCTATCTTGCGTTTATATTTCAAAGAGAATTCCTCGAGCTGTGGTTTTGATCTCATAAAAAAGTCATCATCTCCGAATCCTACACGCTCAAAACAATCTTGGTGTTTCAAAGAATTCTGAAGTTCCGAGATGAAACTATCGACGCTTCGAAATCTTATAGGATTGCGTCCGTACATGGATATATATCTGCAGTTGTTACAATACGAACATCTATGGGGGCATCCCCTTGATGTTAGAACCCAGAGGGTGGGTTTTCCAAAAGGATAACGGGTCATGTGTTTTACAAACAGCTCCTTAGTCATTGGGAACAAACCCCTATCGAGGAGATAGTGGTCTTCGGTATCATAGTCAGGATAGGGAAGGGCATCGAGATCCTCAAACGGAGGAAGCACGTCATTAATGATCTGTTTGCCGTTGATATTGAAGGCCATATTGGGGGTGTCTATGAATTCAAGGCCTCTTTCCAATTTGTTGACAAGATCTACAACTGCCTGATCACCTTCGGCGAAACACACGCCATCGGCATAACGGAGTGATAGTTTGGGGGCCGATATACAATGGGGCCCACCCCAAATGACCATCATTCCAGGATAGTGATTACGAATGAATTTTGTTACTTGTACGGCCCTGGGAGCAAATAGGCTGTAAATCGCTATCATAATGAGGTCTACTTCCTTGATGACCTCATCCAGTGCTTGTATCTCCTCAAGAGCATAGAGGAGCGGGCTTTTTCTAGGCAAGAAGATAAACTTAACAGTATGCCCATCACGTTTTAATAAAGCGGAGATAAGCCTTGATCCCTCGGTGGAGAGTCTGCCTGAGACATTGATAAGAGCAATTCTCACCGAATTTCTCCATAAACAAATCCAGGTTTCAGCACCTGAGAAGTAGCGGGCCGTTGGATGGTCATATCAAACCCAATGAGAGTTGAGACGGTCGGATAGTCCTTCCACTGATAACTTTTTTCAGGATAGGTGTGAGTACAATGCCGATCGGCTCAAACGAAACCGCTGGAGACTTGAGGAGATTGCCGCCCCTGTTTTTGATGTTGATTATTCAGCTTCGCCGGACCATTGAGGCGCGATGGTCTATGCCACCAGGATATTCAAATGACTGCCTCCCCCGATGCGATCCTGGGTATTCTTTACGCTGATATTCCAACAGCTTCAAACAGTTTGGTGATGAGAGATAAGAAGGCGCTTTTCGGGTGCGGAATATATAGAGATTCCGCTGCGGAGTCAAGGAGAAAAGAATGACAACACGTGGTATCAGGCCGGATTGAAGTAGTAAGGTCATTCATGAATCCAGACCGGAGTGAGACAGGGCCTTAATGAGCTTGAGTCTGATGAAAATGACGCTGGTTGGGCCTCATCCGGACACGTGAACATTTTCCAGTCGCCCTCCAGTCCTTTTTGTTAGTCTCCTGTTCGATCGAGAACTGCCATTGGCAAGCCTTGAGCTTGCTCAAAGAGAAGCAGGTTCGTACCGAAGCGAGGTTTAGATCAAGAAGTCTATTCTTCCTGCCGATATTCATGGGAAAACCCGACTGTTTTTTTGAGAAGGAACACCATGAGATCGCGATTACGGGGCCTTTGTCTGATGACGGCAGGGTTGATCCTCGTCTCTTTGCTGGGTGGCTGCCGGGTATCCATTGAGATGCCCGCCGACAAGCTGGATTACGTGGGGGCGTGGACAAGCGCTTCGATGTGTCTCACGATTACCGAGCAGGGAACTGTCAGCTACGAGCGTATCAGAAAGAGCAGCAGGACCAGAATACAAGGACCGATCAAGGCCTTTGACGGCGATGATATCGTAGTGGGGATCTTGTTCATCAAGACGACCTTCGAGGTGGAGCAACCACCTTACGACGATGGCGGCACGTGGCGTATGAGAGTTGACGGCGTCGATCTCGTCAAGACCGACTCGCCCACTGGTTGCAGGCCGGTCGTGAGGACGGGCTTGGAACAACTTGTCGTAGCGTGTCTGCGTAAGCTGTTAGGAGATCAATGACACCGGATCTTGCTCTTCCGGCGAAATGACAAATGGATGATCCGCGAAAGCCCTCAGCCGTTCAGCTTCCCCAGTACCTCATCTTCTCCCTGAGTTTGACTCACGGCATGTGCTTCAGCTGAGCTTAATCGCCGTCTCCGGGCAAATCTCCTGGCAGCAGAAACAAGTGATGCATTTGTCGGAATCCACCTCCGGTACATCGTCGTCCATTGAGAGGGCCTCGGCCGGACATTGGTCAACGCACGTTCCGCAACGAGTGCACAGCTCATCGTCAACAACAGGGCGTAACTGAGTCCGGTTTGTGAGCAAGTTCGTGATCTCGGGTGCTATGTCATCGGCCGTCACGGCCAGGGGCGGCAATTTGAAGTTCGGAATCGTCTGCATTTCGCCGATGATTTGAGTGGCGGCCGGATCAAAATCTCCGAGGCCGCGTTCCTGAGCGACTCGCATGAATCGCAAGCCGGCTGGATCGAGACCCATCATGCGGGCGATGACGGCGTCGAGGGCCACGGCGTTGTCAGAGGCCAGGATCTTGCCTATAGACCTCAGTTCTTTGCTGGCCGGTCCGTTCCCTTCCATGCCCACCACGGCATCAACAATAAACAGATCGGGTATTCTCAGGCTGAAGACATCCACGACCAACTCGCCGAAGCGCCAGGGGTCTCCGGCCAGCAGATGCAGTTTGGCCTTCTGGGCCCCTGGAATGAAGCCGTAGCAGTTCTTAATCGCCCCGGTGACCGTGGTCAGCCCGTGTGTCTTGAACTTTGGTAGCGAGATGATGACGTCCGCGTCCAGCACCTCACGCGATAGCCGAATCTTTTCTGCGAAATCCGCGTTGAAGGTGACGTCAACAGGATCGGTTCCAATGTTGCGGTAGAATCCCTTAGCGGCCTCCATTAGGCCGGCAGTGCGAAAACTGGCCTCGTTGGCCCCGTAGCTGAAGGCCCCCGGGTTGTCGCCGACGATGATGGCAGCGGGGCTCGATTCGGCGACCCTCTCCACGACGGCCTGAAGGACTGAGGGATGCGTGACCACGCCGTCTTCAGGTTTTGACTCCCTTAGGACATTCGGCTTTATGAGGACCGTTTTGTCGGTCAGTTTCGGCCCAAACAAGTCAATGGCCTGATTGACGGCCTCACGGCAGTTATCATACCCGGCGGGATAGATAGATACTCTCTGCATCGATACCTCCTACGTTTGAATGAAAATTCTGTGGACATCCGGGAGTAGCCCTTTTCCCCCTGAGCGGCGTTCTCCGCGGGTTTCCTGCGACGTACTTGGAAGGCCTATAGTAAATAGGTGGAAGGTTGAAGGTGAGAGGCAAAAAAAGCCTGAAGGCTTCAGTTCTTGCCTCAAACTAACGCCTCAGAGTTCAAAACCGGGGAATTCTCAGACCTCGGTGCTTAGCCTAATCTCTGACCTAACCCCTAGCCCCCAGTCCCTGATCCCTAGTCCCCGACCCCCGCCACTCTTATTTTCGTTTCCGATAAAACTCATTAGATCTGGCATCCAGGTGCGGGTAATGCTCGGATTCCGGAATGATGATCCGATATTTTCCGAAGGGATCGTCCTCTGAAGGTCTCCATACGCCCTTCCAAGTCTCACCGGGGCCGACTGTCAGCACCCCGGGCGTGGGCAAGGAAACCTTCGATACCCAGGGGCCCCGCCGGAAGATCTGCAGGATTGGGGCGTTCCGGAGTGTTTTCGGGCTCGCAGTCGTGTTTGTGATGGCGAACCGGATCGCCTGTCCGGGGAGGTGAATATCCCTGTCGGTGATAATCTGCCATGAGATCCCTTTGCGCATGGCCGTGAGACGTCTGCCTGGCTCATCCGGCACATCCCAACGTCGGATCTCCCCCGTGTCGATATGAACGAAGTCATAAGCCGGATAATACCCCACGCCG
>CAZAGT010000201.1:0-9070 GCA_964484515.1 uncultured Desulfobacteraceae bacterium | reverse complement strand
CCTCTGCCTCGGCCTCCATAGTGTTTGACGACAAAACGGATATATCCCGGTCGGCCACAGCCGTGGGTTCCATTTGCGGAGCTCTGTCTTCCTCCTCCCATTCCGGGACCTTAAGGGGTATCTCCTGCTGAGTGGGAATTGGATCGGAATGGGTCAAGACCTCATCTAGGTCGAAGATGCCCAAGAAGATGAGCAGGGCCGCTATCATGACCAATAGTCCAAGACCCAACAAGGTCCGGCCTTTGAAAATCCCCTGATCTTCCCTTTCCATAAGGCCTCGGTGGCGCAACCTTTCAGGCTCAGGGCAGAGGTGAAGATGCAGTGACGTCTGCGAGTTCCTGAACCTCTGAAGAGTCGCCCTGCTGGCGGGCCTTTCGCCATAAAGAAATCGGCTCGCGACAGCCGGGACCGCTTAACAAGATATCCGTAAGCAGGAACCATGCCTAAGATTCGGCCGGCAGCGCCTCAGGTCCGTTCTTCTAATGACATGGTATAGTTGGGAATCGGGGCATTTCAGTCTCGTCGCATTAGGGGCGAGGCTCCTGGAGTCAAATCCTTGACCCCGTACCGATGCCACAGCCCATTCTGGGTCGGCCATTTCTGGATGTAAACTAGCGAGGTCGGATGGGGGTGGGGTAATCGTAGCGACGGGGACTCTTAGCGATCTGTTTCATCAGGTATTCGATTGCCGTTTCCAGCTGGCGGTCTTTGCCTACCAGTTCATCTTCCGGTGTATTTTCCACGATGATGTCCGGCCGCGCTCCTAGGCTCTCTAAATGAGTCCCGTCCAGCTCCCAAAGACCGGTGAAGGCCCGACGGATGGTGCCGCCATCAATCAGTTTGTAGGGCCGCACCGCAATAACGTAGCCAAGGGTCTGATTCCCGATGACGGCACCAAGATTGCGGGCCCTGAATCCGCTTGGGAAGATCTCCGCGTCGCTAAAGCTGTACTCGTTGCAGAGGACGACTACCTTGCCGCCGAACGCGTCCATAGGGTGCTGGAGGGCTTCTGCATTTCTCATGCGGCTGACGTGATAGGGACGCCGCTCGAGGAGATCAATGATCTCCGTGTCGATGTAGCCGCCTCCGTTGTATCGCACGTCGATGATGATAGCCTCCTTGTATCGGTACGCTTCGAACCAACGCTTGAATCTGTCAAGATCCCTCGTCGTCATGTTTTCTAAGTGGACATATCCGATCCGCCCAGCGCTGGCCCGATCCACGAACCGGCGGTTGTGCTCTACCCATGCCCGGTAGCGCAGATGGTAGTCATTCGTGATCGGCATGACCTTGACCGTCTTGGCTCCTTCCCATGATGGCTGAGGACTCGTTGTGAGCTCCACATGGTTTTGGTGCCTATTCACCAAAACCTTGAGGTAATTTTCATGGGCGGAGATCTTCTCTCCGTTGATAGCCAGAAGGTAGTCCCCTTCCCGAATGCCGATATACTCGGCGTCGAGAGGCGCAGCATAGCGTTTGTCAGATTTTTCGCCCTTGTAGACCCTTTTGAAGAGGTACAGGCCGGCGTCATAATCCGGCACCAGTTCGGCGCCCAAGCGGGCGACGGGATACCTCTCCATCTTGGAGGGATCGTCCCCTCCGCCGATTCCGCCGTGAGAAGCATTGAGCTCTCCCAGCATCTCAAGGATCAACTGATTGAGTTCGCCTCGTGTGCGAACGTATGGGAGAAGAGGCCGATAGTACTTCTTCACCTCTCCCCAATCCACGCCGTGGAGATTTGGATCGTAGAAGTAGTCCCTGACTACACGCCAACTTTCATCAAAGATCTGTAGCCACTCCTGACGCCGATCCACCTTCAGGGTCGCCTTTGCAAGGCTGACCGTTTTTGCCTTTGCTGTTTCTCCATGGCCCTCGATAACGCTAAATTCCTTGCCATCCCACACGATCGGTTCTTCGGACTCCCGGGCAATACGGTAGCTCTCCACCTCGTCGGCGACTTTGTGTGATTCCAGCTTCTGCAGATCAAAGGCATATAGAGCCTGCTGCGGGTTGGCGACGCCAGGGGTCGGCCCGGTTTGAGGCACGGGCATCAGGAAGTAATAGTGCTCGTTTGTCACCTGTAGGTGCGAGTAGGTCGCAGCTCGTAAGGGGACCCGCCGTCTGCGTTCCGAAAGGCCCTCGAATTGGATCTTCACAACGGGAGGCCCTTTCGATACCCCGGGTGGCCGGTCTCCGCCGCCGGCGGGTCGACCTTCCGAGCCCGCTCTAACAGCCAAAGCCAATTCCTCACGTTCTTCATCTTCGGGCTTTTGGTACGGTGCCTTCTCCTCAGGCATCAGACTCACGCTATGGATCTCGACTTTCTCGGGGAAAGGCTCGGAGAGAAAGACCAGGCTCTTTCCATCAGGGGTAAACACCGGGTTGTAGTCATCGCTTGCACCGGTGATGGCTGGGGTAGATTCTCCGCTTGCCAGATTGTAGACATAGATATCGGCGTTGTCGTTTTTTTCCAAATAGGCGTAGGCTACCCAGCGACCGTCCGGGGACCAGCGATAATCCTCGATTTCCGCTACGGTACTACATGCCACGGTGGTCAGTTCGGCCCTCTCGGTATCCAATAGGTGGAGGCGCAGATCGTTCGTATGGAATAGGAGCTTTGTGCTGTCGGGAGACCAGCGAAGACCGGATTTGAATTGCCCGCTTTCGGTCAACTGCTTTGGTTCGGTCCGACCGAGCTGGTCAATGAGATAGATCTCTTGCTCTCCGCTTACGTCAGATACGTAGGCGATCCATTTGCCATTCGGGGACCAGACCGGGAATTGTTCGCGCGCACCTGCCGTACTCGTCAGGTGCCGCACATCTCCATGTTCTCGCGGCACGGTTAGGATTTCTCCACGGGCATCCATGACAACCCGTTTCCCATGGGGTGATATGTCCCATCCCTGTACATGCTTGGCAGCATCGACAAAGGCTGTCGGGTTGAAATGATCGTCAGTGGGTGCCGTTACCACAACTTCGTGTATGGTCCGACGCTGGGTGTCAAAGCGCCAGAGCCGCCCCAGTCTTTCAAAGACAATCCATCGACCGTCCGGGCTCATCGACGGCCACTGTAAGCCTCGGTCGGTAAAATTCGTAAGTTGGCTCTTTGCGCCTCGAGGGTGTTCGTAGGCAAACAGATTGGCAATGCCCTGCCGATCGGAAACAAAATAGATCCGACCATCTCTGCCCCACATCGGCCAGGTGTCGTTTCCCTCAAAATGCGTGATCTGCTGAAACTCCTTTGTCTCGAAGTCATAAAGCCAAAGGTCATGGTTGAGTGTCCCTCTATAGCGCTTCCACCACCAATAGGTCATTGGGTGGCGGATAAACACCATCTGGCGGCCGTCGGGGGAGAAACTCGCGAGGCTGCCACGGTCAACAGGGAGCTTCTCAGGGAATCGGCCTGCCGGCGAGACCTTGAATAACTCCGTGAAAAATGGGGCATAGCCCGTTCGATTTGAAGCGAAGACCACGAAGCGGCTGTCGGGCGTCCAATCGACAACGGTTGCAGGAGACGGGTGATAGGTAAGTTGTTTCGGCGGTCCGCCTTCGGCCGGTATGACAAAGACGTTCCGGCCCCCAAAATAGTCAGCCGTAAACGCGATCCATTTCCCATCCGGTGAGATCTTCGGGTGGGTTTCATAACCGCGATGAACGGTTAGACGGATAGCGCGACCTCCAGTTTGCGGAACGGCCCAGAGGTCCCCTTGATAACTGAAGACGATCCTGCCATCGGCAATATCAGGGTAACGCATCAACCGAAGGGGTTCGCACAGAGCCGTTTTGGCGGGTGTTATGAGGAAGGACAGGGAAATAAGCCAAAGAGCCAGCCGTGTCATAGGCCTCCAGGGATTCTTGAATTCGCGTACCATGCCTGTCCGCTGAGATGAAAGGTCAATGATGTTCAAACGACCGGTTCGCTGCAAATTGATCAACATCCCCCCTTGGATGGAAAATCCTGCTCGCATCGCCATCATGGATCAAAACGGGTTCTTGGGCGGGCAGCCAATACCATGCGGTGCGGTAGCGAGCGGTGGTCAACCCATCATCAGCAAGACGGTGACGGCAGCCTGAGCCAGGGATACGATGAAGGATGCAATGAGTATACCTAGGGAAACCGGTGTACGGAATTCCTCCCGCCCCAGCTTTATGAAAAGGGTGTGGACGAAAAAGGCGAAAATACCTGCAAAACTCAGCAGAAGTGAGTAGATCAAGCCGGAAAAGGCCTGTTGAAAGACCAGCACGAGTCCATAAAGGACGAGAAAAACGAGCGGAAGATGGAGGATCAGAAATCCGTTGACGCCGCCTGGAATCCCAAACATCTTCCATTCCTGCCAGTAGGCCGAGTCGATCTCATGGGTGATCAAAAGGACCGCATTCGCCACGTACAGCCAAAACAAGATCCCGCTCATGAAAACAACCTCATTTTATCAACCAAGAATCAGCCTACTAGATGAGAATATCGTGTTGTGAACCTATTTTGATCAAGTCGATGTGCTCCGCACGACTGTGTCCAAGCTTAAAGCGGGTGTCAGCCGCAGCGATGTGGAGTGGTGGCGGACTGATGGGCCTCTCTTCGCCGAAGAAGGCGATTCGCTTGGCCTGGATGATGCGCGCCCCGGTTGCATCGGCAGCGACGGGATCGGTGCTGAGGATAAGACCGCCATACCGCCACGTATAGCGCGGGCTGTAATGATGCGGTCCGATACCGTGAAAGAGAGGCGTGAGCATGACCAGGATATTGAGGCGGGTCTTTCCCTTGACATGGGGCAACTGCCAGATGGCCCCCAGTCTTTCGCAGGAATTGCCATGATACTTCCAGGGCTCAGGGACGAACATGATGTAATTCTTGAGAAGCGTGCCTAGGCCGGACCAGTGGTGGGTCCTCATCGGGCGGGTGTTTATCAGCGCGGTAGCATTTTGGAAGACCGGTTTATTGAGTACCCCGCGGTCAGAGGAGTCCATCTGCTCCTTCTTGACGCCCGCCTCCTCTAAGCGTTTTTCGATCGTCCGGACAAGCGACGGCGGTGTCGGCAGGTACGACCAGACATTGCTCTTGATGCCAACTGTGTCCGAGGGCTTTACGAGACGACGCCAGGCGGCGACCGGATCAGGTGCGTCCAGAAGTGCCATGACTCCTTGGTCCAGCATGTTCTCCAAGGACTCGGGCCGGGGCATCCCCTGCCCATCGAGGGCAGCTTCGTCTCGAATCAAGACGACGCGGCTCTTCCCCCTCTTTTCGATGGGTGCGGCCCCCATCAGGGGCAATCCCATAATAGCGCCCATGGTGACACATGAGCCGGCACGAATGAAATCCCGTCTCGTAATCGACTTCTTATCTTGTCCCATCAGGGGCCCCCTTTATGTAAAGTCTTTGTGAAGAATTAATTCGGATTTTGTTTCGACGACTTTGGCGAAGAGAAACGACTACCGATTGGTCCACACTTCGGCGAGTAGATCTTTTGCCAGCTGGCGGCTGTCGGACTCGAGCACGATCGCCAGCATGGCATTTCTACGGGTCGCGGTCGACCATTTCTCGTTTTCCATCAGGGCAAATCCGTCTTTGTCAGCGTCGGGAAGAAAGTCTGTGAAGAAACGAGTAAACGCCTCTTGCGCGCCGTAATCGTCCGGGTATGAGATCAGGAGCAGCAACGCCCGTCCCTGGCCTCTTTGGTATTCAGCAAGGACCGCCTCAGTCCGGGCCCCGATCTGGAGGATGTTATCGTCGGAGAGGTAGTAGTGGTAGTTTAGTACGACGGGGTGGTGCAGATACCGTACACTTTTGGGGAGCAACCCCTCGACCGGAAGGCCGGAGACAATCGAGGGCAAGGTTCCTTGAGAGGGGATGAGGTCGGCCACCTTGGCGCCGAGGCCCCTAACCCCCATTTCGGGCGGTACGGTTTATTCATGGCCGAAGATGGATACGAAGAAGCGGTCCTTCCAAAAACTCAACCAGCCCGGCCGGTAGAGCGCTGCCTGCCCAATGGGCACTGCTTCCCCATCACGATCATGGGTAAAGACCCCGAAGGCGTCCGCGGACGAACCCATGTCGAAGATGTCCAGCATAATGTCGGGCTGCCCGGTTGCAGTATAGCGACGAGACAGGCATGCCTTCATGTTGTAGGCCCTGTAAACCTCTCCCGCCCCGTCAATATAGTCGAAGATGGTCTGATCGTCGAAGAATCGATCCTCGGGCACCGCTCTCCACGCTTTGATTCGTTCCGGGAGCGTCGTGCGCAAGACATCGAGCGTAGCCGCAAACGATCTCTGATTCATCAAGAGAACCGACCCGCATAATACCGCTGAGGCTGCTACGAATAGAAGGAGCCGTTGTGACCGGGCCACGTCTTTCGTCCAACCGTCCCTGAGTGGACCCACACTGTCTCTTCCCCAGGGGCCATGGCTCGGTTTTACTCCCTCACTCATTCGCCATGGGGGTGCTCTTTGGCATGGCTCCCCTTTTCCGGACTGCCTTCCATTTCCATGACCTCTTCGGCTTTTTCTGTCTCGCTGCCTTCCATGTCTTTGTGGCCGCTACCCTCCACTTCCATCACGTCTTCTTCGACAACTTCTTCACCCTCGTCGCCTTCCGGTTCGACTTCCACGCCCTCCTCTTCGATTACGGCTCCCGACCGAGGTTCCTCCGCCTGTTCTTCGACAACTTCCTCACCCTCGCCGCCTTCCGGTTCGACTTTCACAGTCTCTTCTTCGATTACGGCCGCCGACTCAGGTTCCTCCGCGGGTTCTTCCTTCTTCCCGCAGGCAAAGGCAGTGACTACAAAAAAAGACAAAATCAAGATCATCAAAAGTCTTACTTTCATGTCTCCCCCTCCTTCTTAAAAGGATATTTGGCCATTCGTTGAGTCTTTCACTATCCAAATAATGGGCAAGGCTACCGGTATGTCAAGAAAAATCGGGTCTCGCCGATCCTGGCAAAACCGTGTGGATTTGAGTCTATGGACACACATGACCGCAAGAACGACGACAGGTCGAAGGGTCCCGGCCTTCGAAAACGCCGTGAATGAGGCCGCCAAAGGACAGGGAACCGGCATGAGTCCCGATGAGGAAGGAGCGAAATGGTCAAAGAGTGTTTAGATACGGCGGCAATGAAGGGACACTCAATGGGATTCACGCTTGACCACCGAGCCCGATCGACCTACGAGAAAGTCGAGGTCCGCGCCGAGTTGGGCCTGTTGAACATGATTCACGTACAGATTCACATAGCCCCGGTCCGAGGCCGGTGGGGGCGGCGACCAGGCCTTGCGTCGTTTGGCAAGCTCCGCCTCGGATACGTCGAGATGCAGCCGACGGCCCTTGACATCCACCTCGATCATGTCTCCGTCTTGTACCAGGGCCAGGTTTCCACCGATGGCCGACTCGGGGGAGACATGCAGGAACACGGTACCGAAGGCCGTCCCGCTCATTCGACCGTCGGAGATCCGCACCATGTCCTCGACGCCCTTCTCGAGCATCTTTTTGGGCAGGCCAATGTTACCCGCCTCGGGCATTCCGGGGTACCCACGGGGCCCGACGCCCTTCAAGACGAGCACCGAGTTCTCGTCTACGTCGAGGTCCGGGCGGTCGATTTTTTCGTGATAGTCTTCGATGCTCTCAAAGACCAGGGCCGGCCCGCGATGCTGCATGAGCTCCGGGGTCGCCGCCGATGGTTTGATCACGGCACCGTCTTCACACAGGTTGCCCCGCATGACGGCGATCCCGGCCTCCTCCAGAATGGGCTCCTCAATGCCGGCAATGACGTCTCGGTTGTAACACTCCGCGCCCGCAGTGTTTTCGCCGATTGATCTTCCATTCACTGTCATGGCATCCAGGTGCAGTTGCTCCCTTATCTCCTGGATGACGACAGGGAGCCCTCCGGCATAGAAGAAATCCTCCATGAGGTATTTCCCGGATGGCATCAGATTAACGAGCAAGGGCATTCGGCTCCCGAGACGATCGAAATCATCCAACTCGAGCTTGACCTGGGCCCTCCCCGCGATGGCTAGGAGGTGGACGATGAAATTCGTCGAGCCGCCGATAGCGGCATTCACGCGGATGGCATTCTCAAAGGTTTCACGCGTTAGGATCTTTGAGACCCTCAGGTCGTCTCTGACCATATCGACGATACTCCGACCGGCCATATGAGCCAAGACCTTGCGGCGCGAATCGGCGGCGGGAATCGCAGCCCCGCCGGGGAGTGTCAGTCCGAGCGATTCGACCATGCAGGCCATCGTGGAGGCCGTTCCCATCGTATTGCAGTGTCCACTGCTGCGGGACATGCATGACTCCGCCTCACTGAACTCCTCCAGACTCATCCTGCCTGAACGGACCGCTTCGCTGAATTTCCAGACGTCCGTGCCTGAACCGATGTCTCGACCCCTATATTTGCCGTTGAGCATGGGGCCGCCCGAAACCATGATGGTCGGGAGGTCGACGCTGGCGGCGCCCATGAGGGTGGCCGGCGTCGTCTTGTCGCATCCGACGAGCAGGACGACACCGTCGATCGGGTTCGCGCGGATGGTCTCTTCCGTATCCATGCTGGCCAGGTTGCGAAACAACATGGCCGTCGGTCGCATATTCGATTCACCGAGAGAGGTTACGGGGAACTCGACCGGAAATCCGCCGGCCTCGTAGACACCGTATTTGACCATCTGGGCCAGATCCCGAAAATGGGCGTTACAAGGCGTCAGCTCCGACCAGGTATTGCAGATCCCGATCACGGGACGACCGTCAAACAGGTGCTCCGGAAATCCTTGCAGTTTCATCCAACTGCGATGGATGAATCCCGTTTTGTCCCGCTTGCCAAACCACTGCTGGCTTCTAAGGGGTCTCTTGTCGTTTTGATCCATTTTGCCCTCCTATGAAATGCTCTCAATCCAACTAGCTTGTCAGCCCCGCCGCTTGCAGCAGGAGTTTACTCGCCTCGGGACGGCGACCAGGTTGATCGACCGGGAAGCTTCATGAAGTTGGTCCTCGAATTTGACATTTTGAGATTCTTCGCCGTCTGTTCGCCCGGCTATGGGGGTCTCTTTTCAAAAACGAGGGATTGAGTGCGTTGTCTCGGCATAAGGCG
>CAZAGT010000200.1:1729-9071 GCA_964484515.1 uncultured Desulfobacteraceae bacterium | reverse complement strand
CGGTAATCTCTGTGAACCGCCCCGTGCGGACCCGCATGCGGGGTGGTGTGGGGGCTGGGGGGTCAAGACCCCCGGCTACCCGATTGCCCATTAGCTTTAAATCCTTCGTGAAACACGACATGGCCTTGCGGGATGTTTCCGTCAAATGAAAGAACGAAGAAGACTTCCGGGGGAACTCCCCCGTGGATCAATCCCTCAACATTCTCAAACCCAAATCGCCGGTAATATTGTGGATGCCCGACCAAACAACAGCCTTTTGCTTTAAGGTCTTTCAAGCGTGACAGCCCTTCTCGTATAAGTGCCTTTCCAATGCCCTTGCGCTGAAAGTCTGGATGCACTGAAACCGGGCCTAAACCGTACCAGTCTTTCGTACCGTCTGACATAGTCACGGGAGAAAAGGCAATGTGTCCCACAACATGTCCATCTACCTCCGCGACCAGTGATACGGACAAGGCCTTCGCTGATCGTAATGCCTCTATGATAAACTGCTCGGTGTGATTGCTGATTTCCATTTCTTCGAATGCTGCGATAGTCACCTCAGAGATTGCTCTATAATCGGTGCTTTTCTCGTCTCTGATCAAAAGGTTTTTTAGCGTCATGGCAATTTACTTGTACTTGTGTGGTGTTTGGCCAACGTCTTGAGCTAACCTGCCGACCACTAGACTTTGGCGCCGGCACAAACCTTTACGAAAAACCGCATCATTCTCCCGGTCAGGTTCAGCGTTTGGTTAGGCCCCAGGATAACCACCAGAACATCAGTTGCCACGAGAAGTCAGGCCGAACCCTTGCTTTGCGGTGTTCTTGGGGTGGTCTCATTGTCTTCCTTGAATTGACATTTAGCAACGAAGACGGCTACGTCTCGAATCGTAAATTCAATTCGAAGCCTCGGAATTGAAACGCCTGCTATCAGTAGGACAGCGGCTGCTGTAATAAGTATCACCCAGTCTAAGCCGGAGAGAGAGAAAACTATCGCACGAGCGAACACAACTATCACAGCGAATGATGCTATAGGAACCAGGTCCGCAAGTAGATCGTAGAGCCATCTCTCATGTGCCCGATAGGGGTTAAATTCTGGGTCGACTTGTGCTTGTGGCCGTTCGAACTCCCCCGGTCGTTCAAAGGCCGGTGGTATGAAACCACTTGGAAGAGCTGTCTCTGCAGCAATTCTAAGGCTGTTAAGCTCCGAGTCTGACAGAACACTGATTTTGTGTGTGCCCTGCCGGAGCAGATGACTTTGCACGAAGCTCCGAAATATGTGGATGAGCACGCCCATAAGAGATACTAACGGAGCTCCTAAGATTGCCGACGGCAGTGGCGCCAGTCGCACTGTATTCACTATACCAGAGTAAACCGGCGTCTTTGCACTTACCGCCAGCGAAAACGTTGCGAGCGCAGCCGCGTATCCCACCAAAAAGTAAAGCGACGACCTCCCAACTTGACCTGAAACGAATTCCATCTTCGAGCTTTTTAACTCCTTATTATTTTAACACTTCAGACAGCCTGACGGGGCGCGGGACGAGCCGCCGTAGGCGGCTTAACAGTTGGTTAGATTGTATGCGATACAAGGCAATATTTCTGCGCGCAGTATAACATATTTTGACTATCAATTTCAATCGGTTAGGATGCAGCGGCTACGGATCTCGCTACCAAGCCCGGAGGTTCACGCCATGGAATTGCAGCCTAACCACGATCGCACGGACGCCTTTTGGCAACGGTACCGAAAGACCCTGGCTGAAAAGGGCCTGCACGGTAAGGTCGCCGAATGGTCTGCGAGGCGCGCCGAAAGTTGCATCAAGTCTGCCAAGGGGCTCAGGCTGAAGGAGTACACTTCTTCTCGGCGAGTTTCTCCACCGACCCTCGCAGCGGAAACCTCCGCCACCTCAGAGGGCATGACAGCCGTGTACATGCCTCCCTGTTCTATAATGGCCTGGCCGATCAATCCGCTGGGAGTGAGCCGTGAGTGTTCTACGACCAAGATGTGCATCTGATAACCCAATCATCACCCTCAGAGAGCGAAGACGCCCAATGAGAAGGAGTCAGAAAATCGATTAGCCCTTCACGATGCGCTTTGAGTGCACTGCGGCTCGGTCGGCAACACCGTGACACGGGTCTCGTTATAGGGCGTCCCGTGTCCTACCTTGCTCTCCAGGTCATGGGTTAATTGGTTGACCCCGTGGCCGGCCTTGATCCAGCCGCCGCGTTCCATGGTCACCGTGTCTCGACGCAACAGGGGATCCAATACGAGTTCGGCCCTGATTTCTCCTATTGAGCTTCGAACTGCCACCACATCACCGTCTTTCAAGCATCTCTGCCGTCCTTCCGCGGGATGCATACGAACTTGAGGCCACGCTGAATGGTCTGACAGGGTGAGCTCGGATCCAATATAGTCCTGTGCCACAACGGACAAAAGGTGATAAGGATACATTTCCTCTTTTCTTGTCAGCTTCTCGGCATCGAATTCGGTCAGGAACTGAAACTTGCCGCTCGGCGTTGGAAACGTTCGGTCCGCGTAGGGCACCATCGGAGCCTTGTAGCGCACGGGCGAGCGTAGGATATCGTCATAGCCGTAACCTTGGTCGATGAGGGGTTTGAGCAAACGAAGCAGCCACGTATCCAGGTCACGGGTGTACTCCCGGCGGAAACCAAAACGTTGGGCCAGGGCCTGGAACATCGCGAAATCGGACTTGGCCTCTCCCAAAGGCGCAATCGCTCGGTTGACCGGACCGACGTAGTTGTGGCCGAAGCTGGCCATGACATCCGTTTCCTCCAAGAAGGTCGTGGCGGGCAGAAAGATATCCGCGTAATCGGAGGTGTCGTCCAGGAAATGGCCGCTCGTCACGACAAAATCGGTTTGATCAAAGGCTCGGGCAACCTTCCCGGAGTTGGGCGCCATGCAAACCGGATTAGCCGCCGTGACAAAGATCATCTTGATGGGCGGGTCGTCGGCTCCCATGATTTCTTGGCCGATCTTGGCTATCATGAATCTCCTGTGCCCGGAAACCAGCTCGTCTCCCCATCCCTCGGGATCGTAGGGGCCGTATTCCTCAAAACCCTGACTGACTCCGCCGCCCTCGACGCCTATGTTTCCGGCAATAGCGGCCAAGGCATCGATACTTCGGATGGCGTAATGGGCGTACTCATAGCGGTGAAGGCCCCAACCCAGAAGCGTCGCCGTAGGGCGACGGCTCATCAGGATATCAGCCATTTGTTCCACCTGCGGCAGCGGAACGTCGCAAAGAGCCGCAAGGTCCGGCACGCTAAAACGTTCAAGGATACCCAAGAATTCCTCTAAACCCTCGCTATGGTCCTGCAGGAAAGAAAGATCCTGGCGGCCGGCTTTCAGGATGTGTTTGGCAACGGCCAGGGCCAAAAAAGCATCTGAACCCGGTACGGGTTGGATATGCAAATCACAGAGGGATCTGCTCTTGCTCGGAAGCGGATCGATCAGAATGATGGGCGCGCCGCCTTTGCGGATCTCTTTAATGATCGGTACAAGCCCGATGTTGGTAGTCACCGGATTCCGGCCCCACAAAACCATGCTGGCGGCGTTTCGATGATCCAGCGGATCGTGGGAGATACGGCAACCGAAATCGAGATCCTGAGCCCCCTGACCGGTACCACCGCATAGGGACCCGTACGTGGTGGTAACGCCGCCCAGCAGATTGAAAAAACGCTTGTTCAACAGCTTCAGGGCTGTCCGTTCTCCATAGCCCTGGTAATAGAGGATGGCCTGCGGCCCGAATTCACGTTGGATGGCCTTCATGCGGTCGGCGATTTCATCGAGGGCCTCATCCCATCCCGTTCGTCGCCATTGGCCGTTCACCCGCCGCAATGGATAAAGCACCCTTTCAGGATGGTAGACTCGCTGGAGGAATTTGAGGGCCTTGTGGCAAACCCTGCCCCTGCTGAATGGATGATCAGGATTCCCTTTTAGGGCCTGCACGCGGCCGTCCGCAACGATCGCCAGCAGACCGCAGGTGTTGGTGCAGTCCCGGGTGCAGGTGGTCACAACCGTTTCCGGTTTGGATGATGGCATTTACGATCGTTTCCTGGAAATGGATTGCATCTCGCCGAACTCATCCCTTGCGGCCGTCTTCAGGGCCTGCTTGCCGGACTTGGCACGAACGACCTGGTGCTTTTCCCGTCCAGGTGGAAGCTCACCCATTCAAGGATGTCTTCCGCGTCCTCCCCGACGCTAATGATTACGGATTTGATGGAAGGGGCGGAACCCGTTCACTCGCCCCACTCCTCCAGGCCGTCGGCCTCGACGTCGGCCGCCTGCTTGGGTCGGACCTTACGGTAGACGTCGTAGGGGCTGCGCTGCCCGCCGTTCACCTTGAGGAGATCCTCCTCGACGCGAATGCCAAAGAGGTCTTCGTTTTCCTTCAGATAGGGCAGGATGAGTTCCCAGTCCTTTTCTTCGAGGGGCACTATTTCGCCGCCGTTGAGTTGCTGCTGATCCACTTGCTGCTGCGGATCGCGCACGTATATGGCGCCGCCGGATGCGAGTGAAAAGAGATTGGAGCCGGGATATGGGGTGGGTTGCGGTCGGGCGCGGCCTTCGTCGTCAAACTCCATCCCGTTCAGCACGACGAAGCCGCCGCCGTTTAGGGGATCGCCGGCCATGAAGGATTCTGCCAGGTAGTCGAGGCAGGTCCCGTTGATGACGACGCGCGGCTTGCCGACGGCGTTGATCAGGGGCCGGCCGGCGGCATTGCCCATGATATAGACCTCGCCGCCCTTGGCGCCATACATAAAGGTCTGACCGGTGCTGCCGTAGATCACCATCTTGCCGGACTTCATGATCTGGCCCAGCTGATCCTGGGCGTTCCCGTGGACAAAGATGGAAAGGCCGTCCATGCCGGAGCCGAGGTAATCACCCGAGTTGCCGTACACGTCGATCCGAACCCCGCCGGTGTCAGGTCCCAGTCCGCAGCCGTGGAAACGTTGGCCGCGCAGCCCAAAGACGATGAACCGCCGCCAGCCGCGAAAGAAGGCCTCGGCCATCAGGCGGCTGTCGCACTGATCCCCTTCCGGTGGAAAGAGAGACCCATCAATGATCAGGACCTTCTCGTTGTAAGTCGGCCCGCGAAAGAATCGCCTGCTCTCCCAATCGATGAAGCGGTAACCGCCCTTGCCGTTATCGTTATCGAGGGACGGTATGTGGCGGAAGATGGTCTCCAGGGTCTGACTCACCATTTGCAAGATGGAGCGTCTCTTTTTGTCGTGGGTCGGGTAGCGCCGGTCGAGGAGCTGCGTCAGGGCCTCCAGCGCCACCTCAAGATGGGCGTCCCCCTTGAAGGCCCAGCTCTTGATCTCACGCAGACAGTCCATCAGGTCCGCATAGTCCCAGTTCCTGATCCCTTCCCGCACGTACTCATACAACAGATCGGGACGCTGAAGTTCAAAGAAGCTCGCTATCTCGAAGCGGTCCCGCTCCATGTCTTCCATGACGTAGTGGACCCGCCCCGGCAGATAGGCGACCTGATCCTGGGCGACCGTGATATCGCGGCCGAACTTGTCGACACAGGACAGGGTCCGGTGCCCGGGCCCTGAACCGTTTGCCTCCAGGTTGAAGATAAAGGCGCCGCCGTCCGTGTAACTCCCGCCGCGGGCGTTCCAGTACCGATCCGCCACACGTCCCACCCTTGGATCCTCATCGGCCAGGCTCTTCAAGGTCGCATCGATTGCCTGCTGCTCGGAGCAGATCAGGCCGACCTGGACCTGTCCGTCATGGAGGGCGAAGACCTGCGGCCGAAGCATGGCCGTGTCCGTGATCCCGACCAGTTGGAGTTTATGGTTCACCGTGTCGTTGTGAGCGATGATGAAAAACCAGGGTCCGTCGGGTGAGCCGTGAATATGGGTCGCCTGAATCGCGCGGTAAATTTCCTGCTTTTCAGGCGGCAATTGATCAAAGTCCCGCTCCATGGTCGGGGCGAGGGCCTCGATCACGTATTCGAGCGGATAGTCATAGGTCCGCTTGTACAGGTCGAACAATAAGGCTGAAACTTCCGTATCGGTCAAGAAGAGGGGGTGTATATTGCGCTGCCGCAAGTACTCGACCACGGAATGGTAATTGGCAAAGTCGCCGTTGTGGACCAGGGCCTCGTTCATGCCGATAAAGGGGTGCGCACCGGCCGGATGCCAGACCCGCCCCTTGGTGGGGTAGCGCTGGTGGGCGATCCAGATGTGGGCCTTGAAGCTGTCCAGCTTGTAGTACTGGACCACCTGTTCGGCGTAACCCACGATCTTCAGGATGAAGAAGTTGCGGCCGTGAGAGAGTACGAAGGCCTTCTGCTCGCCAAGGGCATCATAGTAGGTCTTATTGATCTGAAAGGTGTTCTGATAGACGAATTCGTCCTCCGCCTGCCGATCGCGCAGGCCTTCGATGTTGTTCTTCTGTTTGAACTCCTGAAGTACATCGGGCTTCACGCGCACGAAGTAACGGCGGACATCAGGCGGCCGGACATCGAGCCCGGCGATGTCGCGGTAGTCATCGATGTGAGGAATCTTCTCCGAAAAATCGACCTGAAAACAGGGCGCAATGAAACGGTGCTCCAGGTCCTCCATAACGCTCTCATCGAGGACCGCGATCTGGAGGATGTAGTCATCTTCGAGCACATCCTGTGAGACCCCGAGCATCCTGGCCTCCAGGCCCATGGCCGCGATTCCGCCGCCCCGGCCGTTCCCGCGGTTGTGCATCTGCCGGCTGGGCTCGAAGATGTGTCGGCCCCGCACCGGGATGCTGCACGCAAATCCGGTGACACCGCAACCGCCCTCGGCCACGGTTTCGTACTGCGGTTGAGGGGGGAGGCCCTTGAGTAAATGTTTCCTTGATTGGATGACTCGCTCAGTGCTTTGTCTTGTACGCATGATTCCTACCTAATGCATTTCTTCGGCCCCAACCAAATACGTGTCAGGTGTCAGGTTTCGGGCCTTGGCCGCGCTGCAGCGGCTGCGGCGATGCAGGCGGGTTTCAGAATTTGGGTCCGCTGACACCTGAAACCTGAATACTGAAACCTCAACTTGCTTTCTTCATGTAGTCGAGGTGGACCAGGCAATCGGTTCGGCCCACGAGTTCCTTGACGCTCTTCATCCCCAGTCGCTTCAAGATCCGGATCAGTTCCTTGCGCCAGGCCGTGAAGAGATTGATGATTCGTTGGGTGCCATACTCGAGGTCCATGAGCTGGGACAGCTCCTGGTCCGTCGTCGCAATACCGCGGGCACAGCCCCGGCCGCTTTCACAGTTTTGGCACCGAACGCACTCCAGGGCCACCAGTTCCGAAGTCCCGGTGCAGACACCGTCGGCACCAAGCGCAATGACCTTGGCCAGGTCATGGGG
>CAZAGT010000200.1:0-1719 GCA_964484515.1 uncultured Desulfobacteraceae bacterium | reverse complement strand
GGCGTCCTGACGCCCCCGCTCGCGATCACCGTGATCTGGTCCCGGACCCCCTCTTCTTGCAAGAACCGATGGACCTTGGGGACTGCATATTCAAGGGGCATGGCAATATTCTTCTTGGCGATATCGGGCGCCGCGCCGGTGCCCCCATAGCTGCCGTCCAGATGAACGATATGGGCGCCGGCGTAGTAGCTGCCTACGGCCACCATGTCCACGTCGGTCGGGGTCGACACCTTCACGGACACCAGGGCCTGGGGATTCATGGCCTTGATCCAATCCACATGTTTTTTGTGGTCTTCCACGGAATAGACACTGTGAAAGGGAAATGGCGAGAAGAGCGGATATCCTTCCACGGCCTCACGCATCCGGGCCACCCCCGGCGTGACCTTGTCCCCCAAGAGATGCCCGCCAAGACCGGGCTTGGCCCCCTGGGCATACTTGAATTCGACGATCCGCACCCGTTGAATGGTCTCCTCGCGAACCCCGAAGAGCCCGGTGGCCACCTGGGTGATGACATGGTCGTCGTAGGGTTTCAACTCATCGGGGTAGCCGCCCTCGCCTGTGCAGCAGAACGTGCCCAACGCCTGGGCGGCCTTCATCCTGCTGAGCATGGTCGTGATACTCACCGATCCATAGGACATACCCCCTCCGTAATGGGGGACTTCGATCCTGATCCGGTGGGCTTGGTCATTTCGCCTGTTCAGTTCGACGCCGACGTCGATCTCATGGTCCGGGATGTCCTTGGTCAGGGCCGATCCACCGTTCTTGACGATGAGCCGTAGCTTGTCAAAACCGCCGCCGGAGGCACCGATCTTGTATTCCACCCCGCCGGGAGGTCTTTCGCCGAACTCCGCCATGTGCCAGGTGCTGACCAGGAGATCCGGCGTCCACCGGAAATCGCCAAGGGCATCGAAGTCCGGGCTGCGCCTCAGGGTGAGGGCCTGGACCGGGCAGATTTCGTGGCAGGGTTCGGGGCAATCCGGCCCCACACAGCGGTAGGGGTTTTCTACAAAGACGCGGCCCCTGCGGACGACATGAACGTCATAGGGACAAACCTCGACACATTTTCCACAAGCCGTGCAAGCCGTGCTGCGGTGCAACCGGTATTTACCGATCGGGTTTCGAAAGCGCGACGGTGCGCGCTTGACCTCTGGAAACCGGTATTCATTCTGGTTACTCAAGTTCACAACCCTCCGTGACCTCTCCAAGGGAACCGAAGACACCGGGGTCCGTTTCCTCAAAGAAGATGGCTCTGCCGGCCTCGCCCCGCAGCCGGCGTATATCCCGAATTCCCATTGCACCCATCACTTCCAGGAGCTGGTTGTGCCAGGCGCCGACAAGATTGACGACCCGAGACGCGACCCAGGGAGGGTCCGCATTTTCGATCTCGACGGGACAGGAAAGCCCCTGCTCACAGCGGTGACACATGCGGCATTCGAGGGCGATGAGGATCGGGAAGTCGATCATCACGGCATCCGCCCCGCAGATGATGGCCTTGGCCACGTGCTCGGCCATGGCGAGACCGCCACTCGCCAGGAGTGTAATCCGGTCTCGAACACCCTCTTCGACCAGCTTAAGATGGATCGAGCGGATTCCGTCCTTGAGAACCAGGCCGTCATTATCGCCCGCCCTCCCGCTATCACTCCCGGCAAGATGGATGATCGCAATACCATCGGAGACGGCCGCCAAGACGTGTTCGATCGCGTGATCGGTCATAGGGAT
>CAZAGT010000199.1:0-9158 GCA_964484515.1 uncultured Desulfobacteraceae bacterium | reverse complement strand
AATGAAGGGCGTGATCGGAAGAGTCGTGATCGGCAAAGCCGACGGTTCCAACAATTTCTGTATGCGTGTGTTTGAATTACCGAAGGGTACGTTATCCCATCATCACACCCACGCGTGGGAGCACGAAGTCTTTGTCTATTCAGGCCACGGAGAGGTGCTCGCTGAAGGGAAGTGGGTGCCGGTCAAGCCGGGAACGGTCATCTTCATCCCCGCCGGCGAGGAGCATCAACTCAGAAACCCTGGCGATGATCCATTTGTGTTTGTATGCCTTGTGCCTTCCTCGGCCCCGGAGATGTGAGTAGTACCTTTCGAGGTGGGATGTCACGTCTTCTCGGCAGGGATGCCTACGATCCATCGTTAGGCTGGTTGGGGACAAGCAGCGGGACGACCTCGGCGAGGCTACCTAGCACCCGGTCTGCTTGCCGGAACTCGCTGTACTTGGTCAACTCTGTCGGGATAATCCAGCATGCCAGCCCCGCCTCTTTGGCTGCGATCAGACCGCGCATGGAATCCTCGATGACAACGCAATCTCCAGGCTTACGGCCGGATTTCTCCAGGGCGCGCAAGTAAGGTTCCGGGCTCGGCTTTGTTTCCTTGACATCGTCGCCCGTGATCACAAAGTCGAAGAACCTGGAGAATCCGGTGCGGGCGTGGATGATCTCGAAATGATCCCTATGCGAGCTCGTCACCACGCCCAAGAGGACGCGGCCCGCCAGGGCCTCAAGGGTCTGCGCCGCGCCGTCGATGGCCAGGTTCTCCACTCGCAGTAGTTCTGCATAAATCCGATTCCGCTTTGCACGTAATCGCTCCACGTCCGTTGCGGGAACACCCTTCTCAACCGCCAGATGCCACGCCCCTCGAGATTTCTTGAGGTAGAGACGGCGATACCGCTCCAGACTCAAATCGACGCCGACGGATCGGAGCACCTGTTGCGTCGCCTGGAAATAGAGCCGTTCCGAGTCTACCAGCACGCCATCGTTATCCCAAAAAACAGCCGAATATGACATTGCGCAGCCCTTAGCTCAAGAAGGCTTTTGCCCGAGAGCAAGTCCGTACTTCATGCCTGCTCGGTAGATCGCTGTCAAGCCGAGAGACAGAGAGAGGGTAAGAAAAGAGGTTTCTTGAGCCCTACAGGGAAACGAGCGGGTTCTGCTCCCAACGAAGACTGGCGGTGAGTTTTGATTGACTCACCTCGTTGATTTGAATAAGGTACGATTTGAGGGTAGTCATGGATCGTCAATCTCACAAACCTAACTCAAGCGACCTAACCGTGGAGAAAAGTCTCAAATTGGTTTGAACCCGCTCCCAGCAGAGCACTTTTGTTTTGTCGGGAGCATGTTACTTCGGCTTCGTCCGCCCTTAACATTCCTTCAGCATCTTATGTGACATGAGCTGAGTGCTAACAGACATGTCCTTGGTCGTAAGTCTAGTCTCTAGAAGAGCCTTAACACTAAGTCCAAGTGTCTTCTTACGGCGTAAAACAGATCTTCCAGACGAACCTCCTGTCAATTCCCTTAGGTCAGCCGGAAATGAGTTAAAGATGGATTCAGCGCTTGATGCCGTTGTTTGAGAGGATGGCTGCATAACCCCATTTGATGGAGGGAGAGACAATGAAAAAGAGAGTAGCTCTAGCAGGGATTGTGATTATCGCTATGGTTTTGAGTTCGGTTGGAACCGTTTTCGCCAAGGAATGGGAATATACGCCCAGGCCATCGGAGTTCTATTACCTCTTTGGTGGTGGAACCCCTATTTTAAAGATCAAGCCGGGCGACCGGGTCAGGCTCTGGACCGAGGACGCCGCGCAAGGGAAGGTAAAGAGTACCGACGACATCTTCTCCAAGGCGATGGCACCGATCTGGCCCGCGGTCAACCCCCAGACCGGTCCTATCTATGTGGAGGGCGCGGAGCCGGGCGACACCCTGGTCCTCAAGATCATCAGCATTGAACCCGCGGTCGAGCAAGGCTGGAGCACCTTTGTCCCCTATTTTGGATTCTTGACCCCCACGCGGTTCACCAGCATGCTCAACGATCCCCTCCCGGAGATCACCTGGGTCTACCCGATCGACAAGTACAAGGGGACGGTCAAATTCGTCTCCCGCTTCGGCCCAGGGAGATACGAGGTGGAGATCCCAATGCACCCCTTTGTCGGGACCCTCGGAACCGCCCCGGCCGACGGGGAGCGGTTTCATTCCCTCACGCCGTACTTCCACGGCGGGAACATGGATTGCGTCGAGACCGCCCCTGGCACCACGGTCTATCTACCGGTCAACGTGAAGGGGGCGATGTGGAGCACCGGTGATGTTCACCTGGCTCAAGGGGACGGTGAGACCTGCGGGGTCGCGGTCGAGGCGGCCGCCTATGTGACCATCGACGTGCTGCCCCTGATCAAGGGGAAGAAGGTGAATACGCCTCGCTTTGAAAACGACGAGTACATCATGTCGGCGGGCAGCGCCCGGCCGGCCGACGACGCGATCCGGATCGCCTATGTGGATATGGTGAATTGGCTGGTGGAGGACTACGGCTTCGACAGGTGGGACGCCTACCAGTTGTGCGCCCAGGTGTGTCCCGTCCGGGTGGGTAACATCGTGGATACCTATTACACCTTCGTCGTCAAGTTCCCCAAGAAGTACCTGCCCAGGTAACGATGGAAACCAGGAAATCGTAGCAAGCCGATCTTAAGACAGCCATCCTCTCAGTTCGTCAACCTCCCCCTGTCGGGGGAGGTTTTTTATGGAGCGGCCGTCTACTCCTGCACCTTCGGCTCTTCGATGATCTTTGGCGGCGGCGGGGGCAGGCGTTCGGCCCCCGGGTTGAAGATGTCCTTCACCACCTTCGGCAGGACCTCCTCCATGGCCTCATGGTAAAGGCGATGGGCCGTAATCGTCTTGGCCTTGCGGTATTCCTCCCACGCGGAGAGAAAGCGCTCGGCATCCCCGTGGGCCATCTCCACGACCTCTTGGGCGTAGGCCTCGGCCTCGCTTAGGATCAAACCGGCCTGCCCCCGCGCCTTGGGCATGCGGCGGTTGCTTTCCCCCCTGGCGCGTTGCACCAGCTTGTGCTTGTCCTCGCGCGCGGAGGCGACGTCGCGGAAGGCCTCGGCCACCTCCCGCGGCGGCTGAATGCTCTGGATCTGCACGGAGACGATCTGGATACCGAGGCGGTAGGCGTCGGCCCTGCCCTGGATGCCCTTTTTCAATCGGTTTTGAATGGCATAGCGTCCGGTAGTCAAGACCTCGTCCACGCTCATCCCGGCGGCCATGCCGATGGTCTCGTGCTGGGTAATTCGTTTCAAGAGGCCGTCGGCGTCCGTGGTCTCGTAGAGGTAGGCCTTCGGCTCACTGACGGTGTATTGGATCAGGAGTGTGGCTATTACGAGATTTTCGTCACCCGTTAAGAGGGGTGCCGTTGGTCTCAGCTCTTCCAGGCTCACGGCGCCCTGGGCATCAGCGGAAGGTGGAGGCTTGACCGCGTAAGAGGTCGTTTGCCTTTCCTGCAAGCTGCCACCGTTGGTGGTTTGCGCGGCGCTTTCGGCGCCGTAGGCGACGGCCATAGACCGGATCTCGGTCGTGCGCGGCCGCGTGACGGACTCGATCGGCCACGGCCAGTGGTAGTGGATTCCGGGGGGGACATTGTCGTAGACGACCCTGCCAAACCGCGTGACCACACCCCTCTGCTCGGGCTTGACGGAGAACAACCCGCTGGCCGTGTATAAGAATGCCAGGAGGATGACCAAACAGAGCGCCACCATCTTGCCGTGACGAAAGACGTGTTTCAGGTCGCTGCGGGTCTCTTCCATCCTACTCCACCTCGGGCGGACTCTCCAAATACCGGAAAAGGGGCGAATCGGAGGAGAGGATCAAGGTCGTCTTGTCATCAAGGAACTTGCGGTAGGAATCGAGTGTCCTCGTCAGTTTGTAGAACTCAGGGTCCTGCTTGAAGGCCTCCGCATAGATGCGGGTGGCCTCGGCGTCACCTTTTCCTCGGGTGATCTGGGCCTTGCGGTAAGCTGTGGCGAGGATCTCGCGCACTTCCCTGTTCGTCCTGGCCTTGATGTTGGCGGCGCCCTCCTCGCCCTCGGCGCGGTACTTCTTGGCCATCCGCTCCCTCTCCGCGCGCATGCGGGAATAGACCGACTTCAAGTTCTGGTCCGGGAAGCTCAGCTGGCTGAGGCAGACGTCGACGACCTCGATCCCGAACTGCTCGCGGGCCTGTTCGCGACAGGCCTTGATCACCTTTTCAAGGATTTCAGGGATCTTGGTCCCCTTCTCAGCGGTTGAAAGGAAGGAGGAGATGGGATAGTTCCCGATTTGGACTCCCAATTCCGAACCCACGAGATCGGACAGCCGCCTTTTGGCCGAAGGCACGTCTTTGACGCTCTGGATAAATTTTTTCGCATCGATGATGCGCCACAAGACGAAGTTGCTCACGACGAGGTTCTTCTTGTCGTGCGTCAGGTACTCTCCGATGTTGGAGTCGAGGGGTTGGAGGCGCTTATCCAGCCGGATGGCCGTCTGGACAGGATCGGGCAGCTTGTACGTCAGTCCGGCTTCGTCCAGCACCCGGATCGGTTTGCCGAAATGGGTGATGACGACGGTTTCGGTCTCGTGGACGGCGACAAAGGCCGTCACAACGACGTAGATCACTACAATCAATGCAGCCAAGATAAGCAGTGTCTTTTTCATCCCTTTGCTCCTCCAGCTCGTTATTCCGGAATGAATTTTGGCATGTACATCCAGAGCCGGTATCCCCCTAGGTTGGCGCGAGGGTTGGCGACATACTTCTTCTTGCCGGCGAGGCCCTGTTCGACCGTCTCCAGGAAGAGGCGGTACCCCGTAATCTCGGGTTCCTGGCGGAAGGCCTGCGCCGTGAGCTCGAATTTGCGGGCTTCGCCCTCCGCGCGCAGCCTCTTTTCAACATCATAGGCTTCCGCCTCGGCAAGCATGGTCTCCGCCTCCGCCCTTGCCTTGGGCAGCGATTCGTTTCGTTGGGATTCGGCCTCGTTAATCGCCCGCACCTTGTCCTCACGGGCGGAGAATACGTCCCGGAAGGCCGAAACGGCCTCGAGCGGGGGGTGCACGTCGTGGCAATAAAGCCCCACGATCTCGATTCCCAGATCAATCTCTTGGACGTGATCGTCGATCAGCGTCTTCAGACGATCAAGGACCTGAGGCCGAAGCTCCGTCATGAGGAGATCGGCCCTTTCAGTGGCCAATTGCTGGCGCATAAATGAGCGGGTGATACCGCGAACCACATCATCGATCTTGTTGACGCGATACAGATGGGTCACCGCGTCCTTGGGCCGGTAGTGGACCACGAGGGAGAAGTCGACCAGGTTCTCGTCTCCCGTAATGGCGACCGAGTCTTCTCCCATCTTTTCATATCCCGGGACCTTGTGCTTGGTCTCCCAAAGCAAGGGGGAAAGGCTCTCCAGCAGGGTCGGATCCGTTCGGAAGCCGAGCTCGATGCGGAAGATCCGTGGCACGGGGACCTTGGCGATCGTCTCGAACGGCCACGGGAAGGCAAAGTGGAGACCGGGTCCTAGGTGTTTGGCCACGATGGCACCGAAGCGGAAGCGGACCCCCACTTCGTCGGGATTGACGATCCTGATGCCGGAATGGAGGTAGACAGCCAGCCCGATGACCACCAGGAGCACGGCCACGCGAGGCGTGAGCCACCTCCTGGGGTGCAGTCTGGCGAAGAGGTCGATCCTCGGGAGTGAGAGGCGCCTCTTGAAGAGACGCTCCGTGACGAATCCAATGAGACGGTTCAGCGAAGAAAAGGCGCTTTCCAGGTCCAGCGCCTCCTTGATATGGGACTTGCGAACGAAACTGATAAACGAGGAGATCAGGAGATTGAGGCCCGTCACTGCAATTAGTACGGCGATGATGACCGCCACCAGGGAGTCAAGCGTGATGCCGATCCACTGACCCATGATGGACAGCAGCACGGCTATGGAGGAGAGCATATCCATCCGGCTGTGATAGCCGTCGGCGACCAGGGCCGGCGAATCGGTCTCGCGGCCCACCATGATCTTGAAACGGGAGATGAAATAGGTGATCGCGACGCAGATGGTGACGCCGAGTATACCCACGGGGAGGTTACGGAGCTGGAAGTCAGGCGGTTTGGACAGGACCTTGGTCACAACCGTGTAAGCGGTATACAAAATCAACAGGGAAACCGCGAAGGCGACGAGGGACTCGATCCAGTAGCCGTGAACTGAATCGGCCTGATTGTTCTGCCTGCGCTCCAGGCGACGCCGCAACAGCAGGCTGGTCAGAACGGTCAGGGATACGATCAGGTCGGAGAAGCTGTGGTAGGCGTCGGCCAGGATCGCCAAACTGCCCGTCAGGTACGAGGTTGTTGCGAGGATGCTGACCAGCAAGATATTGGCGCTGATCGAAAACAGAGATGTACGTACACGGCGATCCAACTCGGTCCCTCTTTTCACCGTTGGACGGCGACCACGTCGTTGAAGTCCAGTGGGGGTAGAACGGCGCCTTTGCTCAGAACATCACGACAGCCATTACAGGCTGGCTCCAACGATGTTCTTTCCCTGCAATTCCTTCTCGGTCCCGAAAGGGACCGCCATCGAGCGGATCTCGGTCGTGCGCACCCGCGCCACCGACTCGACCGGCCAGGGCCAGTGGTAATGAATCCCAGGGGGAACGTTCTCACCGATCACGCGTCCGAAGCGCGTGATCACGCCCCGCTGTTCCGGTTTGATTACAAACACGCCTGATGCGAAGTAAACCGCTACCAAAAGAATGGTCAGCCAGAGCACGGCTGACCTTATTCCGGGAACAGCGCCCCGCTTTTTGTCGCCCTTCGATTCGGTCATCTGAGGGTACTATCCATGGAGTTTCAAGGCCCTCCAGATGGAAGGCCTTTTCGTTCTGCCGGCAAGTCGGATCGACAGATCGGATGAGCTTGTAGAATAGGACTGGAAACGGCGCTATCGTTGTACCCGTCCCGAGGCCTCTCCGCCCGCAAGGGCGGTCACGTCGCTCACCGAGATCAAGGGTAGATCGCCCGGGATCGAGTGCATCAGACAGGCCCCGGCAACGGCGAACTCCAGGGCCTCCTGGTCGCTGCCGAGGTTGTTGATGCCGTAAATCAGACCCGCCGCGAAGGTGTCGCCGGTACCGACACGATCGACAATGTCGCGTACCTCGTATGGCTTGGACACGAGGGTCTCGCTCCCATTATTCAGCACCGCCGACCAGCCGTTGTGGTCCGCCGAGTAACTCTCCCGCATGGTCACCCCGATCTTCTGAAGGTTGGGGTAGGTTTGAAGGACCCTTGCTGTGAGGTCTCGATACTTGGCTACATCCAATTTGCCGGATTCGACGTCTACGTCCAGCTTGATGCCAAGGGATTTTTGGCAGTCTTCCTCGTTTCCGACCGCCACATCGACGTATTTCACCAACTCTCCCATCACCTCCGGGGCCGTCTTGCCGTACTTCCAGAGCTTCTTGCGAAAGTTGAGGTCGCAGGAAACGGTGACCCCGTTCTCCTTAGCCTTCTTGACCGCTGCAAGTGAGAGCTCGGAGGCGGACTGGGAAATGGCCGGCGTGATGCCGGAGATATGGAACCAGGAAGCGCCATCGAATATTTTGTCCCAGTCGATCTCTGCGGGTGACATTTCAGCGATGGCCGAGTGCGATCTGTCATAGATGACCTTAGACGGTCGTTGATTCGCGCCCGGCTCCAAAAAGTAGATGCCGAGCCTCTCGCCCCGTCGGACGATCTTGGAGGTGTCGACCCCGTGCCTCCTCAGCTCTCCAATACAGGCATCTCCGACCAAGTTGGCCGGGATGGCCGATACGAAGGCGACATCCTGGCCGAGCCGGGCCAGACCTACCGCCACATTCGCTTCCCCTCCACCGAAGGTCGCTTCCAGCACAGGGCTCTGAAAAAGTTTCTCGGCCCCCGGGGACTTGAGCCTTAGCATGATCTCTCCGAATGTCACGTACCTCTTCATATTGAACTCCTTCCCATCCGTCGGATGCTATCACTTTAGGTTTTGGAAACACCTCGACGAGGATGAGGCCTCGATGAGCTTCAAAAAAACCGACCTATTGCGCAGGCTGTTATTTCTGCATGAGATGAACGGCGAACCCCGACACTTCTTTGTCAATATAGATCGCCTTCAACTTGCCGTCCTTCTCCTTGGCCGTTTCAGGGCGGGTCGCGATCGATTTGCGCTTGAGATATGCGATCGCCCGGTTGATATGGTTGGTCGCGATTGCGATGTGTCCGTTCTTTCCCAGGAACGGTGTTTTCATGACTTCAAAGCCTGTCCCCGCAAAGATCGAGCTGCTGCCCGCCTTGACCGGAAAATTGAAGAAATCTGAAAAGGCGGTTACGGCACCCAAGGCCTTCTCTTCAGACTCTTCATTGATGCCGAGATGCGCGAACTCGAAACCCAGCATCTCAAAGACCGCTTCTTTAGTAAGGCGTGTGACCTCTGCGAAGTTTCCCGAGGAAATGAGATCCGCCTTGACCATCCAGCTTCCCCCACAGGCAAAGACACGGCTGTTGGAGAGGTAGTCGTTCAGGTTGTCCTTGTTGATGCCGCCCGTGGGGATGAACTGAACGCCCCCATAGGGCGCGGCCATGTCCTTGAGAAACTTAATGCCCCCGGAAGACCCGGCCGGGAAGAACTTGACGACCTCCAGACCCCTTTCGAGGGCCATCTCGAGGACCGTTGGTGAATTCAACCCAGGGGTAATCGGGATGTCATTTTCAACGCAGTAGTCGACCACCTTAGGATTGAAGCCCGGCGAGACAATATACTTGGCCCCGGCCGCGACCGCCAGCTTGACCTGCTCGACCGTCAGAACCGTCCCGGCGCCGACAAGGAGTTCAGGTAACTCGTTTGTCAATGTCCTGATCGCTTCCTCCGCGGCGGCCGTCCTGAAGGTGATCTCGGCCACGGGAAGATCCCCGTCGATGAGCGCCTTACCCAGAGGTAGCGCATCTTTTGCGTTTTCGATCTTGACCACGGGGACGAGGCCGTATTCATGGATCTTCTGTAAAACGTCGTTCATCTTTGGGCTCCTCACAAGAATTTGTGGGTCAATAGGTTGCTATCGAGAGCACAATACATTGAAGTACCATCATTTATCGATCGACATCCGGATTTTCGAATCTCAATC
>CAZAGT010000198.1:0-9162 GCA_964484515.1 uncultured Desulfobacteraceae bacterium | reverse complement strand
CTATTGAGGTTGCACGGGTATAAATCGGAAAATGAAAGACCTTTTTCATCGTCTGCGACACAATCGGATAGGTCTGAGGGGATGCATCTTCTCCAACGAGTCCGGTAATGGATATTCCGGCACGTCGCAACGTAAGGACGGCCGAAAAGGCCACATGCTCACTTCCGACAATGACAGCTCGATTACCAACTTTCAGCTGACGAAGGTTTACGAGCTGTTGCAGCGACCCTGTGGTATAAATGCCGGACGGTCTTGAGCCGGGAATTCGTCTGGCTTCGCGAGATGCTTCGTAACATCCTGTACAGAGCACCACACCCCGACACGCATAGTCTTTTATCCCAACGGGCGAAGCCACCTTAATGGTATGCGGCATTCCGATTTCACCCGGTGTAATCTGAAGGACCGTCGACATGGTGTGGATTTCAACATCTGTCTTCCGGATCAAAGCGTTCAACCTGTGTGCATATCCGGGCCCGGTGTAGATCCATCCCAAATCACGCATACCGAAAAACAGATGACATGAACGCGGCATGCCCCCGAGTTGATCTTCACTCTCAAAAAGGGCGATCTTCAGCCTTTTGCTTTTGGCAAGCTCCAGGCAGGCCGAGATTCCAGCCGGTCCTCCGCCGATTACGGCAATGTCCAAAGTGCCAGGGTCAGTAGCGGCCAATTTTCTCTCCGTCCTCACACAGCCACACCCCTATGTGCGGGTTTTTCAATGCTGTGGAGAATGCACGCATCCTATTCACGTGATTACAATTCTTCCCTCGACTTACCTGCCGATCATCGATTCAGGGAGCCACAACGCAATTTCGGGAAAGCTGATCAAAACGGTGATAACGAGAAACTCCATGACCAGGAATGGAACGATACCCCTGAAAATATCTCCAAGAGGTATATCCTCGGCCACCCCTTTGATCACATAAACGTTCAGTCCCACGGGGGGTGTAATCAGTGAAATCTCCTCCATTTTTACGACGAGGATGCCGAACAGAATAGGATTGTATCCCAAGGCACAAATGACAGGAAAGAATATGGGAACCGTGATCAGAAGGATTGAAATAGTATCGAGGAACATTCCAAGTGGAATATATATGGCCAGAATGCAGAGCAAAATCCAAATACGATGTACCTCGATATTGGCCACCACTTCGGAAATCCACAGCGGCAACCCCGAGAGCGTAAAGAATTGCGTAAAAAGCGACGCTCCGACGCAAATACCCAGTATCATTCCTGTCGTCCGACCGGTTTCGACAAACGCTTCAAGGACCGTCTCAGGTTTCTTGAAATTCTTAACCAAACTCATCAGCAAGGCCAAGAAGGCACCAGCCGCCGCCGCCTCCGTCGGCGTAAACACACCCGCGTAAATCCCAACCATGACGGTAATGAAAAGAATCAAGACCCCCCATATTCTCGGTAGTGTCCTGAATTTTTCCTGCCATGTGAATTTTATGGCTTGAGGGGCAAGGGCAGGGTTGAATTTTACCATCAAAAAGATCCCCACGAAGTATACCAAAGCCGTCAGGATACCGGGAAACAGGCCGGCTAAAAGGAGTTTGGCGACCGACGTCTTTGTGATAAACCCGTAGATAACCAGGGCAATACTTGGAGGTATAAGAATACCCAAGAGACCACCTGCTGCAACAGCTCCTGAGGCGAGCTTTCTATCATAGCCGTATTTTTCCATCTCAGGAATAGCCACCGCTCCAACCATCCCGGCCGTCGCTACGCTGGAGCCCGAGGTGGCCGCAAAGGCGGCGCAGGCTGCGATGCTGGCAATGGCCAGTCCTCCCGGCAATTGCCCCAGCCAGCAATACGCCGTTTCGAATGCGTTCGCCGTAATCCCCGCCGAGGACGCCAGATACCCCATAAGAATAAATAGCGGCACCGCAACCAGCAGCCAACTTTTCAAGAATGCGTACGGATAGGTCTCGAGGCTGTAAAATCCAATATCCAAACCGTCAATGGCAATGATTCCGATGGTACCGCTGATGGCAAGAGCAAATGCAATCGGAATCCTGAGAGCTAAGAGCAACAATAGCCCGAGAAGCCCGATCAATCCTATTATCAGAGGAGACACGGCGTCCGCTTCAATCCAATGTCTAATGGGCAATCAATGGTACAATATTGGGGAACACTCACACCCTTCACCATTCTGAAACTATACTTAACGGCGGTTTTTACGACTGATATGAGCAACGCCAACCCGAATGATTTCGAGCAGAAGCTGAACGGATAAGAGAAAAAGACTTATTGGGACCGTCCAACGAAAATACCAGACCGGCAAGACGTGGGGCCCAAACCAGTTGGTTTCACCGGAACTGTAGGCTGAGACGGCCTTTTGAAATCCGGCACACAAAAAGACAACGCTAAAGCCCAATAGGATAATGTTGTTTAAGCGCTCAACGATCGGTTGGAACGCAGGGGAGATCTTGTTGTAAATCAAATCGACCGTAATGTGTCCTCCAAGGCCGTTGGCCATCGTTATTCCCATAAAGCCGACGATGATGAGCAAGTACTCATTTATCTCTACCGTCCCTGGTATCCCTGTCTTAAACAGGGTTCGAGATACGATATCGTAGACGACTATGATAATCATTGCGAAGAGACAGAGGACGACAAGTCTGCTCGAAATGGTAAACACCAATGAGTAAATTCGATCGGCCCATGTCTGAGTGCGAGTTTCCGCCATTACGCCCCCTGGGTTGACTCAAACACCGCCAGCACCGGGCAAATCCGTCTCTTTCAAAGCCCGACCAAAGGATAAAGGCTCAACGTTCATCACCATTGGCCTTTTCCTCGTCAAGGTGCTGGGCTCGGCCCTTTTGATGTATTGATCTCTTCTTTCGGTGTACACCGGCGCCCGGGATGAATCGAACGCCATGGTGGAATGGGGGATGACGATGAAGCGCCGCGCGATCAAGGTTTAGCTCCATGACGGTTTGAGCTGAGCCTAGTAGTCATATGGATCCTTGTAGGGCCATTCCTTTTCATATTTTTCGACCAGTTCTTTATATTTCGCCAGAAATTCCTGGCCGGGCAGGCCAGCCTTCCTCATTTCTTGCAGCCAAGTCTCCCAAATCTTGGGGACAGCAAGTCCTTTTGCTTTGGCTCTTGCTTCCGGAGTCCAATTAATGACCTTTATCGAATTTTGCTGTCTTATTTGTTCAAATACTTCTTTCTCCTTTTTCACCATCCATTCGCGGTGGCGTTTCATCCCCTCTTGCCTTAGATTGTCGACGATCACTTTTACATCATCGGGAAACCGATTGTAGGTCCTCTGGGACATCGCGAAATAGGTCACCGCGTATATCCCGACGCCGGTATTGAAGACGTAAGGGGCAACCTCCCAAAATGTCGAGGCGTAGATATTCACGGTCGGAATCCCAAAGGCTCCCTGGATCACACCTCTATTCAGCGCGTCATAAATTTCAGAGTAGGACAACGCAATGGGTGATCCGCCCCAAATTCTAATCATGTCGGCAACGGCGGCGTAGCTACGAAATTTCTTACCTTTGACGTCCTCACAATGTTGGATGGGCATCTTACTCTGTGCCGCCATGATATCCACCCCGGCGGGGAAGACGACCATCAAGCCGGCCTTATTCCATTCCTCTTTCAGCGGCGCGTAATGCTGATACATATCCCAGAATGCCGCCCCGTTGGCATGAGGATTTTCCGTCACGTACATCAATTCGAATCCTCGGCTCAGCTTGAAGATATGAGGCGTATAACCTAAGCCGCTGAAAATGAAATCAACCACTCCATTCTTGCACAGGTCCGGTATATCCGCTGCTTTACCCATGGTTCCCGAGAAAAAAAACTTCACCTGATACTTTCCGTCCGTGCGTTTCTCTAATTCTTTTCCAAACCACTGCATCGAAGTTGTCATTGGATTGGATTCGGCATACGGGCTTGAAAATTTCAAGATTGTCGGGCGTGCTAATGCCGTACTGTTGAGTATGCTCAACAAGAACGATGAGAATACACCAACAAGGGTCAAGACTTTGATCGGTTTCATGCGACATCTCCTTTTCTCATTCCCATTATCCTGTGAGTAGTGAATAACCCGGTCCCTTAAAGCTCAGAGCCTTATTCGAAACCGCGAGTTCCCTCGCCAAAATGCTCATCAGTTTTGGGCCACACCAATTCCTCTGGCATCTGCCCATGCCTGCCCGCGTTCGGAACATGACGCCTTGCAGGGTCTCGGCACCTCTCCTGATGGCTTCAATGATTTCTCCCTCGGTGACGGTTTCACAACGACAGACGACACGACCGTAGCTTTCGTCCGCTCTTATCAGTTCATTGCGTTTTTTATCCGAGAGAAATCTGAAACGCGGTATCCCGTCTCGATAACGGATAAAGTTGCTCTTCGCATTCAATTCGAGTCCTTTGTCTGCCATCATGCCAACAACTTTTTCCGCAATCTTGGGAGAAGGTGTAAAACCGGGCATCCTGACCAGAACATTTATGAAATGGTCGTTTATTGGAGAATATTCGATGAGATTTTCTTCGTATTCCTTGTCGTTGAAAATTCTTACGCCAACGTAGGACGTAATGATATCCTCCTCAGACAGTACAGGCACTAGCTGTTTCATGCGCCGGATCGCATCGTTGAAGTTCTCGTGGGTGGTCTCCGTAAACTCTCGCTCTTTGATTAAATCATAATATCCGCCGTAGACATGGATATTTCCTTCTCCCAGCGGGTAAAGGAAATCGATCTTCCCGGCGTCCGGTGGAACGCCGACAATGTTTGTGATCGTCCCTTCAAGTTTCCTATCCAGCAGCAGTGCCTGACTGCGATAAAAGAGGAGATTCCACCCGGAGCGGGCCTTCGCCATGTCGGCCACCTGATCGGCATATTTGCCGGCACAATTGGCGACAAACCGGGCCTTGATCGGCCCGCGGCTCGTCTCGACCAGGTGATATCCGTTCTTCTTTTCAATCCCCCGGCACGCCGTCTGTAGCAATACCTCTGCGCCGTTGGCACAAGCGTTTTCGTAAACCGCATAGACATATTCCGGCCCAAAGATGGATATCGTCCCGGTTGAATCATAAAGGCCGGCAACCGCATCAGGGGTCAGGTTCGGCTCCATGGCAAACAGGTCGTCGCGATCCACCCATCGGATGGTCCCTCCCGGTACAAATTGAGACAAATGCTCGAGAGTTTTTAGTTTTTCGAGCTCAGAATCATTTCGAGCAATAATCAGCAGTCCCAGATGTTTGTGCTGAATGTCCAGGTCGTGGGCCAGTTGATCGAATACGGAAAACCCTTCCCAAAGCAGCCGCATCCTTTCGTTTTTGGTCTCCGCCTCCAAGTCAGCCCCGTGTCCGAGGTCCTTGATGACCAGCGAAAGGGCCTGGAACAAACCCATATAGATTAACGAGCCGGCGGTCTTGCTGACGCCCATGCTGACATCTGCTTCCTTTTCTATGACGGTGACCCGAACGTCGTACTTGGACAGTTCTCTGGCGAGGCTCGTGCCGGAGATTCCGGCTCCCACGATCAAGACGTCTGTTTCGCGCATGCCTTAGCCCTTGATTTCTTTATTTTTTTTCTAGTTAGCCCCAAATCGCATCTTTTCTCAGGGATCTACAAAAGCCCGAACTTGGCACGATCATCATCGCACGAGCGAATATGATCGTATTTATAATCTTAAATATGATCCAAAATGGAATCATATTTAAGATACCGAGTCTTTGTCAAACAATTTTTAAAGGATGACTATTGGGAGACTGCTCCCCGTTCCTAAACCGAAGAGAAGATCGATTCAAGCCGCAGGAGGGGAAGAAATGCGTCTTAATCTTGGATTTGCTCAGCCGGAGGGGGCCTTTCTGGATGGAAACTCGCTAGCGTCGACGCAGCAATACGTAAACCGCCCCGGTCCCGCCGTCGTAAGGCCTTGCCGTGGCAAAAGCGAGGACGATCCTTTTCAGCGGACCACGATTCAGCCACAGGGGCATGTTTTCTTTGAGGATTGGAAAACTGTCCGGAGAGTTGAGGCCACGGCCATGGACGACCAGCACGCACCGCAGACCGTTTCGGTGGCTGCGCACGAGAAAGTCCTTCACCTCTTCTTCGGCTTCCTGTCTAGTCAGGCCATGAAGGTCGATGTGGTCCTGCACCGGGACCTGGCCTTTCTTCAATCGTTTCAGGAGCCGATGATGAAGCCCCTTCACAGCTCCCTCCATATATTCATCGCTGAAAGTGAAGTCCATTTCGACCGAGCCCTCAACAAGATGCCTGAGTCGAGCTAGGCCCTCCTTTTCGTCATTCGGCGCCGGATGGGCAGGACGGGCGTTGGGTCCCTGAGCACGCGTAATCCTTGGTTTGCCATCGGCCAACGGGGTGACATCCGACATGGCCTTCTCAAATTGGGTCTGCTCCTCGGTATCCGCATCCACGGAGGCAGAGAGACTCGGGTCTGGTTCATCGCTCTTTTGGGGCCGGTTTTCAATCCTCTGTTTGAGATCTTTGAAGGCCGGGTTGAAGAGGTCCAATTTCTTTTCCATGGCTGTCGTCTGCGGCGGGATGAGGGATATTGGTTTTAGCGCTTGAATTTTTCAGCCTACATTCATTATAACCCCGAATGACCCCTGTCACAATCAGGGAAGTCCCAACGAGTCGGCGGTATTCAGGGGAATGCAAAGATCTTTAACGACTTATATAGGTTACGTGACATCATGGGAAAGGCAAGGGTGGTTTCACACTCGGCGGGTGAGAAGACCGCGAGAAAGCGAAAATGGCAAGGATAGACGATTTCGAACAGGCCCTCGAACTCGGCAGGAAGGAGCTAGAAGGCAAGAATCCTGATCTCCTAGCCGGTTTCAGCGGGACCGCGATCCAAAGGGGTAAAGAGGGAAACCCATCTTTGTCGCTCCGGTTCCTGGGACGTCCGGTCAGTATCCCGTTGCCGGGGCTGGAGATCCGGACAGAGGAAAACAGCGATAGTCTGCCCCTCCAGCAACAGATCTTGATCTTGCACTACCTCCTCGGGACTTGGAGATCGAGCGGCGTCAGGATGACGGGCGATTGGATCGCGTATCGAGAAGTGCCGAACGGCAGATTCTACCTGGATGCCTTCCTGAAGAGGGCCAAGAACCCACTTGTAAAGGCTTTCGGGGAGAAACCGGAGCGGCTGGTTGAGCTGGCGAAATCGGAGTACGAAGCAGGGCCGTTCGATCAAGGCGACTATTCAGTGATCGTCCATCCCCTACCGCTCGTCCCTCTCGCCCTTGTTCTCTGGCGAGGGGACGAGGAATTCCTCCCGGAGGGAAACATCCTCTTTGATCGAAGCATCTCCTCCATTCTCTCGGCCGAGGATATTGCATGGCTTGCGGGGATGGTTGTCTATCCTCTCGTCGGCATGTCTAAAGGCAGCCGTGCCTGAGGTCTCGATCGTCGCGGGCAAAGCAAGATTTTGTGAATCCTGATGGAATGAGGTCCTCACATGTCTACAAGACCATTGATCGGCGTGGTCATGGGAAGCTCCTCCGATGCGGAGGTCATGCAAGCCTGTGCGGATACCCTTAAGCAGCTTGGAATAGAATATGAGGTGAAGGTCCTTTCGGCGCACCGCACACCCAATGAGAGTAAACAATATGCGGATTCGGCAGCGGAGCGTGGAATCGAAGTGATCATTGCCGGTGCTGGTTGGGCCGCCCACCTGGCCGGATTCATGGCCGCCCACACGATCTTGCCCGTTATCGGCGTCCCGATCGATTCCTCTCCGCTTAAGGGGCTTGATGCCTTGCTGTCAACGGTCCAGATGCCCCCGGGCATTCCGGTGGCCACGGTATCGTTGGGCAAAGGGGGAGCGAAGAACGCCGCCGTCCTGGCGGCCCAGATCCTGGCGCTCAAATCTCCCGCCGTGGCCGAGCGATTGCGGACGTATCGCGAAGATATGAGAAAGGCGATACTTGAGACAACGCAGAAGTGAAACCCCTGATCAACAAGGGTGTACTGCAATGGGAGGGACCGCCCGACCGGACGTGATGCGCGCGGCACAGGTCATTCGCGCCGGTGGGATCGTTGCTTTTCCGACAGAGTCCTTTTACGGTTTGGCCGTCGATGCCACGAATGACTCTGCTATCCGTCGTCTTTTCGACATCAAGAAGAGATCGAAAGATCAGCCGGTGTTGGTGCTTATCCCCAACGCCGATGTCCTCGATCGGTATGTGGGCAAGATCACACCGGCCGCCCGCAAACTCATCGCTCGGTTCTGGCCAGGCGGGCTCACCCTGGTTTTTGAGGCCGCCACCGACGTCTCCCCCCTTCTGACGGCGAGGACCGGTCGGTTAGGCGTCCGATTGTCGTCCCATCACCTTGCGACAAAACTGAGCTACACGGTAGGCGGTCCGATTACAGGGACGAGTGCCAACCTCTCCGGACAGCCCGGCTGTCTCAGTGCCGGAGAGGTGTCGCGCGTCTTGGCCGGAAAGCTCGATTTCATCTTGGACGGGGGCAAGACGAAAGGGGGCCGGGGATCAACGATCGTGGACGTGACGATCGATCCCCCCCGTATTCTAAGAGAGGGGATGATCAGCTCCAAAGAACTAAGGGCTTGTTTAGATTGAGGGACGCAGGCTCAACCCGCCGGGAGTTCAGCCCTCCCCGATCGGGACAGAGGGACGCCTCAGTGAGCCATGGGAAGGTTTCTCTGGTGTCAGCGCCGCCGCTTGCCGCAGGGCGATCAGGGATTAGTGATCTCCCTTCATGAAATTTCATACAAGGTGACCCTCTGATCCTTCGATTACACCTTGACAAGAGGATTTGTTTATTCTAAGGAATATTCGTTATGCCTTGAAGGGAAACGATATGGTTGACTCAGGTCTTAGCGTAAGATCGGGAGGATGGGAGTGGCACTGGCCGGTGGGCCTGCGGGTCACTTTCAGACTCATATCGTGACCTGAATGAGTTTGCAGTGGCCGCGGGCCTCTTGGCCTGCGGTCTTTTTCATGGAGGCCGTGGGATTTCTCACGGCCTTTTTATTTTCGAAATCTAGATCCTCGGATTTCAATCTGATTACTGTGGAGTCCGAGTGGGAAGCCTGCGATATCTCTTCTTGGATTCCGGGGCTCCCGGGTTGGTCTTTTCAATGGCTTATCTGTGGGGGAGTTCTGCCCCCTCCGACATTCCCCTCGACTTCGCTCGGGGCTGCG
>CAZAGT010000197.1:0-9196 GCA_964484515.1 uncultured Desulfobacteraceae bacterium | reverse complement strand
ACCCTACCGTCAGCGCAGATGTTGATCGTTCGCATCAACCAGTAGCAGGGCTTGCGTCCAACCAGACTATTGTCGCGAAGATTGCTTGCTCTCACGAGCCCAGCCCAGCTCACCTTGGGACGAATCTTCGCGTTGACTCCCTGTTCATTCCAGAATGCCTTGAAATCGGCCAACTCATGCTGATTTGTGTCACTGACCACATATTGGACGAACAGTTTTTGGCGGTCGGTACCGTATCGATCCAGTAGATCCCGGTAACGCAGCGTGTTGGCTATTGCCTTTTTGAAATCGCCGCCGATTCGAATCTTGTTATAGGTCTCCTCGGTAAAGGCATCGATGCCCACATACATGGCATCGAGGCCGGCAAGGATAATGTCTTTTGCTCGTGCCGCAGACATCAGGACACCGTTCGTATTCAAAACCACATCCTGGAGCCCTTTTTCTTTGGCATACGCAACTCGCTTGGCCATGTCACGGCACATGAAAGGATCACCGAAGAAGATCTCCCAGACCCGAGCTTCCGGTTTTTCGTAGGCAATCTCGTCTATCAGTTTTCGGTAGAGACCGAACTCCATGATTTCGACTTTTCGGTACTTCTTCATGTTTGGGTGGTCACACATGGAGCAACGAAGATTGCAGGCATTGCAATTATCGATGAGGACAACCGCAGGAAAGCTAATCGCCTCATCCGTTCTGTTTGCCTTGGAAAGACTGCTCTTGTATCCCATAGGTATCCTATCCCAATATTTCGATCCCGGGGAAGGGCGTGAGTCCGCGGATCAGATTGTTGCGATCGAACTTCCCTGTTTTGAGCAGGGCCATACCCTCTTTCGAAGTGATCTTTGGGTAGTAACTTCCTTCATTAGGGCACTGCGGTATCTCGTTGAAGTCAGCTGCAAGATACTTCGGAATAAAATCGTGGAGCATCTCACCGGCCATTCGCGCCAGCTTTCCCCTGAGTTCTCCGTCTGTCATTTCGGCGATCGGCGTTTCCCTCTGAAGAACGATATCTCCCATATCCCAGGCTTCGTTCATCCTTTGGAAGGAAACACCGCTTACCCTCTCACCGTGAATGATCGCCCAATTCGTTGGCGTCGGGCCCCGATACGCTGGCAAAAGAGAAGGGTGGATGTTTACGACTCCGTGTTCCGGCAGTTCGAGGATGTCGCTCGTGATTCTTAGATCAAAGGTGGCGACAAATATCATGTCGGGGGCGAAGCCGCTAAGGTGCCCTTCGATTTCCTGGATGCTCAGGCCGTTGAGTACCCTAAGGCCTTCTCTTTCACACACATCCGTCAGGTTCTCACACTCATAGTATGGAAACTTGCCGGTTTCCTTGCGGGTGAAGACAACAATATCGTCGGCGTCGCGGTTGCGAATGAGTGCCTGTAGGATTTCGTTCCCGAATCCTGTCAACGCCAAGAGCGCAATCTTCATCGGTCATGAATCCCTTCAAACCACATGCCAAAACACAGTAAATTCCAGATTTTTGCATTTAGGCCTTGTTGTCCTTTATCGAACCCCGCTTTCAAGTCCTGAATGTATTCCGTGTTGAAGAACTCCCGAGGTAGGGCATCCATACGCTTCAGCACCCACCCTTTGAGGGGGCCGTGCATCCAGGAATAGATAGGTTGAACAAATCCCTCCTTAGGCCGTTGGACAAGCTCTTCAGGAAGGATCTTTTCCATCGCTTTTTTGTGGATGTACTTGTTGACACCATTCTGAATTTTGAGTCTTCCAGGCAACCGGTTGGCAAATTCAAGAATGCGATAATCGAGGTACGGCACTCGCACCTCGATCGAATGGGCCATCGACAACCGATCGACAAAGGGTAACACCTGATTTGGCAGGAGTTCTTTTTGATCGATTTCAAGGCTTCTGTTCAGGGCATCTCTGGCCGTAAGCTGGGGTTCGAGAACTCCATACGAGTCTGTGATAGACGGATATCCGCTGGCCGTCAGGAAATCCTCGGACAACAATTGGCTGCGTTCCTGGTTGTTGAAGACATTGAGTTTGCCACGCCACTCACTCAAGTCGATTGAGGCGATATTTTGCAGGAACGGAAATTCCGCTGGACCGTCAAACGGACGCAGAAGATCAAGTTCCTCTTGATTGAGGTCCTGTCGTTCCCTCTTGCCCTTGCTTACAAAGGTGACGTAGTGCTCAATAGGGAATGCCAGGCGGTGAGCCAAATAGCTGCCGAACAACTCATCCGCGCCATCTCCGGAAAGGGCCACCTTAACGTGCTTGCTAATAAGTATTGAGAGGAAAAAAGTAGATACAACGCCAGAAAAAGGCTCATCAAAAGATCGCAAGATCTCCGCCATCTGATCTGCAAACTGTCCGGCACTGATAATATATTCATGGTGTTCGGTCCCTAGGATCTGCGACATGTTTCGGGCGAAGATCATGTCTTGAGCTTTTCCGTCGAATTGTCCCCGGGGCAAATCCTCGTAACCCAGGCAGAAGGTTTTAATTGGTCTGGATGATTGCCGGCTCATCAAGGCGACCACCGAACTCGAATCGACACCTCCAGAGAGGTAAGCCCCAAAGGGCGCGTCACACTGCATTCGCAGCTTCACAGCATCTTCAAGAAGTTCAAGCAGGTGGTCCGCAGCCTCTTCTTCCGGTATTTCCTCTAAAGGAGATCCAAAATCGAGTTGCCAATAGGGCTCTGTCTTAATCCCGTCCGATTGCCAGGTAAGCATGAAACCGGGTAGGAGTTGTTTGACGTCTGTAAAGGCCGTTCGCGGGGCGCTTATATGCTTTAGGCCGAAGTATTGAAAAAGGGCTCCATAATCGAGTTCTTGAGAGACCAGTGGGTGTTCGCAGACGGCCTTTATTTCAGAACCAAAAATGATGGAGTTCCCCTTGGCCGCATAATAGAGAGGTTTCTTCCCGATGCGGTCTCGAAAGAGGAGAAGCCTGCGGAGACGAAGATCCCAGATAGCAACGCCAAACATTCCGTTTACCTTGAGCGGCCATTTAGGCCCCCAGTCCTCATACAGATGGACGATGACCTCGGTATCGCTGTGATCTGTTTTGAAGCGATGTCCTTTGGAGAGCAATTCGTTTCTCAATTCCAGGTGATTATAAATCTCTCCATTGAAGACGACCCAAATCGTTCCATCCTCATTTGAAAGGGGTTGCTTACCCCCTTCGATGTCCACGATGCTGAGCCGGTTCATGGCCAGGTTCATTTGACCATCGGAATAGGTGCCGTAATCGTCGGGCCCCCTGTGTAAAATGGTTTTGCGCATCGAATTAAGAAGTCTGTCGTTTCGGGCCCCACTAAAACCGACAATGCCGCACATAGGTTTAGGACCTCATGAAGATTCGGTTTTGGCTCTCGTTATCGGGTGACGAATAGCCAGTTGATGCGATTGATGCATGGCCGCGAACATGCTTGAAATGATCCAAGAGGTAAAGAACGCCGCCTAGGCTCGAATGAACCATGGTTAGGCATAGGCATATCATAGAGTAGGCCACGCTTTGCTCTGGAGTAATTTGGCAAAGCAACATGATGTATACCGCGATGTTTTCCTTCACCCCCAGTCCGCCAATCGATATAGGTAGGAACTGCGAAATAAACAAGAAGAAATACAGAAAGATGATATCGGCTAGCTGCACATTTACATCTAGAGACCGGAATACGAGGTAATTAATCAAGATGTTATTGGTGTAGATAAAGGCATTGGTTATCAGCAGGCGTCCCAGAAGGCCGCTGTCACCCATCAGTTTAGTCAGAGAGACCCAGATGTGATCCCAATGGGCTTGAAACACCCGTTTCAGGACAATGAGTGAGAATAGCAGAATTCCCGCTACTGTGAAGGATAGAAAAAAGCGAGGGCTGGAGCCGAAAGAAAGCGAAGCAACGTGTCCACCCAGTTCAGAGAAGAAGCAGAGTAAGGAGATGGCCGTCAGCAAAAAAGTTGCAAACACCATGACGATCTTTTCGTAAACCAGCACAGAGAGCTTTTCGGTCTTCACTAGGGGTTCGGTTTTGCAAATCTGATCAAGGTATTTGAATTTGACTCCGCTGGCAAAGACCTCTCCAAACCCAGCAAAACTGAAAAATTGAGTGACGTAGGTCACCTTCAGGCTCTCTGAATAGACCCCGCTTTTCCCTATAGACTTGACAATATTGTTGAGATTGAGGGCTGAAGAAAAGAAATTGAAGGACATCAAACAAAAGGCGAAGGCAGTCAGATTTATCTTTGCCAGCAGAATGGTCCTAAAGGAGTCCGCAATGTTCACCCTGGCCACCAAAAAAGTGAGCAAAGCGAGGGTGACAAGACACTTGAGTATGAGTTTTGTGGTCTCCTTCTTATCCATCCAGAACCTTTTGATAAAAGGCCTCAGAACTGCGAAAGGCCTTACGGATGTCATAGTCCCTATACACCAGATCTCGCCCCGCCTCAGACAATTTCGTCCTCAGTACTGGATTTTCCAGGACATCGATAATATTCTCGGCGAGGGCCCGGGGGTCTTTGTTCGGGACAAGACAGCCCGTTTCCCCGTGCTTGAGGATCTCAACGTCGAACCCGGTGTCGAAAGCAACGACAGGGTTACCGTAGGCCATCCCGAGCAGAGTCGCTAAGTTTGTGGGTTCGTTGATGGCCGTTTTCAAACAGATATCTGCGATATAGTGGAATTCTCCAATGTTGTTGTGAAAACCGGCGAAACAGACATACCCATCAAGGGCCTGTTCACGGACGAGACGTCTCAGCTGTGACTCAAACAGGCCTTCACCCAAAATCACGAGCTTTACCTGAGGGTATACCGATTTCAGGTACTGCAGGGCCAAGATACCATACTGGTGACCCTTATCGGGATAGAGCCTCCCGACGGATATGATGATTGGGAAAGAGCCCTCGAGGTTATGTTTGGCGCGGATGAGTCTCGCATCGTAGTTCGCGCTGTTAATGGAGGCCAAATTGATGCCTCCCTCGTAATTTTTGAACTTCGCTCGTGGGAGGCCGGCCTCTAGGTACTCACCCTGGTAATAGCTCAAGAAGTAGTCCACATACCGAGAGAACAATTTGAAGATTGGAAAACAGTAGAAAGGCAATTGTTTTCGAGACGCTTCAATAGTATAAATGATATGTTTCACGCCTCCAAGTTTTGCGGCGATAACTCCCACGGGAAAGGCGGCGTAAAGCCTGATGTGGACGATGTCAAATTTCCCGGTGGCTATGAATTTGGTCAACCTATAAGTGATGTAAAGAAATGAATACGTATATCTCAAAAGAGAGAATCTTCGGTTGATCAGGCATACCTTTCGATGCTGATTCGGGTCGGATTCACAGAAATAGGCGTTACCTCCAAAGAGGGAGTAAATGGTCACGTCAAACCTATCCTTATCATACAATTCAAGGAAGTCCTTAATATTCCTCTGCGTTCCACCGGAATAGAAGTGATCCAGAATATAGAGAATTCTTATTTTGCGGGCAGTCATTGGTAGCCGTTTTCCTCGGCACAAGGGTCACAAGTCAGCGCCGCCTCTTGCCGCGCGACGGCCAGGTTGATCGACCGGGAAGCTTCATGAAAATGGTACATGAATCTGGCATTTTCAGATTCTTTGGCACGTGTTCGAGTTAAGGTTTCAACGACCTCATTTCATGAAGTTTCATACGCGGCATCTATCGCATCCGCTTTCGGTTCAAGGGGCTCCGCCTGCTTGGGGATCAACCTACGGCTTCGCCATGGAGAAAGCTCAGGGTTGATCAAGATTCGCCGCATTCCTTTGCATCACCCATATGTTCCACAACACACCCCGGTGATCTGCCTTTTCGGCTACGTGTTCATCCAAGACTTGGTGGATAAACGGCGTATTAAAAATGTCTGCAAACTGATGAAGATCAATTTTCAAAAAGTCATTTCGAAACCACTGGCCGATCGGCGCCCCAAAGCCCTTCTTCGACCGATAGAGAACGTGATCCGGAAGTAACGGCTCCAGGGCCTTTTTCAGGATGTACTTGGTTTGCCCGTGCCGGAACTTGAACTCCGAAGGAATTCTGCGGACGAAGTCGACGAGCTCCGCATCGAGATAGGGCGAACGCAGCTCCAGAGAATGCATCATACTGGCGCGGTCGGCCTTTACGAGGATGTCGTCCGGGAGGTAGAGCTTGGTGTAGAACTGCAGAGTCTTATCCACGAGGTCTTCCTGGGGGCAAGATTCCCAGTAATCGATGGCCTCCTCGTAAACCTCCTCAATGTCTGTTGGCTCCTGAAACAACACTTCAAGATCGGTGGGTTCCAACGGCCCGAGCCAGACAGGATTCCACAGTCTCTCCGGATAGGTTAGCCCCCTGAGTGTGCGTTTGAGTCTGAAATCGAGACTCATATTGCGATGCGACACGGGTAACCGGCTGATGATCATTCGGACGGCTCGATGCACGGGCCTTGGTACCATTCTGCTGTAAAGCCGAGCCGAGTTCAGGGCCTTAAAAGGATCGTATCCGGCGAAGAGCTCGTCACCCCCATCTCCGCCAAGGGCGACCGTGACATGCTTGCGTGCGGACTGGCATAGGAGATAGGTGGGCAGGAGGGAGGCATCGCCCATCGGTTCATCCAGCTTGGCCATAATAGCGGGCAAAAGGTCCTTGGCGGATTCCATAGAGAGAACATCGGTGTGATGATCGGTCTTGAGCAAGTTGGCCACGAGTTGGGCATAAGAGGACTCGTCGAAGCTCGCTTCCTTAAACCCGATGGAGAAGGTCTTTAGTTTGGTCCGGTCCATGTGCCTGACGGCAAAGGCGCTTACGGAGGAGGAATCGAGACCACCGCTCAGAAATACGCCTAAGGGGACGTCGGCCATCAGCCTCTTCTGCACCGCCCTGTCCAAGAGGGATCGCAATTCAGCGCCCCATTCTTCCTCCGGATGGGAAGGTATTCGCTCGAACGGGTCGATCTCGAATTCCCAATACTTCTTGATCGCGAAATCGAGGGTCGGCAGCTTCAAGAGGAGGCTGTGTCCGCCGGGGAGCTTGTATATGCCTTCGAATAGAGAGTGAGGCGTAGGGATGTACCCGTAGGCGAAGTACTTCTTGACACTCCGTCTGGACACATTCGAGGAGACATGGGTGTGTTTGATGAGGGCGTTGAGCTCAGAGGCGAAGGCAAAGGTTCGCTTTTGAAGGGTGTAGAATAGGGGTTTTTTGCCGAAGCGATCGCGACTAAAAAAGAGCTCCCTCCGATTGCGATCATAGATGCCCAGGGCCCACATGCCATCGAGTTTTTCAGACAGTGCGTCCCCCCACTCCTCGTAGCCGTGCAGGAGGACTTCGGTGTCAGAGTGATCCGTCACGAATCGGTGTCCGAGGTCTGCCAAGTGCCGGCGCAGCTCGAAGTGGTTGTAGATTTCGCCGTTGAAGACGACACCCAAGGAGCCATCGGCCGTCCACATGGGCTGACTTCCTCCCCTGATGTCAATGACGGACAACCGCCGGTGCCCCAGGTAGGCGGCGGTCTCCCCGTCTTGCCAGGTCCCTGCGGCGTCAGGACCCCGATGCTGCAGTTCGGCCATCATCCTTTCGAGATCCTCCGTGTTTCCTTGGCCGACAAAGCCGCAGATGCCGCACATACGTTCGTTTCTCCTTTGGGTGCTCTCTTCCGAAGCCCGGTGCTCCGTTTGCAGACAGGATTCAGTTTAGGATGTTCTTGATCGTGTAAGGCCCCCTCCTCTGTGACTCATAATAGGTTCGCATGAGGATTTCGGCCACAAAACCGATGAAGATGGACATCACGCCGATAAGTAGAAAAAAGACGATCAAAATCGGTAATGGTGTTTCGATGAAGGATTTTGCCCCCCAGAATTTGTAGTAAATCATCAGAGCAAACGAGACGAGCGCCAAGAGGAAATTGAAGAGCCCGAATCCGCCGAAGAGGTGAATCGGATTGCGGGAGTACTTGTCAAGAAATCGAATCAGCAAGAGATCGAGGATGACCCTTGAGGTCCTGGAGATACCGTAGTGCGAGTTGCCCAAGGTTCGTGGATGGTGGCGCACTACGATCTCGGCAACCCGCGCCCCCTGCCATGATGCGTAAATGGGGATGAAACGATGCATTTCGCCGTACAACTTCACGTCTTTGATGACATCTCTCCGATAGGCCTTGAGCGTGCACCCGTAGTCGTGGAGTCTGATGCCACTGATCTTCGAGATCAACCAATTGGCGATCTTAGAGGGGAGCACCCGAAAGAATTGCCGGTCTCTGCGATTCCGGCGCCAGCCGCTCACCACATCAAAGCCCTCGTCGATCTTATCCAAGAGATGAGGGATGTCCGCAGGATCGTTCTGATTGTCGGCATCGATCGGAATCAGGACGTCGCCTGAGGCGTGATCGATGCCGGCCATAATGGCGGCGGTCTGGCCGTAATTACGCCGGAAATGGATAATCTTTACGCCCCGATCTTCTTCTCCAAGCCGGTTCAGGATCTCTTCGGATTCATCTTCCGATCCGTCATTGACCATGATGATTTCGAAGGTCTTTCCAGTCGCCTTCAGGGTTGTGCGGAGTTCCTGATAAAGCGATGGAATGTTGTCCGCTTCGTTATGGATAGGGATGACGATCGAGAGGTCGGTTTTCATCGTTCCGTTTCGTTCTCGCCCCGGCTCCCCTCGCGGGAGCGCGGGAGGCTTCACGCCGAAGCGTCAAAAAAGTCTCTGAGGATGACGCCTTGATCAATGTCAAACAGTTGATGGTTACGGTTCCTTGAATGGCGGCGGAGATCGGAGCCGACACCCGGCGAGGTCATTTCGTACTTCTTATAAAGGGACTGACCGCATCTCTCTCCAAAAGCATGGATGTCGCAGGGACAGAGCGAGTTTCGTAGCTCAAATTATAGTTCTTGGGGGGGAGGCACGTCAATCGGGGCCCCTAGTGATCAGGTGATATCTCTGCAATTCCTTTGCCAGCAACGTTTTAGGATCGGAATGCGCGATCTTATGTCGGGCGTTCACATATCCGAAGAGGGATGCTTCGAGCGCTTCAACATCGACAGGGAGTGTAACGCATGTCGGAGGCCCTATCTGAACCGCCACGCTATGCAGGTCTTGAGCTATAAACGCTGCTGGTTTCGATGAGTCTTGAGAGCTGAATCGTCACTCCGCATCAAAAGCCATTAAAGATCGGAGCTCCCCGTTTGCGCATGGAGCTGTCGTGGCATCTGTCTTGCAGACTCTGAACAGATCTT
>CAZAGT010000196.1:0-9206 GCA_964484515.1 uncultured Desulfobacteraceae bacterium | reverse complement strand
CCCGAAAGCTCCGGATCAAAAAGCATCTTCCACCAGTACAGCCCCCAGTTGATCCCCTTTACGAATCGAGAGCTCAATTGTTCGGTGACATCGGCGCCAAAAAGGCCGATGAACTTGTAGTAGTAATACTTCAAAAAGCCTCGCGGGAAATTGGTCATGCCGCGACGACTCTGAAATGACAGGATGAACATGCAGAACATAGGGCCATAGAGAAACATGACAAAGGCCGCGAAGTATCCTGCGAGTACCTTTTTCCCAATCCTTCCCTGGCGTGCCAAACCGCTCATCTAGAGTTCCTTTCTCGGATCCACGGTCTTGAGGATCCCCCAGACGCCAAGCATCATGGTAAACATCAGGACGACAGCGTTCACCGCTGCAAACGGCCAATGGATGATATCCACCATCGATTTCACCACGTTGCCCACGAAGTTCGTCTGGCTCCCACCGATAACCAGCGGCGTGGCAAACTCACCCATCACCATCACGAAGACAAAGATACACCCGATGGCGATCCCGGACAGCGACATCGGCAAGATAATATGGCGGAAGATCTGAAAGGTATTCGCGCCCATGTCTTTGGCGATCTCAATAATCTCCTTCGGTATCTTGGCCAGGGCAAAAAAGATAGGGGCGACCATCAAGACGGTATAGAGCTGTACCATGACGATAACCACGGCAAGCTCTGAGAAGAGCAGATTACCGATCGGCTTGTCGATGATCCCCACGCTCACGAGGACTTGATTGATAAATCCGTATCTCCCCAGAACCGGCCACCAACCCACGGCGCGAATCAAGGCACTCGTCCAGAAAGGAACCATGCAGATCAAAAAGAGCCCGATCTGATTCCGCAGGGTCTGCACGTGGAACGTCAAGAAGTAGGCCACCGGATAACCGATGACGAATGTCAACGCCATGGTGATCACGGTGAGTTTCAGGGTCAACAGGAGCGTCTCGAGATACTTGGACGAGGAGAAGAAGTCGACGTAATTCTTGAGATTCAAATCCGGTACGGCCCCGGAACCGGTGTAGGTCCAGAAACTGAAATAGACGATGATCCCAAGTGGGATGATCAGAAAGAAGATGATCCAGAGGGTTTGAGGCAGGACGAGCGGGGCCGTCCCAAAACCCCAATGTCTTCCTTTGGGTGCTTCCATGATTTGGTGCTCTCTACCTCAAGTCTTTCGGACAGGATCTATAGGATTTACAGGAGAATGAACCTTCTTGGTATAAGTCTGAAAAAAGAAGCTCTGAATCCTGTGGATCGTGTATATCGCGTGTGAAAGAAATGCCTAAATAATCAAGGTCTTCATTTTGATAATGCCTCTGCGGCGGCTGCCGCCGAAGCGACAACCGCCGGAGGGATTATGTTTAAGCGGCTTTGAGCTCGTTCCAGCGCTTGACCATGTAGTCGATCTCATCCGGGAAGGAATTCCAGGAATAGATGTTACCCATCCGCTTCACATAGGAGCCGCCGTCGCGAACCTCGCCGCGATCAGCGATCGGGGTGCCGTCAGGGGCCACGATCTGGGTGCGGGCCGGTTTGCCCTCGTACCAGTAGTCCCACTCGGCGGCGGTCAAGTATTTTTTGGCCTTGTCCGCCCAGTGCATGTAGTAGCCCTGCCTCCCCACATAGGCTCCCGCCCAGCCGGAGATCCACCAGTTGATGTAGTCGTAACAGGCATCCAGGGTCTTCCCCTTGGCCTCTTTCGAGATGCCGAATCCTCCGTGCCAGCCGCGGTATCCCTCTTTGGCCATATCGGCGTAGACACAGTTGATACCCTTAACCCGCGATACGGTCACGGCGGGGGACCACATGCTCTCGATAACGACCTCGCCGGACGTCATCAGTTGGACGGACTGGGGGAAGGTGCCCCAGAAGGCGCGGAAGTGGCCTTCCTTCTTCTTCGCGATCAAGAAGTCGATGAGGGTGTCGATCTCCCGACGGGTCATATTGCCCATGTTCTTGAACTTGGCCAGTCCCAGGGCCTGCATGGCCAAAGCCGTATCCTGGGTCCCGATGTTGGCCACGTCGATGATCGCGGTTCGTCCCTTGTATTTAGGATTGAACAGCTCACCCCAACTGGTGACCGGTTCCTCGATCTCATCGGCGTTGTATCCCAGCGAATCGGCATTGTGCCAGCCGGGTACCATCGTGACATACCGTGTCTTCTTCTGGGTGATCTCGCCGTTGTTGTCCACGTAGAAGATCCGGCGGGGTGCGTCGCCGTCACCCATGATGCCGTCGGCGCGGATCTTATCCGATGCCGGGTCCAGGTATCCTTCGGTTACGAGAGGATTCAGTTTATCCCAATCGTTGATCCGTTTGGTGTCGATGGGCTGGTATCCCTGCCAGACGATATCCAGGTCATAGAAGTAGCCTTCGGAGACCTCGTATTCCCCCGGCTGGGTGCGCTGCTTCTGGACCATGGCCTCTGAACTCATGGCCTGCCCGATGACCTTCATCTTCAACTCTTTGATGGCCTTCTTCTGGATGTCGGGGATGATGGATACGGGGATGCCGATCGTGCGGATCTCAGTGGCCGCATAGGCCGGTGTGAAGACATAGGGACCGTTACCGAAGATCCCGGTCCCGACCATGGTCCCGCCTGCAACGACGGCCGATTTCTTGAGGAACTCGCGCCGGGTCACCCCTTCATTGTTCCCCTTGCTTCCTTTGCCAGCGTCCTTTTCTTTCATCTGCTCCTCCTTCATGGTTAATCTCATTAAAACCCTCCATCAATGCACCACCAGGAATGCTTCCTGCATTAGAGTTGCTCAACCTTACGCAACGGAAGAAAATTGACGATTTCACCCCCTTTCAACCGCTCCGTTGCCGCTCCATATGGCAGGCAAATCATCGAACCTAGACTATTTGGGTGTCAAAAACACGGCGTCCTGGGCCTTCCATCCAATGTTGACTCGATCACCTTCCCTATAGGGTCTTTTGAAATAGACACCTTGGGTCTCCTTCACGATGACCTCGGCGCCCCAATCGAGACGGACACGCAGTTTGACCACGTATCCCACGTATTCCACGAACTCCACGACACCGGAGAGGCTGTTGTCCGTCGATCTATTTTCACCTTCGAGTATGGAGATGAGATCCGCCCGCACTGAGAACCCTGCACTTGAGCCGTTGGAGGGGAGGGCTCGCTCCGTATCGACCTTGAATTCCCCCTGCTCCGATCGCACCGTCACGAGCGTCCCGTCGGTTGCTGATATCTCTCCCTCCAGAATGAAGTTATCCCCCACAAAGCTGGCCACAAAAAAGGTTTCCGGTAAGGTGAAGATCTCATGGGCCGTCCCCACCTGCTCGATCAAACCCTCATTCATCACGATCAGCCGGTCACCCATGGTGAGGCACTCATCCTGATTATGGGTCACATGGATGAAGGTGATTCCCAGTTTGCGTTGCAGGTTCTTCAGCTCACCCCTGATCTTGATCCTCAGCAGTTCGTCCAGAGACCCGAGGGGTTCATCAAGAAGCAATACGGCCGGTTCGGTAACGAGCGCCCTGGCCAGCGCGACCCTTTGTTGCTGTCCTCCACTGAGCTCGGCCGGCTTCCTCGCCGCCAGGTCCTCGAGACCAACGGTCTCCAGGGTTTCATCGACCAACTTGGCGCGCTTGGCGGAGTCTATACCGCGCATCTTGAGCCCGAATTCCACGTTTCGCCATACATTCATGTGCGGAAAGAGGGCAAAGCTCTGGAACATGAGGGAGGTGTCCCTTTTTCCGGGGGGAATATCGTTGACTACCTGATCCCTAATGAAGATGACCCCAGTGGTGGCCTCTTCGTGGCCGGCCAGCATCCGCAGCGTGGTTGTCTTGCCGCAACCGCTCGGGCCCAGAAAGGCAATATACTCGCCCCTCTCGATCTTTAGATTGAAATCCTTGACGGCCCAGAAGTCACCGAACTTCTTGGACACGCCCTCGAATACAACATCGTAATCGGCCATTCACCAACTCCCGCCGAATGTGATCCTCGTCTGTATCTTAAGGTTTCTCAGAGCGGGGACAGCTCCTTGATGGTCTGGGTGAGCACCAAGACCCCCTTTTCGATGTCGTCCCACTCCGTCCATTCCAACGGGGAGTGACTGACCCCGTGCACACTCGGCACGAAAATCATCCCGGTCTTGACGCGCTCGGCGATATTCTGCGAGTCGTGCCCTGCCCCGCTATTGATCCTTCGGGCTGCTATGCCCACCTTCCTGGCCGACGCCTCAATCGCGGCAATGACCTCCCCGGAAAGGGGGACCGGGTCGTGGGGGGCGGGCAGATCGACCTCGGTTCGAACACCGTACCGGTCTTCCAAAGACTTGATGAGATCCAGGGTCTCTTGGGTCAATTGCCTCATACGGCCCCGGTCCACGTCCCGGATATCGATACCCATCTCTACCCGGCCGGGCACCGTGTTGGTGCCGTTAGGAAAGACGTTCAGCTTCCCGACCGTCCCGACCGTCGAGCCGCCGTGCTTCTCGACCATCTCATTGGCGCGTCGGTTCAGACAGGACACGACCTCGGAGGCTGCTACCAGGGCGTCTTTCCGCATCGTCATGGGCGTAGTGCCGGCGTGGTTCTCCTGGCCTGTGATACGCGCCATGATCCATATCAAGCCCGTGATGTTCTCAACAATCCCGACCGGGATATGCTCTTGGTACAAGACCGGCCCCTGTTCTACGTGCATCTCGACCATGTACTCCACATCGTCCAGGCTCCTGAGCGTCGCACCCCTGTATCCGATATCCTCAAGGGCCTGCTGCAGCGTGTGCCCCTCCTCGTTCTCCATACAGAGGGCCTCTTCCAAAGGGATCTTTCCAGTCAGGATCGAGCTTCCAAAGAGTACCTGCTTGAAGGCCGAGCCTTCCTCACCCGTGAAGACAGCCACCTCCAGGGGTCGCTCATTCTCAAAGTCCTCTTCCTGCAACCTCATCAGCGCCTCGATGGCCCCGAAGACCCCGAGCGCCCCATCAAACATGCCGCCACGCTTGACCGAGTCAACATGAGAACCGCACATGACCGACCCAGTGCTGGTCTTTGAACCCTCCCTGCGGCCGAAGATATTTCCGACCGCGTCAACCTCGATCTTGAGTCCAGCCTCCCGCATGCACTGGACGGCGTAATCCCTGATCTTCCGGTTCGCTTCAGTGCCGGTCGGTCTGCTCACCCCAAGATCAAGATTCAATTGGTCGAAGCGTTCGGTCCTGATCGGCTCGGATCTGCCGATTTGTCCCGTCGCGAGCAAGTGCTCTTTCAATCGATTGGTACCGCTCATATCGAACTCCACCCTCATGTTACCTAATTCGACGGGCATCATCTTACCGCCGAATTTCCTCTTGCCTAAGTCCGGACGTTCATCCAATCAGGGGAGACGCAGGCAAGGTTGATGCCAGCGGGATTACCGCCATGTTTTCGATTCTTGTCATACTTATACGTGGAATGGCGCTTCGACGGCGTGCATTGAAAAACGACATAAATGTTACTTAAACTCCATCAACCGCACAAAAAAGTAGTTTCGCGGCGGCTGTCTCTCCGAGATGAAGCCAACTTTCGAGAAATGCAAATCCGACAAGGAATGTCAAGCTTTATTAAAGCGGCGAATTGAGAGGCTCCGCACCTTCCTCAAAGCCCGCTTTTTCAGCAGTTTTTCAGGACAAAGGGAAGACCTACGGTCAGATCTGGGCCAGGACCTCATCGAGGATCTTCACCGCCTCATCCACGTCCCCCTTGCCGATGTTCAATGGGGGTGTAACGCGAAGCACGTTCCCGTAAAGGCCACCTTTGCCGACGAGTAGCCGCCTCTTCTTGCTCAACTCAAATATCTTCAGGACGGCCTCAGGATTTGGCTCCCTATTCTCCTTGACCATCTCGATGCCGATCATCAAGCCTTTGCCTCTCACATCTCCCATGATGGGGTATTTCTCTTGGAGGTCGTATAGCTTGTCAAAGAAGTAGTCGCCGACCTCCTCCGCGTTCCTCACCAGATCGTCTCTTTCGACCACCTCGATGGTCGCCAAGGCTGCGGCACAACTGACGGGACTCCCTCCAAAGGTGGATATGGTGAGCCCGGTCATACATTCGGCCAGTTCAGCGGTCGTGATGGTCCCTCCAATCGGAAGACCGTTGGCAAATCCTTTCGCGCAGGTCATCACGTCAGGCTCAACGCCCCAATGCTCGATTCCAAACATCTTGCCGCCCGTCCGGCCAAATCCGGTCTGAACCTCGTCTGCGATGAAAAGGCCGCCATACTTGCGAACGATCTCCGCCGCAATGCCAAAGTACTCGGGGGGCGGTGTAATGAATCCCCCGACGCCCTGGATCGGTTCGGCCAAAAAGCAAGCCACCTTTCCCGGGGTGGTGGTCAGGACGAGTTCTTCCAGGTCTCGAGCGCAAGCGATTTCACATTCAGGGTATGTCAAGTGCATGGGGCACCGATAGCAGTAAGGCGAGAGTGCGTGCCGAATGCCGGGCACGGAGGCACCCGCTTGACGCCAGGTGCTGTGACCGGTGAGGCTCATGGCGAGCGAGGAGCGTCCGCTATATGCATGGCGCAGAGCAATCACGTCGTCGCAGCCGGTATACGCCTTGGCGATCATGATGGCGCACTCGTTGGCCTCGGTGCCGGAATTGGTGAAAAAGCTCTTTTTCAGATTGCCTGGCGAGATCGCGGCCATTTTCTCGGCCAATTCGACCATGGGGACGGTTTGATAAAGGGTGGATACGTGCTGCAACTGGTCTAACTGGGCCTTAGCGCGGGAGATGACTTTCGAATGAGAGTGCCCGAGCATGGTGGTAAGGATCCCGCAGAAGAAATCAAGATATTGCTCTCCTTCCGCATCGTAGACATATTTGCCCTCTCCGTGGGTAAGTACCAACGGCTCCGTGTAGTAGTTCGCGACGCAAGGCAGCAGATAGGCCTTGTGTTTCTTCCGGATTTCTGCGGATGTCACGGTCTTGACATTCATACTCACCTCTTCATATGGCTCTGGACTTTTGAAAGAACCCGGTGTGAATCGCGGGAGGCTGAACTCTTGCGCGTCTTCTGAATCAGAGGCTGAAATATGGGAAGAGACTAGCAGACAGGCTGAACCCCAATATGAGACGGTCGAAGAGCCGGCTTTCTGCCCCACCGAAAGGCAGGACGGCAAGTCTAGAGAGTTTGCGGCGGGGTGTCAATCTGAATTGTCCATCGTCCGTAGTCCTTTATCCGCTGTGACCGTTGATCGACTTTTTTCTGTTTGCACCGCAAAACACGGCTGTAGTATCCATAGGAAGAATTCGGGATCAAGGGAGGGAGCGGCGGACGAATCGCCGAATGCTTGGAGGTAAAAAATGGATCTTAAAGACCTGAGAGTGAACGGGAAGCGACTGCGCAGCAGTCTTGAGGACATGGCGAAGATCGGTGCGAGCCCCGCTGGTGGCGTCGAGCGGCTCACCTTAACCGATGAAGACAAAGAGGCACGGGACCTTTTCGTCGGGTGGCTCAACGAATTGGATCTCAAGGTCACCGTCGATGAGATGGGCAATATCTTTGGCAGGCGACCCGGAAAACAGAACGATCTACCCCCCGTTATGAGCGGCTCCCACATCGATTCGCAACCCAAGGGTGGAAGGTTCGATGGGATTCTTGGCGTGATGGGTGCTTTGGAGGTCCTGCGTACGCTGCAGGAGAACGGTGTCGGGACCGAGCGGCCGGTCGTCATCATGGATTGGACGAATGAAGAAGGGTCCCGCTTTGCTCCGGCCATGGTGGCGTCCGGGGTCTGGGCCGGCGCCCTCGAGCGCGATTGGGTCTACGCCCGCACCGACAGGCACGGTAAACGGCTAGGCGACGAACTGGCTCGGATCGGCTACAAAGGCGCGGTCCCCTGTAGGAAATGGCCGGTTCATTGCTATTACGAGTTTCATATCGAACAGGGCCCGATTCTGGAGCGAGAAGGTAAGCGGATCGGGGCTCCCAAGGGAATCTTATGTCTTCACTGGTATGACATCTATCTGGAGGGAGAGGCCAATCAGGTGGGGCCGACCCCAATGGAGGGCCGGCATGATGCCCTTTGTGCGGCCGCCGAGATGATCCTCAAGGTGAACGAACTTCCGGCGCAAATGGGCGGCAATATGGTGGCCACCGTTGGTGAAATCCAAAACTATCCCAACTCACGAAATATCATTCCCGACCGCGTCCACTTTACGGTGGACATCCGATCATGGGATGACCAATACGCGTTGCAGGCCTGGGAACACCTCCGCAAGGATTTCGAGGAGATTGCAGCGCGGAGGGGTTGCCCGATCAAGATCGAAGACACCTGGCGGGTGGAGCATTCGCCTTTTGATGAAAAGCTGGTGCGAGGGATCCTCGATATTGCCGACAGGCTCGGCTACTCAAGCCTCCACATGGTCAGTGGCGCTGGGCATGATGCCAGTTACATGAACCAGGTCTGCCCGACGGCGATGATCTTCGTGCCCAGCATCGGCGGCCGCAGCCACGTTGAGGTGGAAAACACGACCTGGGAGGATTGCGAGGCCGGCGCCAATGTGCTCTTACACGCCGTCCTACAATCGGCTAACGAGAAATAGTGCCTGGTTGGGAACGGACCGCTCAAAACGAAAGCTCGAAAGGACGAAGACACGAAATAAAGAAGAGAACACTACGCGGCAAAAAAGAGCCTGAGTGCGCTCCAACGCTTTTACGTCATGCACTCCTTGGAGGCCTCCTTTGTGAAGGGCTTTAGCCTTAGGTCCTTCTCCAGGTCCTGGTCCGCGACCGCCGTGATTCGACGTTTCCAATCCCTCGGCATTTCCTTGAAGTCGATGAGGCCCGGCACAGGGCAGACGAACTTGCAGAGCATACAACTCAAACACTTATCCTCGAGCAACGTGGGGCGGCGCCTCTTCGCATCCCACTCGAGGGCCTGTCCGCCCGCGTCGGTACATACGATGTAGCACTGCCCGCAACCGATACAGCGATCCAGCTCATACTGGGCGATCCCCTGCCGATCTAATTCGAAGGCCTCGGTCTCACAAAGGTTCGGCAATGCCTTCCCCACGAGCTCTGAGATCTCCTTGATACCGCGCGCAGCCATGAAATCGGAAAGGCCCTCGATCATGTCTTCAACGATTCGGTACCCGTAATGCATGATCCCGGTGGTGACCTGAATCGTCGACGCACCCACCAGGATATATTCCAGGGCATCGATCCAGGTCTCGATGG
>CAZAGT010000195.1:0-9249 GCA_964484515.1 uncultured Desulfobacteraceae bacterium | reverse complement strand
TCCGTGCACCGCGCGACCAAGTACCTTGAGAGATCCCTCTAACATGATCTCGGAAAGCGTAGGATGGGCATGGATCGTCTCCGCGACATCTCTGGCGGTTGCCCCCATTTTTAGGGCCAGCGTCCCCTCCGCGATGAGATCCGTGGCGTGGGGGCCCACGAGGTGCACACCCAAGACCTTGCCGCTTTGAACATCTGCCACGATCTTGGCCTCACCCGCTATTTCGCCGATCGCATGTGCCTTCCCGAGATTCCGGAAAAGCACTGTCTCCGACCGGACCTCATACCCTCCCTCCCTGGCCTGGGCCTCACTCAGCCCGACATTGGCCACCTCCGGCGTAGTGAAGATCGCCCCAGGAACAACCGTGTAGTCCATCAAGGAATCACCCCCCATGGCATTTTCAGCCGCTGTCCGCCCTTCAGCTGAAGCCACATGGGCCAGCATGGTCTTTGTGGGGCCGAGGACATCTCCAATGGCGTAGATATCAGCGACCGACGTTGCCATCCTGTCGTCGGCGACGATCCAGCCCTGCTCGTTCATCTCAAGTCCCAATTCTGCCAAGCCCAACTCATCCGTATTGGGTCTGCGGCCGATGCAGACCAGGAGCTTCTGCGTTTCCAGCACTTGGAAGCTGGAGCCCTCCCCTGGAGTACCGTCTGCCGAAGACGAGTCGACCAAGGTGAGCTGGAGCCCGGTTCCGTGTGTGCGGACACCCTGAACAGTCTTATTGAGGGCCACGCCGATCTTCTGCTTTTTCATCTCGCGGTGGAGGACCTTGGAGCAGGCCTCATCGATGGATGGGTGCGGCAGCAGCCGTGGCATGGCTTCCACGATCGTCACCCGTGCTCCAAGCCGGGCAAAGATGGTCGCAAATTCACAGCCGACCACACCTCCCCCCAGAATCACGATCGACTCCGGGACCTCCAGGCACTCCAAGGCGTCGTTACTCGACAGGATCCTATGACCGTCAAAGCTCAAGGACGAAACGTTTGCCGGTCGCGTGCCGGGCGCCAGGATCAACCTGTCCCAAGGGATTTCGGTGGACGTGCCGTCCGGCTGTTTGACAACGGTCAAGCCCAGCCCCTTGATGAAGCCGAAGCCTTTGCAGAAACGGATCCCGTGCCGATCCAAGAGTCTTCGAATACCGGTGATCTGGTGGCGAACGACCTCCCGTTTCCTACTCATCAAGATCTCCATGTCTGGATGGAGCGAACCGTCTATCATGATGCCGAAGTCCTCCGCGTGTTGAAAACGCGACAACATGTCAGCGGCGGTCTTCAAGACCTTGGACGGAATGCATCCCCAGTTCACACACGTTCCACCGACCTCATCCTGTTCGATGATCGTGACCTCAGCCCCCAACTGGGCTGCACGAACGCCGGCCACATACCCGCCGGGGCCGGCCCCAATAATAACTACCCTCGTTTTCATCGTCCGCGCTCCTATGCCTCTACTGCGTCCCGGTCAATCGTTGAAAACAGTCAAGAAGGGGTTGTATCGTCTCGTAGTATGATATCAGATTGGCAAGTCAGCAAGTCAAGCTTATGCAGTGAAGCACCCCGCGCCTCCGCGCGGGGCATCTCAAAAAAGAATCAGGCGGAACTCCGCCGAAGCCACCCGGCTACGCCGCGCTCACCTGACGCCATTCCTCCCCGTGCTCCCGCCCGGGGGATCCCGCCCGAGGCGCATAGACCTGGCGAAGGCGCGTGAAAGGGCACGGGTACCTTTTATGGATTGACACAGCCGTCCTTAATCTGGTTTAGAAGTGCTTGAAAACAGCTCGTAGTAGAAAGGAGGGGACAATGGCAAATGAGCCCACTGAGAGCGGTTGCGGAATCACCGTCTTTCGCCCGGAAACGCCGCCAAACGTGAAACGACGGAAGATCGTCTTTTTCATTATTTTCAGCCTGATCATCTTGATTGAGGCGTTCTATTGGCTCTTTGCCAATTCGGTGGAGCCTATCCTCCTTGGTATGCCCTTCGGCATGTTCTTCATCGCGATGTTCATCTTAATCGAGTTTGTGGCGCTGTTGGTGCTCTACCTGATTGAGTCCAAAGAGATCGAGGATTAAGGAGGGCTGATCATGTCATGGATCTTAACGCTGATTGTCGTCTTCATCTACCTCTTTTTCGTGCTCTTTCTCGGGGCGCTTGCCGGCCGTGGCCGGGAAAGCTCAGTCGTTGAATATATCGCTGCCAGCCGAAGCCTCGGTTTCGTCGTCATGTATTTCCTGATGGGAGGAGCCATCTTCAGCGCCTTTGCCTATCTGGGCGGACCCGGTTGGGCCTATTCCAAGGGCGCGGCATCCTTTTACATCATGGGCTACTGTGCCCTGGGTCTGTTGCCCTGGTGGCTCTGGGGTCCCCGGGCCTTGAGGGCCGGGAAGACGTATCACTACGTAACCCAGGCCCAGCTCTTTGCGGATCGGTTCCAATCCAAGGCCCTGTCCGTCATCATTGCCGCGGTCTCGGTGCTGGCCTTCATCCAGTACATTACCCTGCAGATGAAGGGGTCCGCCTACGTCTTCGAAATCGCTTCCGGGGGCCGCATCCCCTTTTGGGCCGGGGCCCTGATTGCCTACCTGGTCGTCGTGGTCTATGTCTTCTTCGGCGGGGTGCGCGGTGTTGCCTGGACCAATGTCTTTCAGGGCGCCTTCATGATTGTGATGGCCTGGATCCTGGGAATCTATTTCGCCTTCAGCCTTTACGGCGGTCCTACCGAGATGTTTCGCGAGATCGCTGCGGCCAAGCCCACCCACCTCCTCGTCGGCCCGGGCACGAAGATGAGCTATGCGGCCTTTGCCTCCGCCCTGCTCGTGTCTGTGCTCGGTTTTTCGATGTGGCCCCATCTGTTCATGAAGGCCTACACGGCCAAGAGCGAGCGGGTGCTGAAGCAGACGATTGTGATGTATCCGACCTTTGCTATTTTCCTCGTCCCCGTCCTCTTCATCGGATTTGCCGGCATTCAGCAGGTCAGCCCGGCCGAGCTTGGACCGCCGGATCGGATCTTACCCTGGATGTTTACAAACATGGACTTCCCCCCGATCCTTGTGGGCCTGATCCTGGCGGCGGCCCTGGCAGCTGCCATGTCCACCCAGGACACCATTACCCATGCGGCCGGATCCATCTTTGCTCAGGACTTCGTTGAACCTCTCAAGAGGGAAAAGCACACCGAAAAGGAGGCCACGATGTGGGTCCGTATCTCGGTGGTGGGATTTGGAGCGGTCTCCTATGTCGTCGCCGTCTTTGGCGGACAGACCTTGGTCTCCCTCTTACTGGGGGCCTACGGTTCCATCGTCCAATTGCTCCCGTTGGCGGCGGCGACCTTTTTTTGGCCCCGGGCCACGAAGGCCGGTGCGATCTGTGGCCTCCTGGCGGGTGTCCTGTTCAACTACCTGATCGTCCTTAAGTTCATCCCCAAACTTTACGATATCCATGCCGGAATCCAAGGGCTGATCCTGAATATGGTCGTGTTCATCGTTATCTCTCTGATGACCGAACCCATGGAAAAACGACATGTGGAGCGGTTTGTTTGGACATAACTGATCAACGGTGTCGGCTCCTCGATCGAGGTCCTCCAAGGCGTAAAGGCTTGTGCATAGGGGCTCGGGACCAGGGAATTGGAAAACCCGATATCATCAAGGCCCAGGGGCGATCACGAGGAGGGGATGGTTGAGGATCCCACAGCCGGGTTTTCGCGCCGTGGAGATAGGAGATACCATGACGATCGATTTCAGGAAGCTCGTCCGTGATCACGAAGACGCTATTATCAGTGCCCGCCGCGATCTCCATCAGATTCCCGAACCGGCGTATACCGAGCAAAAGACATCCACCTATGTCGCCGATTATCTCGAGAAGCTCGACCTGGAAGTGAAGACCGGCATCGCCCAATTCGGCATTGTCGGCCTCCTGGAAACGGGCCGATCCGGGCCCACCCTACTGTTTCGTTCCGACATGGACGCTTTGCCCGTCGCGGAAGAGACCGGCTTGCCCTTCGCTTCGGTTCACGAAAGGGCGATGCATGCATGCGGACACGACGGCCACATGGCCATGGTCCTTGGTGCCGCCGCCGCGTTGCATAAGATCAGGAGCGAGCTAAAGGGCAAGATCAAATTCCTGTTTCAACCTGCCGAAGAAGGCCCCGGCGGGGCAAAGCCGATGATCGAGGCGGGCGTCATGGAAGATCCTCGCGTGGACTACGCCTTCGGATGCCACCTCTGGCCGGCCATCCCAGAGGGGACCATCGGCGTCAAGGCCGGGCCCCTGATGGCGGCGATGGATCGTTTTGACATCAAGATCATTGGTAAAGGCGGACATGGCGCTATGCCCCATATGTGCGTGGATGCGCTGGAGGTCGGCACGGAGGTGGTTAATGCCCTTCAACGGTTGGTCAGCCGCAAGATGAATCCTCTACAGCCGGCCGTTGTGACGGTTGCCAGTTTTCACGCCGGCAGCACCTTCAACGTCATTCCGGGAGAAGCCGAGCTGAGTGGAACGACGAGAACCTTTGACAGAGACATCTGGCGCAGCTGGCCCGATCGAATCGAAAAGATGATCCGGCACGTCTGCCTGTCGATGGACGCCGATTATGAGCTGACTTACGCCCAAGGCTATCCGCCGACGCTGAACGACGATACCATGGCCGACATGGTGCATCGTTGTGCCGCCGACGTGGTCGGCGGGGATCGTGTCGTGGAGCCGGAGCCCACCATGGGTGGGGAAGATATGTCGTTTTTTCTAGAGCGATCCAAAGGGTGCTACTTCTTCCTCGGTACAGGTTGCGAAGGTTGCGCGCCCCTCCACAACCCGAAGTTCGACTTCAACGAAGATGTCTTATTGATTGGGGTTGAGACCTTCTGCCGGATTGCCGCGGAACTACTAGGATGAAGCCTTCGGGTTGAGGACGAGAAAAGGAGGATGGACAATGAAAGAGATTGGTGAGCTACGTTTGCCCGATGATCTTCTCTACGCCAAGGATCATGAGTGGATAAAGCGCCAAGGCGATAAGTGCCGGATCGGGATTAGCGATTACGCTCAGGATCAGCTTGGCGATATCGTATTTGTCGAGCTACCGAAGGTTGGTGACGCGCTCACGCAGGGAGCTGAGTTCGGGGTCGTGGAATCGGTTAAGGCTGTGGCCGAATTGTACATGCCCATCAGTGGTGAAATAGTTGCGTTAAACTCAGCTCTTGAGGATTCACCGGAACTCGTCAACCAGGAACCCTACGAAGGGGGCTGGATGATCGAGATCGTGCCTGCCGATCCCACTCAACTTGAGGCCCTCATGAATACCGCTGCTTACCTGGACATGCTCAAAGGACTCCAGTAGATGCGATATCTACCCCACACCCAGGAAGACGTTGCCGCGATGTTGCGGGCGATAGGTGTGGAACACATCGAGGATCTTTTCGGCCCCATCCCAGATGATTGCCGTTTCAAAGGAGATCTTGAGCTGCCCGCCCCCTTAACGGAATGGGAGCTCAGCGATTGGATGGGGCATCTTGCGGGAACGATCGCGACACCTCCCGATTATAGGATATTCCTCGGCGCCGGCAGCTATCGGCACCATATCCCGGCGAGCATTACTCACCTTTTGAGCCGTTCGGAGTTTGTCACCGCTTATACCCCTTACCAACCGGAAATAAGCCAGGGGACGTTGCAGGCGATCTACGAATATCAGACCCTCAGCGGCCGGCTGCTCGGGCTGGAAGTTTCCAACGCATCGCTTTATGACGGGGCATCAGCTCTCGCTGAGGCGGTTCTGATGGCCCTCCGGATTACGAAACGAAAGTCGGTCGCCGTTTCCACCCTAGTGCACCCTCACTATCGTAGCGTCGTGCATACGTATTTGAAGCCTTCTAAATATGAAATCCACTACCTCCCTTACCTGCCGAGCGGTAGGACCGACCTCGCAGCTTTAGACGACGTGCAAGATCTGGCTGCGGTCGTGGTTCAGTCGCCGAACTTCCTGGGGAGCATCGAAGCGCTCCAGGAGGCAAGCGACCGTGCCCACCGGCAAGATGCCCTTTTGATCGCGGCTTTCACCGAACCGCTTGCTTACGGAATCGTCAAGAATCCCGGTAGTCAGGGGGCCGACATCGCCTGCGGTGAGGGCCAAAGTCTCGGCATACCTCCTTCCTATGGAGGTCCCGGCCTTGGCATGTTTGCCGGCAGGATGAAACACCTGCGCAATATGCCCGGCCGCTTGGTTGGTGAGACGGTCGATATGGAGGGGAAACGAGGCTATGTCTTGACCCTTGCCACCCGGGAGCAGCATATCCGCCGAGAGAGGGCGACGTCCAATATCTGCACCAACAATAGCTTGTGCGCCCTGGCGGCGGCGATGTACCTGGCCTCGCTAGGCGGCAGCGGCATTCGGGAACTTGCTCAGCTCAATCACGATAAGGCCGAGTATCTGAAGAGACGACTAAAGGAAACCGGTTGTGGAATACCCTTTGATAGTCCGACCTTCAATGAATTCGTCGTTCAATTCCCAGCCGGGTTCGAGAGCACCTACCATCGCCTGCTAAACAAAAAGATCGTCGCAGGACTTCCACTGGCATCCCATTACCCGGACATGGTCGATCACTATCTCCTTTGTGTGACGGAGACGGTGTCAAAGGTAGACATGGATGCCTTGATCGAGGAGATCCAGTCGTGAAAGCCTCCCTGGGAAATACGGGCCTCATACTTGACGAGCCATTACTCTGGGAAAAGGGGAAGCAGGGAAGGAGCGGGTTCTCTTTACCCCGCTCAGATGTCGCCGCCAGCCCGTTGCCGGAGGACGTTGCTGGGCAGGGCCCTGATCTACCCGACCTCTCCGAGATCGACGTGGTGCGTCATTATACGCGGCTCTCCCAATGGAATTTTGGAGTCGATACCGGTGTGTACCCTCTGGGTTCCTGTACAATGAAATACAACCCCAAGATCAACGAGAAGACGGCAAGTCTGCCGGGATTTGCTGGTGCGCATCCTCTTCTCCCCGCCGGCCTTGCGCAGGGCGCCCTCAGAGCGATGGCCGAGTTGGAGCGCTTTTTGACTGCAATCTCGGGGCTTGACGCAGTTACCCTGCAGCCGGCAGCCGGGGCCCATGGGGAGCTAGCCGGTATGCTCATCTTCCACGCCTACCACCAAAGCAGGGGACAACCCCGCTCCAAGATTATCGTGCCGGATACCGCTCATGGTACAAACCCTGCCAGCGCGGCGCTCTGTGGATACCGGCCCGTTCCGGTCGCTTCGGGCAACCAGGGGATCCTCGCGGCCGATACCATTGCGAAGGTCATGGACGAGGATACCGCCGGCGTCATGGTGACGAATCCGAACACGCTCGGCCTCTTCGAGGAAGAAATCGGAAGAATAGCGGCAGTCGTCCACGCTAAGGGCGGTCTGGTGTACTGTGACGGGGCCAACATGAACGCCCTGATGGGCCTCGTCCATATGGGAGACATGGGCGTTGACGTGCTCCACCTCAATCTCCACAAGACCTTTTCGACGCCCCATGGCGGAGGCGGTCCCGGTAGTGGCCCCGTTTGTGTCAAAAGACACCTTGAGCGGTTTCTGCCGGTGCCGCGCGTGATCGAAAAGGACGGCCGTTACGCACTTTCGGCAGACTTTCCGGACTCGATCGGCAGGTTACACGCCTTCTACGGAAATTTTGGTGTTATGCTGAAGGCCTATAGTTACATCCGCACTATGGGGGCGGACAATCTCAGGAGAGTCAGTCAACTCGCCGTCTTGAATGCCAATTACGTCAAAGAGGAATTAAAAGGGATCTTTCACCTGCCCTTTGACAGGCCCTGTATGCACGAATGTGTCTTCTCCGATGAGTTTCAAAGGATCCAAAAAGTGACCACACTGGACATAGCCAAGCGTTTAATGGATTACGGTTTTCATCCGCCGACAATCTATTTCCCCTTGGTGGTCAACGGAGCGATCATGATCGAGCCGACCGAAACGGAGTCCAAGGAGGAACTCGATCGTTTCATCGCCGCCTGCAGGGCCATCGCGCAGGAGGCCCGGGAAGAGCCGGAGATGTTGCGGGAAGCGCCGTATTCGACCCGGGTGAGAAGGTTGGATGAAACCGCCGCCGCCAGGCGACCTTGCTTGGCGGGGTAAGCAGACAAATCCGAGTGACGAGAGTTGCAATTGAGCTAAAGTGAGCTAAAGTTGTACATGTAAGGATATTATCCTTGATTCAAGAAGTGGGGAAACCGATTTGGTAATGGGAGACCAGCAAACGCATTCAGCTTGCACCCAGAAACCACCCTGGTTGAAGCGGCGGCTTCCCACGGGTCCCGTCTATGAGGATGTTCGCGGCCTGCTTAAAAAGGGGCGTCTCCATACCGTCTGCCAAGAGGCCAAATGCCCCAATCTGTGGGAGTGCTTCTCCTCCAAAACGGCCACCTTTTTGATCATGGGCGCACGCTGTACACGCAATTGCCGTTTTTGCGCCGTGCCTCAAGGCCCCCTGGACGCACCGGATCCGAAAGAGCCCTTTCGGATCGCTGAGGCCGTCGAGGCGATGTCGCTCCGTTATGTCGTCGTTACCTCGGTGACGCGCGACGATCTTTCCGACGGCGGCGCGCATTGTTTTGCGGAGACCCTCGCGGCAATCGATGCGAGAACACCCGACGCCATGGTCGAAGTACTGGTGCCCGATTTTCAGGGCGATCAGACCGCCCTGCGCACCGTCCTCGACGCTCGCCCTGATGTCCTGAATCACAACCTCGAAACCGTGCCGCGCCTTTATCCCCTGGTCCGACCGGGCGCCGACTACCGGCGCTCTCTTGATCTCCTGCGTGGGGCACGGCGTTATGCGCCCGCTATCCCAACCAAGTCCGGCCTCATGCTCGGGCTCGGAGAATCGTCTTCAGAGATCGCACAGACACTCCAAGATCTCCTGGGTGTCGGGTGCCGGATGCTCACCCTGGGCCAATATCTCCAGCCTACGAAGGAACACCTACCTGTGAGGCGTTTCATTCCCCCTGAATCCTTTGCAGAGTGGCGTATTACGGCCTTGGGCATGGGCTTCAAAGAGGTCGCCAGTGGACCGTTTGTTCGGAGTTCCTATCACGCCAAGGAACTCTATCAAGCGCGCGGCAAGGCTGAGGATACTCGTATGAAACTTCGTGCAGAGAGATCTTTGATACCTTAACGCCCGGCCATGGGGGTCTCTTTTCAAGAAACGAAACGTGACCTGCTCGAACGCTGAAGAAGCTTGCAAGCCGTTCGGCCCCGAGCTCACGGCCG
>CAZAGT010000194.1:5860-9295 GCA_964484515.1 uncultured Desulfobacteraceae bacterium | reverse complement strand
TGCCTCGGGCTTGCAGTAGGTAACTACGGCTGCACCCTCGGCGTCTTGAATCTGCGGCATCCTCGACTTTTGCAACGTTAGGGTTAACTCATAGCTCTCAGCTCACCAGGGTCTGGTACTTGAGCACTTCGGATTGGCCACTGAGCCGTCAGGTTTGAGCTGTCAGCCCGTCACCGGTTAAGGTTATCTACACCGGCTCAAAGTTAAAGCGGCAATGGGAATACGGGTTCTTGGCCCCATCTGGGAGGATACCGATGGATGTTAACTTGAACGATAAGGTCGCTGTCGTCACGGGAAGCACACGCGGGATTGGGCTGGCCATCGCACAAACTTTTGCCAAGGCAGGGGCTCAGATCGCCATTTGTAACGAAATCCCAACCGAAGTGGAAGCGACACTTAAAGAGCTCAAGGGTAAGGGGATCGAAGCGTACGGTGAACCGGTCGATGTATCGAACCGTGCGAAGATCTTTTCATTTGCAGACAATGTTGAACGGCACTTCGGGGGCATCGACATCTGGATCAGTAATGCCGGTGTCTTCGTGCCCAAGAAGATTATCGATACGACCGAAGAGCAGTGGCAGCTAACCATGGACGTAAATGTGAAATCCGTCTATTACGGCGGGCTTATTGCGGCGGACAAAATCAAGAAACGCGGCGGCGGGGTCCTGATCAACGCGGCCTCATTCGCTTCTTTGATGCCGGCGACGGGCTCCGGCGCTTACGCCGCCTCTAAGGCTGCCGTCTACAGCATGACGAAATCGCTCGCCGCGGAGCTCGCACCTTACAATATCCGTGTGATCGGTTACATCCCGGGGGTCATCGAGACCCAAATGACGGCGCCAACCATTGAAGCCAAGGGAGAGGCACTCTTAAACCCCATCGCTTTACATCGCGTGGGTGATTGCGATGAGGTGGCAAGCACCATCCTCTTTGCAGCCTCTGATATGGCATCCTACATGACCGGGACCTTCATCGAAATCTCTGGTGGTAAATACTGCACTCAAAACCCCGGTGATGCCTGGACTTAGAGCCGACCACGCGTATGGAACTTCATGAAATGAGGTCTCTGATTCCTTGTCGCCCGGTCAGTCACGTCGAAAGACCTGAAGATGTCAAGTCCAAGTATCGCTTTCACGAAGTTTCCCGATCAATCAAACGGGCCGCTGCTGCGGCAAGCGGTGGTGCTGACAAGGGAGTGAATCGCCATGGAAAAGTCGAAGGCCATTTATGTCTCGCCCATCGGAGCAATCGAAATCGTGGGTACCGCTGAAAGTGTTCTGGAGCTCAATTTTGTTGATGGAGAACCGAGAGGCGATGCGAGATTACCCAGCTGTCTGGAGACCTGCGTCGAGCAGATCGATGAATACTTCAGGGGAAAGCGCAAAGAATTTTCAGTCCCTCTGAAAACCGAAGGCACGGAGTTCCAGCAGAAGGTCTGGCGACAGCTTGAGCGCATTCCTTATGGTGAAGTCGCCTCCTATGGAGAGGTCGCCCGCGCTATCGGTAAACCGAACGCCTCTCGTGCTGTCGGTTCCGCCAATCATCATAATCCCATCGCCATTATCATCCCCTGCCATCGGGTCATCGGAGCCGACGGCTCTCTGACCGGCTACGGTGGAGGCCTATGGCGCAAGGAGTGGCTCCTGAACCTCGAGGCCAATCATCTCGGCTGAGACGATCCCTTCTTGAGGGGAATCCTGAGGATTCCCCGGTCTGAAGTTTGACTTCCGCTCTCCCGGTGCCTGCTAACTCCGCCCGTGACTCCCTCGTTGCCCCTCGATGGATTCCTCCATCCGTTTGTTCTTTCGGTCTCGGCAACATCTTATTGATTTTCAGGAACGCCTAGGTTATTTATCCCCGCAAAACAGCCCCTAAGAACATCCGAACTGCGAGAAGACCTTCCGCAATTCAGGGTGAAGGTTTGCAATGGAATAAAGAGGAACGACGCATTGGATTTCAACCCCTGCATGAAACACAAGGCCGTGCGCAAGAACGTACGCCGGTTCGCGGAGACCGAACTCGGACCGATCGCCTACGAGATCGATCGTGACTCCCACTTTCCCTGGGAGGTCGTCGATAAAATGCGATCCTTAGGGTATTTCGGTCTCCAGATTCCAAGAGAATATGGCGGGGCAGAATTGGACTCGATCAGCAGTGCGATCGTCATCGAAGAGCTCTCGCGGGTGTGCGCAGGTGTTGGGCTCTGTATTTCGGTACACAATAGCGTCAGTGCTTATCCGATCGTTCAGTTTGGGAGCGCTGAGCAGAAAAAGCGCTTCTTGCCGCGGCTGGCCAGCGGTGAACACATCGGGGCTTTTTGCCTTACCGAAGCAAATGCCGGTTCTGATGCCAGCGCCGTAGAGACGATCGCTATCCGGGAGGGCGGTGAATACATCATCAACGGTACCAAGGTATTCGTCACGAACGGCGGTGTATGCGGGCTGGCCCTGATCTTTGCGAGGACGGTATCTGATGGTAAGCGCGCGGTGCCCAGTCTTTTCATCGTAGAGAAAGGGACCCCGGGCTTCTCTGTCGGCGAATTGGAGGATTTGTGCGGCATGCGTGCAAATCCTGTTTCATCACTCTTCCTGGAGAATGTGAGGGTGCCGACGAGCCATATGCTCGGCCAGCCCGGCGACGGTATGAAAATAGGGCTCAACGCCTTGGATACAGGACGAATCGGCATCGGTGCCCAGGCACTGGGCATCTGTCAGTCCGCTCTTGAAGCCGCCGTGACCTATGCGAAAGAGCGTCAACAATTCAAAAAGCCGATTGCATCCTTTCAAACGATTCAGAACTACTTGGCCGACATGGCAACAGAAACCGACGCGGCAAGACTCCTCCTTTACAGGGCCGGTGCTCTGCGAGACGAGGGGCAGTCATTCGGTACCGAGGCCGCCATGGCCAAGCTTTATTGCAGTACGGTAGCCTCACGGGTGACAAGTCTGGCGTTACAGATTCACGGGGGGTATGGCTACAGCAAGGAATACGACGTAGAGCGCTATTTCCGGGACGCGAAGATCACTGAGATCTATGAAGGAACAAGTGAGGTCCAGCGTCTTGTCATTGCGCGTGGGATCTTGTCTCAATTGAGGTAATTCCGGTGCTCCAACTGATCGTCTGTCTCAAACAGGTTCCTATGGTCTCGGAGCTTCCGTGGAATCCACAGACCGGGACCTTACGCCGCGACCTAGCGGAGGGGATGATGAACCCGGCCTGCGCAAATGCGCTTGAGGCGGCCCTCCAACTGAAGCGCCGGCACGGGGGTCGTGTTATCGGCATCTCCATGGGCCCTCCCATGGCAGAAGAAGTCCTGTACGAAGCCATCGCCATGGGAGCGGATCGGGGTGTTTTGCTCTCAGATACTCATATGGCGGGTGGTGATACCCACGCGACCTCCCTCACCCTCGCCCGGGCCATCAAGAAGGAATGCCC
>CAZAGT010000194.1:0-5850 GCA_964484515.1 uncultured Desulfobacteraceae bacterium | reverse complement strand
ACCTCGTGCTATGCGGTTGTCATACGAGTGATAGTGAGACAGCCCAGGTCGGACCTCAGCTCGCGGAAGAACTTGGCGTGCCCGTGGTGACCTATGTTGAACAGCTTGAAATCCGAAACCGCGCGGTCCGGATGGAGCGTCTCGTAGACGAATTCCATGAATCACTCGAAATGGACCTTCCCGGGCTCGTTACGATAGCAATCCAGGCAAACGTCCCCCGTTACCCCACCCTGGAGGGCCTGGAGGCCGCATTTCGAGACTCAGATTTGCGGACCCTTAGCAGTAAGGATCTCGGTCTACCACCGGATACCATCGGCGTCGAGGGCTCACCCACGAGAATTCAAAACGTCTTTTCCCCCACTGAAGAAAAGAAGAACGTCGTTATGACGGGTACCGCCAAGAAGATTGTTGATGAGCTATTCGAGACGTTCGGTGATCAGATCGGCAGTGCCATTGGAAAAGACCTCAAAATCCCGTATCGCAACAAAAAGGCATGAATACCGATAGACGTTCCATCTGGGTATTTGGTGATTATCGTAATTACCTCCAAAATCGTGTAACCCTCCAGCTCCTTGCGAAGGCCAACGAACTTGGGGCCGATTTCGATGGGGAGGTCTGCGCCGTTCTATTCGGACATCAGGTAGACCGATACGTTGCCGAATATATTGCCCATGGCGCTGAGAAAGTCTATCTGGTCGAGCATGCTTCCCTCCGTGACTACTGCATCGAGAAGTACGCGTTCCTGCTGGAGCGGCTTGCAAGAGACTATCGGCCTGAGACGATCCTGATCGGGGCAACGTCCTTCGGCAAAGAACTTGCTCCACGGGTGGCCAAGCGACTCGGCACCGGTCTGACCGCCGACTGCATCCGACTCGAAATGAACGCAGACAGCCTGCTTCTCCAAATCGCGCCCTCCTTCGGCGGCAACCTCCTGGCAGAAATCATCACCCCTCACCATCGGCCCCAAATGGCAACCGTCCGGCCCGGCGCCTTCCAGGAGATCTCTCACGACAGCAACCGCCGCGGCGAGGTCATCCGGATTCCGCCACCTCGGAACTTGCCCACAGCTCGCGTACGCCTGATCGCACGGGATCGTCGGCCCCGCCGTGGTCAAAGCATCGAAGATGCTCGTGTGGTCGTCTGCGGCGGACGTGGGATGGGCAGCAAGAAGAAGTTCCAGAAACTCTTTGAATTGGCCGATCTCCTCGGCGGCGAAGTCGGCGGCACGCGTCCCGTTGTCTATGCCGGCTGGCTTGACGACGAAGCGTTGATCGGGCAGGCCGGTAAGAATATCCGACCGCGGATTCTCTTTTCGATCGGAATTAGTGGTGCTATTCAACACACCACCGCCATTGGGGATGCGGATTTCGTCATCGCCGTCAACAAAAACCCGAATGCCCCGATGATGAAGATGGCAGATGTGGCCATCGTCGCTGATGCCAACCAGTTCTGTACGGCGTTCATCAAGGGCCTCAAAGAGCGCATCCAGACCTAATCCTGGACGGATCGACTCTCCCAAACTCCACAAGCCCCTCAAAAATTCTCTTCGAACCGCCCCCTAAACTGAAAAAACCATTAACCGATTGGACTCGATTTACCGAAGAGAAGGTTGAGGAGGTTCATCATGAATACGGCCAACACGTTTTATCACGACCCTGCCGTCAGGGATGATTTCTTCGATCAATTGATGCAAAACCTCGCCCGCTTCTCGTGCCAGGGCGACACAAGATACTCCCGCAGAATCCTCGAAACGATGAGCGGTTTGGACGTAGAGAACATCCTGGCTGAGTTCAATTCAATGGGAAAAGGGTGCGACTGCGATATACTCTTCAACATGGGACCCACGTGTTGGAATCAGAGTACGAATCAAGACACCTAAACGTACCGCCGCAAGACAATCCTCAATCTTCCCTCCGGAAGCCCGACCTGACCGCCTCTGCCGGCTTATCTTCTTTTCTCCAGTAAAGTGGAAGCAAATTACCTATGCATCTAGGATAGAGATTACCTACCCCTCACGTTGACCTCGTGAGTCCGGACAACAGATTGAAAACATTAACAAAATAAATTCGCTTGCAGCGGAAAAGCGCGGCATGATTATTGCCATGTTACCGGCTCCAGGACGTTGAGCGTACGAATCTGGGCTCTCGGGGCGTGCTTCCGTCTGCCCGGCATTCGGAGACTTCTTAAAGATGATCTGCTCGGTCCATATTTCCAAAAGGTGGGCTATCTAGCTCAATGAGGAGAATACCTGGAGGTTTGATGAATGATGAGACGTCACAAGAACAGATCCACGCCCGTCACCCGCGCCATCTCTTGGACCCTGGTCTTAGGCCTTTTGGTCGTGGTGCTGCACCTAAACGCCGTCATGGTTGCCGATTCATGGTCTGATTACCGAGCTCAGAGCAGGCTTGCCATTTTCTCTGAATGAGGCGGTGGTATTCATCCGGCGACGTCTCAAATCAGCTTTGTTGAGCCCTGCCTACCTTAGATTACCCCAATAAATATCCAACATCTTAGTACGTCACAGGTCTTCAAACAGCATCACCGCAAGCGGACGGATCAGGATTCAGGCGAAACGAACCGCTGTTGTCCCCAATCCTTCAATCTCCACGCTCACGAGATCGCCTTCGGCCACCCATTTGGTTTGTACGACGCTGCCTAACATGACGATCCAATCCGCAGGTAGGTCGCGTCCTCGATCCGCCTCGGCATTTGCCAACCATACTAAGGCTTCCAGGGGATGTCCGTTGATGATATCGCGGCCGTGCCCTGAGCCAACTGCGACGTCGTTGATACGCATCGAGCCCTGCACGGCCGTAAGGTCCAGCCTGTACCAATCGGTAATCGGTTTCCCCAGGACGGCCCCGGCGCCAAAGAAGTCATCGGCCAACCATGTTCGCCAGTCCGGCTCACGGGCGACGAAATCGACATAACGGTCATCCACGATTTCAATCGCCGGAAAGAGGTCCGCAACGGCCTCGGAGACACTCTCAACAGAATGAGGTGCTCCCGCCGCGGGGATAGCTGAACCGAGCCTCACCGCGATCTCACACTCGACCCCCACGTGAAGGAAGGAGTCAAAATCGAATTCGCCGGCGCCATGGCGGATCGTGTTATCGAATATCCCGCCGGCCACCGGATGTGGCACGCCAAGGTAATCCTGCATGACCTTTGTCGTGCATCCAATCTTTGTCCCAACCACATATCCATAGCCATTCGTCGTCAACAGCCCGTGCACCACATCTTGGATTGCCATGCTGTCCGCTGCGTCAACAGGTCGGCATTCCGGCTCCAGGTGACCGATGGGCGAGGGAGGCTGCAGCCGTCCCTTCAGGATGTGCTCCGCTGCGCGTTTCAACAATGCCTCAGTTAGTGCCATATGCATACACCCTTGCGATTCCAGAAAAACTAACTTATGTGCTGATCATTGTTCTCCCGCATTCTTGTTTCTCGTCACTTCCTCTTGACTCCTGGCCTGAGACTCCTACTAAATTATTCCTTGTGGTTGATTAAGATCGGAATCCACAGAGATCCTCATCACATCTCATTCCTGGTTCGACGTCGACATCCCATATCTGCGGCAGAATTGCTCGGTGATCTGCCAAAGGTCTGCTGTCAGACACCCCTTCACCTTGTCCAGGATGCGGGGAGCTACAGAACCATAGTAAGCCTCAGCAATCCCACCTGTGATGCAAGCAAGAGTGTCGCTGTCACCCCCCAACGAGATTGCATTTCGTAGGGCGTCCTCATAGGAGTTCGCCTCTAAGAAGGCAATAATGGCCTGCGGGACCGTCCCTTGACATGAAACATCGAACTCGTAGGTAGGCCGGATATCTTCGACAGTGCCATCCAGATCGTATCCGAATCGACTAACTACTTCGCTCCTAATCAGAGATTTGTCTCGCGTGGTCCGGGCGAGGAACACAGCCAACGCCGTTGCCTGTGCTCCTTTCACTCCTTCGGGGTGGTTGTGAGATATTTCCGCGCTGCAAGCTGCCTCCTGAAGCACGGCATCAACCGTGTCAAAGGCGAAGCCAACAGGACTGACCCGCATGGCAGAGCCGTTACCCCAACTGTGGTAAGGCCGCGAATCATTCGAATGGAGCCAACGGATGAACGCTCCGCCGTAGCCGGCATTCGGATACCGCCTGCCGAGTTCCCGCACTGTCTTGAGATAATTCCGATCGCCCAATATCGCTTTGGCGATGGCGATCGTAAGGACCGTATCATCTGTGAAGCGACACCGTGGATGGAAGAACGGAAAATCCTTTGTCTTGATCGGATCGTGTTCGTAAACCGAGCCGATAATATCCCCCGCAATGGCGCCGATCATTCACTATTCCTAATGAAGCGAAAACGCTCCATGTCCGTCGTCTGTAGTCCTTTGTCCGTTGTCAAAAACAAGGCACTGCGCTCTGAGACTACATTGCCTCATAGGGTGAGTTATCATCAGTCTTGATGTATATCCGAACGAATTCTTTGTCCTATGGTTTGAGGTTCGAGGAAAGAACGGCAGAGGTTCCATCTTCTCTTTCCTCATGCCTCATGCCCTGCGCTTTGTGCCTCCCATATCCACCTATCCTACCCTTGAGGGCTTCCGGCTGATCTGGAATTCCGACTCTGTCACCCCAATCTAGCCGAGTCACAATCGGAGCATCAATTGTCCAATTGCCCCAGGTCAAGGCGGTCCTGGGCTAAGAGCGCCTTGTATTGTTCCAGGCTTTTCTGAATCGCTGTTTCCATGGGGGTGTGGGGAACCCTGCCCAACAGCTTTTTCAGGTTGGCGATATCCACGTCAAACGGGAAGGGAAGCGGGTTGTCCGTTTCATAGGTGATTTGGGCCTGGGGAACTTCTTGTTTCAATGCTGAAACAAATTCGGATACATCGACAACATCATTGCGCATATTGCAGACAAGGGCCCCTTTTTGCCCGGACCGCGCAGCCGCGATGAACATCTTGGCGACGTCTTCATTATACTGGATGCCCGCTTCACCGCTGAATTTGATGTGAAAGGGTCTGTCTGCAGCCGCTGCGAGGATGGCCTTGCTGAGATCCGAAGTGAGTCCCTGGTCACGGCCCACCCCGTAGAGGATACAAGGGCGCAGACAGACACTGCTTATATTCCAGTCCTGCCAATAAACGCGGGCGGTTTGTTCATTCGCCTGTTTGTAGACACCGTATAAAGTATCAGGCCGCAAAAGGGCATCATCGGAAATCGGTGTTTCCGGATATATCTCCTTGGGTCCGAAAGCAGCTATCGAACTCGCATACACAAATCCCCGCACCTGGTCTCCGGCATGACGAATCGCTTCCAAAACGTTAACCGTTCCCACCACGTTGATCTGGGCGCCAAGGCATGGATCCGCCTTACAGAAAGGTACCTGGAGCGCCGCCAGATGGATAACGTGGGTCACGTGGTGCTCGTCGATGATGGCCTTGAGGGTCTCCAGATCTCCGATGTCAAACCTGACAAAACGGATTTGCTCCAACTCGGCTGGACTCATCAGTAAACGGGGGCGATGATAATCCTCCCGGGAATGGCCGGCGACCACTTGGACGTCCTCTGAAACGAGCTGTCGAAGCACCCATGAACCAATACAGCCGGAAGATCCGGTCACCAGAAATGTTTCAGCTGTCATACTTGTACCTCCCTGTCTTCGTTTGACCACAACTCGTGCACCCCACACATAGATCTGCCAAAACTGTCAAATCAGAGTATTATGCGCAAGTAAAAAAAATGGGCCCATAGTCTTTCTGAATGGGGTTCCTCACAAGAATTTGTGGGCGAAAAAATCGTTTCCAGCCTCTGCGGTGGGAGGACGGTGATGTCTTTTCGCAGTGACTGGCGG
>CAZAGT010000193.1:0-9328 GCA_964484515.1 uncultured Desulfobacteraceae bacterium | reverse complement strand
CCCTTGACGCCTGGAATCTGCGGCATCCTCGACTTTTGCAACGTTAGGGTTAAGTCAATCGTATTCGTGAGGACCTGCTGGCCCGAAGACATTTACGGATTGACTCACCGGCGAATCTGGTGGTAAGTATATGAAAAGAGCAAGAAAATATTAACCAGCCCAAGTGGAGGTTCTACAATGAAGAGCGTCTGGAATAAGATCTTGAGAGTAGATTTGTCCAACGGTACATGCAAACCCGAAGAATTGACAGATGACGTCTACGAGAAGTTCTTAGGTGGTGCGGGCATGAGTGCTTATGTTCTGTGGCGTGAATCTCCACGGGGGACAACGGCCTTTGACCCGGCAAATCGCTTGACCTTCGCTCCCGGGCCGATGCAGGGGCTTAAGCAGACTGGCGCGGCTAAATGGACCGCCGGGGCCATTTCCCCAGCGTTCAACCTGAACGCTGATTCAGCCGCCACGGCCAGCTTCGGGATTGAGATCAAGGAGGCGGGGTACGACGCGATCGTCGTCCAAGGGCGCGCCGACAAGCCCGTGTATGTGGTTGTTGACGACGATAGAGTCGAGCTCAAGGACGCCGGTCATCTTTGGGGAAAGGACGCGTATGAGACCGAGGATGGTATAAGAGAGGCCGAAGGCGACAAGTTCGAGTGTGCCACGATCGGCCAATCAGGCGAGCGGGGAGTCCGTTATGCCAACATCCAGTCCCGCAAGAAATCGTTTGTCGGTCGATGCGGTCTCGGGGCCGTCATGGGGTCAAAATTGTTGAAGGGGATCGCTGTACGAGGCACCCAGAAGATGGATGTCCACGATCCTGAGGAGGTGGACAAGCTCAACAAGGATATTAATACACGGATCGCTGAACTGGACAAGCAACAGCCCGAGTGGCTTCAGATGAGGCGTGTTGGCACGGCCGCAGCGACGGAGCTTTTTGCGCCCCAGGGCAACCTGCCCATCAAGAACTACCAACTAGCCGACTTTCCGAGCGGAGTCAAAAACCTTCATGCCTCCAACTACGCCAAGGAACTCAATGCCAAACCTTGGCCCTGTCAGTACTGTACTTTGCAGTGCCACAATCTTTGCGAGATCAAAGAGGGCCCCTATGCTTACAAGGGCAAGGGACCTGAGTACGAATCCTTTGCCATGGTGGGCTTTAATACCATGGTCGACGACATCAAGGCCGTGGCCTATGCCTGTGAGTTGGCCAATCTCTATTCCATGGACACTATATCTTTGGGAGTCGTGATCGCCTTTGCCATGGAGTGCTATGAAAAGGGGGTTATTACAAAGGAGGATACCTATGGCCTTGATTTGACCTGGGGCAATGCCGAGGCTATGGTCGAGTTGGTCAGAAAAATTGGATTGCGGGCCGACGGACTCGGCTACCTCTTGGGGGAAGGGACGAAGATCGCCTCAGAACAACTCGGTGGAGGCTCTGAAGCCTGGGCTGTCCAGATGAAAGGTCAGGAGATCGCTGCCCACAATTGGCGCGCTCAGTATATTAGCGCGCTCAACTACTGCACCGGCGTGGCCTCTGGTCCCAACCATGAAAGGGGTAACTCGCAGCACATCTGGGTTGGCCACGTTAGACTGCCCGAATGGGGTATCGACGAGGTCGATAACGAGGAACGATGGTCCTGGGAAAATACCGCCGATCGTAATGCCAAGTTTCATGATTATTGCAATGTGATCAATTCATCGTGTCACTGTAAATTCATGGTATTTCGCGGCTACACCTTGACCGACCTGTGTAACACCATCAATGCTGCAACCGGCCTTGGCTGGAGCCTGGACGACCTCCGGCGTTGCGGTGACCGGATTACCCAACTCCAGAAATTGCTGAACATTCGCTACGGCTGGAAAAAGGAGCACGATTTCAATTATCCGAAAAGATTTATGGAGCCGGTCGATGAGGGCCCGGCTGCGGGTAAGATTCCGATAGGCCTGGAAGACGCCATTATGGACTATTACAAAGAACGCGGCTGGGATGAAGACGGTAAGCCGACCGCGAGCAAGCTAAAGGAGGTCGGGTTAGCCGATCTCGTTGCTTAACGGCCATAGACATGCGAGGAGGGCGTCTGCCTGCATCCGCTTTTTTCCTAAGAAATTCAGCGATACTCTACCCGATAAAAGGTATTCTTCTACCTCTGAAGAATCGAGGTATTGTCCATGAAAGTCTCGGTCAATTGTAAGGAAAGAGAGTTCCCTGAAGGAACCAAATTCGTGGCGGTCGTCGAGCAGGTCGTGGAAAGCAAGAAAGACGAGCCCATGCTCAAGTCGATTCAGAAAAAGACAGGCAAGAATCCGTTACTGTTCACCCTCAACGGAAGGATCGTGCGCTCCGAGGAATACGATTCGCTCGAGATCAAACCAGGTGACGAAATTCGATCTGTCCATCCCTTTGCCGGCGGCTAGCTTGACGAGAAGGAAACCGCTTGCGTCGGTTTGAAGACATGAACCACCTCACCCTAGAGCCCACCACCCCCCTGATTGGCAGGCGAAGGATGAGCTTTTAGAAGGTTGTACCACGCCGCGCTAAAGGCTCGCTCATCCGCTCCCCAACGTAAGACCCCAAAAGGGGCCCGCCAAGAGACGAAACACTCCCCAATCATCCCGATTATATGCACAATATTCTGTTATCACGACGTATTTTTTGGCAAAGACGTGAACTCGAAATACCTGCAGAATCAAGCGGAATCGAGATCGAGGCCTTGTGGGAACTCAACCATGATCTTCTAATCGTTAAAGGAGGCCCAGGGCAGGCAAAAAGCGCTTGACAGGGTGCTTTGGCGGTTGATAAAGACTGATAATCAGATGATCAGTTGACTTTCCTCCCGGTTCATGTGTGTTCCACTGTTTTTGATCCTACTTACCAATGGCTGCCATGTTCGGACGCAAGAAACTCGTAGACAACATCATATCCAAGATCAAGGATATGATCATCCAGGGTGAATTGAAGGATGGCGATATGCTTGCCTCTCAGGACGAATTGGCAAAGACGATGGGGGTCAGCAGGGCTTCTCTGCGAGAGGCGTTGAATCGTCTGGAACTCATGGGCCTGATCGAATCGAAACAGGGCAGGGGGACATTTGTGCGGGCGGTTGCCCACACGGATTTCATGAACCCCCTCACGTCCTTCCTTGCCATGGACAGGGAATCTGCCCTGGACCTGCTGGAGGCACGAGGCTATATTGAAGGGGCGATGGCAGCCTTGGCTGCCAAGAATGCTGGTGAAGACGATATCGGGAAGTTGGAGCAGGTGTTGACGCAGATGGGAGAGGCCTGTGATTCTGAAGATCTGAAGCGTTTCGTTAGCATGGACGTTCAGTTTCATATGCTGGTGGCTGAATTCTCCAAGAATCAAGTCATGGCCAGAATCGGTGAGATCATTAGAGACCTCCTTCATCAGTTAATACGAAAGGTCTTTGATACAGCAGCCACGAGTGTATCGGATTTGATGAACCATACGATTACACTACATCGTAATGTCTATGACGCGATAAGATGGAGAGATGCCCGATCAGCACGAAAGCACATGGAATTTCACATCATGGATGTCAAGGAATTGATCCTGAAGAGCCAAAACTGGTAAAGGCTCGGGGAGGGATTTTTCCCGGGAGAGTGGCGCGGTTTCATTTCTTCTTATCCATTGTTTGACAAGGGAAGGTTTCAGGTGAGGCCTGGCTGGGATAACGGGTCGCCTTCGATTCCACCCTTGCCAACAAAGCTGTCTGCGACGGGCGATCGAATAAGCGATACCCAAGCGGCAAATGAAAGGAGGTTTTGGGAGATGGGGAGCAAGAATCTGACAGTCGTTGCCTATTGTAGGGCCAAGCCGGGGAAGGAGCAGGAAGTCCACAAGGAGCTCTTGCATTTGGTTGACGAGACACACAAGGAGCCCGGGTGCGTCAATTACGACATGCACGTTAATTTAGAAGACAAGGGGTACTTCATATTCTATGAGAATTGGCGCAGTCGGGAGGAGTGGGAACAGCACATGAAGATGCCTTATCTCGAAAAGTGGATCAACGAGCTTGCTCCTGAGCTATGCACCGAAGCCCCGGATATCACCCTATGGGAGATGGTCGACCCCGAGGAGGGATAGGCGTCTTATCAACGGCAAGGGGGTGCGTGCGCGCCTGAATCAGGACCATCGTATGATCTACTGAAGACCTAACACCGTGCGGTACGTCAACGTTGGAAGGCTAACGACCCATTAGGCAAATGGGATGGGCAAACGTAAAGGGCTTAATCTTCGTTCTTAACCATCACCACGATCAACGAGGAGGTTACTATGGCGAAGGAAAGAAGTTCAGAAACGCTAACCCGACGTGAAGCAATAGGCAGGATGGCTAAGATTGCCGGGGGCACGGCGGCAGGCCTGGCCATGGCCGGTGGAATCACTCCGGCGGCAGCACAGGACAAAGAGAGGCAGAAGCTTGCCCGAGAATACAGAAACGCCAAGCCCGGGGAGAAGTTTGCTGTTGGGCATATCACCTTTCATCTGTCACAAGAATACGCGATGATGGTCTACCAGGCCAATGAGCAAGCCTGCAAACAGCTCGGCCTGAAGTTCATGGGTGCGGTGTACGAAAGCGGACCGTCGTGCATCGAGATCACGGAGAGCATGATTGCCAAGGGTGCCAAGGCGTTGACCTATAACGTCCCTCCCATGTCCGTAATGCCTGAATTGGCCAGAATCTGCAACGAGAACAACGTGTTTATGGCCACGCATTTTGGATACACCGGGGATGTGTTCCCAGGAGACTATGGGCCGCGATGGGTTGTGGACAACACGCCGCTCTCAGACGAGCAGACGTTCATGCCCTTAATCCTGCTGATGCAGAAGATGAGAGAGAGCGGGAAGACGAAGATCCTTCACCATCAGGCGAGCAAGACGGCGGCCACCGTCTCCACGGTCTACATCAACTTGGGGGTCTACCAGGCCTGGAAGTTCTATCCCGAGATGAAACTGCTAGGCCACCAATACGGCGAGTGGAACTTCGAGGGAGGACGAAAGGCCGCCGAGGCGTCATTGGCAAGCCGAACGGATTATGAGGGTTTATGGGGCGCTAACGACTCGCAGACCATGGGCGCCTTGAGGGCCTGTGAAGACCGCGGCCTGAGGATCGGCCCCTTGACCGCATCAAGAGATATGGAAATGACCACGGCGGAGGAGATCCTCAAAGGTAACTTTCTCCTCACTTCCGGCTTCGCGATACCTTACTTCGGAGGAAGGATGGTCCCAATGCTGTATGATATGTGCACCGGGGCCTGGTACCCGAAGCAGGATGAGATGATTCAATCAGGGAGGATAGACTGTTACGGCAGACCCGGTGAGCTCGAGAAGCTGGCTAGGGACTCCGGCCTCATTCACCATCCGAGCTTCGCGATAGGCCCAACCGAGGAGAATCTGCAGAAAGTACTGAAAGAGATGAAGTCGAGGAAGCCGGAGTATCCATATGACTTCAGGCTGCTGTCCCTCGGAAAATGCAAGGAGCTCGGCCTGACCTATGACCGTCATGCAGGTGGTGGAACCCATCTCGCACCAAACTCTCATGACTACTACTTCCCAGCGAAACTCAAGAAATTTGGCAGCCTCACGGCCATCAGAAAACACGTCGGCGCTCTCCATAAGTACTTCCTGGACTTCAATATTGACACGTGGGAAGAAGCGGACAAATATGCTAAGCAGTTCCCGCCAGAGTTGAAGACAGAGCCTAACTGGCTGTAGAGAAACACAAGCCCTGTATGTCGATACCAGGGCTGTTTGGCGAATCGTGAGCGAAGGAGGGGTGTCCGTAATTTCTCCTCCTTCGCTGCAGCTTATGAGATTCTCCATCTGTGAGTTCCCTGTAACTTGCGACGGTGTTTCTGGGCCCTGGAGAGACGTATCTGTAAGGAGCGCAACCGCGCGGGTCAAGGAAATCCTGCATCAGCGGGATACCTATCGTTCTGGCGGTCTTTCGTGCATACTTCACAATCCAATTTTCACGGCGTTCATGCTTTAACGTGGGGGCTCGACGATCACCACGATGAAAGGATAAGCGCCGTTTTTTTGTGTGCTCCAGTCGCGTTTCGCCTGTGGAGATTAGGTACCATGAATAAGGATGGTGATATCGATGGATGATTCGTTATTAGAGGTGCAGGGGGTCTCCAAGACTTTCGAAGGAGTCGTGCGTGCTCTGGACGGTATTAGTCTGAGGGCTCGCCCAAATGAAATCGTTGGGATCGTAGGGGAAAACGGAGCCGGGAAATCCACCCTGATGAAGATCTTGGTCGGCGTTTATCCCCCGGATACGGGCGAAATGTATCGCAAAGGGGAGAGAGTTCCATTCCCCAAGAACCCAAAGGAGGCGGCGAAGAGGGGAATCTCCATCGTCTACCAGGAAAAGGGAGTCATTCCATGGCTCCGGGTCTATCAGTTCCTTTTTTTGGGCCACGAGGACAAGTATGTCAAGTTCCTGCGCTTGAAGACGGATGAGATGAAGAGGAATGCCAGGGCCATTTTGGACGAACTTCATGTGAAGTGCGATGCCGAAGCCTTTATGCACGAACTCCCGTTCTCCACCCAGAAGATGGTTGAGATAGCCAGGGCCATCCTAAGTGTCAGACTGGAGCGCGGGGATGATGACACGACCCCGATCATCATCCTCGACGAGCCGACCGCGCCGCTAAATGACGAGGAACGGCGGGAGCTGTTCCGCGACCTCATAAAGATGAAGAAGAATGCGTCATTCCTCTTCATTTCGCACATCATTCCTGAAGTAAAGGAATTCACGGATAGGATACACGTATTGCGAGACGGTAAGCTGGTTGCCAATTATGACCTGTCCGCCGAGGAAATGACGGAGGAAGATCTGTTTCAGGCGATTGTAGGCAGGCAATCCTCCAATTATGTCCACACGGAGGAAACCAAAGAAGCTGTGAGCGAGGAGGTCGCTTTGACAGCAAAAAATCTGACAAGAAAGGGGCGTTATTACGATATTTCATTCGATCTTCATAAAGGCGAGTGCATTGGGTTTTTTGGCCCGTCAGGATCTGGCAAAACGAATATTATCAGAACCATCGCCGGTATCACGAAATTTCAAAAGGGGGAACTTCTATTTAAGGGTCAGAAGCTCAAGGCCGACGAACCGCCCCACGTCAGATTAGGGCAAGGCATCGGGTATTTTTCAGGTGAAACGGGGAAAGAGCTATTCCTCAATTGGCCGATTGTGAAGAACATCTCGATCATCAATATCCAGAAGGTATTGCGGAAATTCATTCCGGCCATCAATTTCGATGCTGAGAGAAGAATGGCGGAAAGGATCGTGCGTATGTTGCGAATAGTGGCCCCGAGTGTTAACACGGAGTGCTACTCTCTCAGCGGCGGTAATAAACAGAAGGTTTCCGTAGGGAAGTGGGTTGAAAGAAACCCGGACGTACTTTTGCTGGACGATCCCACGATAGGGATCGATGTGGGAGCTAGAGAAGACATCTATGCGGTCATGTTGGAGATGAAAAAGAGGGCCATCTCCATGATCCTTGTGAGTGATGATCCAAAAGAGTATTCCATCCTGTGTGACCAAATCTTTTTCCTAAGAGATGGGAAGATCGAAAAAGTCCTCACCCCCCCTGAGTTCAGAAAGGCGGTGTCGACGTGAAATCGTCCAACAGATTTAAGCAGATAGGTTCCTTCTTGATTCGAACCTTGAAGGCTCAGCCTGTTATGATCGTTTTGATCGCCCTCGTAGTGGTGTTTTCGGCCCTATTCCCGGGAAGGTTTCTAAGTCTCTTAAACCTCAAGACCATCCTAAGGCAGTTTGTAACGCTCATGCTATTTGCGCTCGGGCCCTCCATGGTGGTGGTAATCGGTTCACTGGACTTGTCCTACGTTGGAATTTGGATGCTCGGCGGAGTCCTAGTGTGGCTTTGCATGCCGGTACTCGGATTATCTTCCATCTTTGTTATCTTACTGCTGGGGATTGCGACGGGGTTTGTCATCGGGGTCATCCAAGCGAAGGCGAAAATTCCCTCCTTTATCCTAACCTTGAGTTTGTTGGTCGCGTACTGGGGATTAACAGCCAAACTCGCCGGTGGATATCCGCGCGTTGTCCGCGGATTCGAGTTCATCACGGCGCCGCTGATACCCCGGATCCCGACGACCTTTCTTCTGTCTATCCCCATCATATGCGCCGCCGTATTCATTATGAAATACACGCGGATTGGTACATACCTGTACGCTATTGGGTCGAATGAAGAGGGGGCGCGTTTAGCCGGCATAAACGTGGACAAGTACAAGATCTTGGCTTTCACGTTGAGCGGGCTATTTACGGGGATCGGGTCGATGATCCTTTTCCAACATCATGGAGGTTCGACTCCGGTGGAGTTGAAACTCAACACCCTGGTTTGGCCTTTGGTGGCCATTGTCCTGGGTGGGACGCCGCTTATGGGCGGCAGCGGCGGTCCTCAGAGAACGATCATCGGTGCCTTGACGTTTACCGTTTTCTACCGCGGAGTGTATCTTTCGCCATTGCACCCTTACTCGTTACAACTTCTTGTGGGGTTATTGCTCATTGGATCCATCATCGTTAGTGCGAGGGGTTTAAGGGGCGTAACGATAACATGAGAAAGTGGGAAGGCGATGACTAGACCAAATTATTCTCAGGTATGGCTTCGGAATAATATGACGACAATCGGGCCGATCGTCTTTGTGGTAGCGGTTGTGGTTGGATTCCAAATGATGAACCCGTTCTTTCTCCGGTATCATGGGATTATATCTTTGGTCTATTCCATGTCATACTTCCTAGTCGCGGCCTGCGGATTGACCTTTGTCATCATGACGGGGTCCTTTGACTTTTCAGTGCCAAGCCTGTTGAAACTTTCAGCCCTGTTTTGCGTACTGTACATCGAGGATTTTGGGCTTTGGGTGATCCCTCTGGCTCTGGTGATATGCGTAGCCTTCGGCTTCATCAATGGGCTGTTTCTGGCGAAGTTTCACGTCCCTTCCTTCATGGCCACCCTGGGTGTTTCCATCGTCGTGGAGGGAATGGCACTCTACCTCTCGAAAGGTTTCCTTCAAATCATGGATGATAAGGCCTTCCGTGCCATTGCGACCACGTTTATCGCGGGTTTGCCGTCCGTGTTCTACTGGGGGATGGGGGTCTGGCTTTTGAGCATCTACCTGGCCCTGGGCATGGCATTCGGGAGGCGAACGTACGCCATCGGAGGCAACTTGGAAGGCGCCGGGTTGTCGGACATCAACGTGGCCAGACATAGAATTTACGTATTCATGCTCAGCGGCTTTCTTGCCGGTTTGGCGGGGGTCTTGTACATGGCTCAGATG
>CAZAGT010000192.1:0-9391 GCA_964484515.1 uncultured Desulfobacteraceae bacterium | reverse complement strand
CCGCAGAGGCTGGAAACGGTTTTTTCGCCCACAAATTCTTGTGAGGAGCCAAAATTTCATGCCATGGGGTCTTAGATACCTTAACGCCCATGGCCGGGGTAACGTACATCGAAAGAACAAGAAGATTCAGATTCAAGTACCATTTTCATGAAGTTACTCAGTCGATCAGACTGGCTGCTCTCACGGTGAGCGGCGGGGCTTACGCAAGCCAACCCTTCACGCCTGCCTCCTCACATCTACCCATCGCCCCTAACGAGGTGTGCAAGAGTTGACCCTGCCATTGCAGAATGGGGGGTAGGGATCCATATCACTATGCATACACGTATGCTTGTTCCTTACGCTTAGTTCTTCGCTCTTTGAAAGTGGGAGCTCTCCAAGCGATCTGAAGTGGTGCGATAGGTCTATTTCTTCGGGGGGGCCAGATCGGGTGGGTAGATGTACTTGGGATCTATCTCATAGGTCCAGGGCAAGCCCCACCACTGCCAACCGTAATGGCGCCGGTGCCCGTAACCGTAAATCTTGTTTCGTTTGGCTAGCTGACGGTAGTATTTGTGACGGTTATCATCTTCGAACGCCGGGAATTGAGGACCCTCAAAACCGTCAACCACATCAAAGACATTCTTAAAGCCCTCGTCAATAAGAGACTTTGCTGCCAGCGCGCTGCGCGTGCCGTCCCTGGAAATGACGAGCAGGTTGTCGGTCTTCTTGAATACCTTGGCGATCTGCTCCACGAAGTCCTTGTTTTTCGGACTGAGTTGGTAGGCATAGTGATCATTTTCTTTTGCAAAAGTGGTGGTGAAGAAACGGTAAGGAAATAGGTATGCCATGAAAGGATGACCGACGAACTGGTATTCAGCGCGGGTCCTGACATCAATCAGATAGGAGTCGGGAACCGTGTTGAGCATGTCAAAGGCTTCAACGCTCAGAATCGGCTTGGCCTCCTGGGTCTGCCCAACTCCCGGGACACAGAAACCAATCAAGCATAACGACAGGGTGAGGCATATGGGAAAGGGGGTTCTTTTTATCATGGTGTCCCCTTCTGCCGGCTACAAACGAAGACATCAGGAAAGGAGCGTGGAAGCGTCCGTTGTGAGTGCATTAGCGCATGGTCGTTGCTTAAAACTATTAGTCCAAGAGCATTTTCGTTGTCAATCGAAAAATCGGGCGACCGCGCCGCAGTGTTGACAGCCATATGTCGAGTGTTTAATGTTTTACTTCGTTGTAATTCTTGGGTTTCCGGGATATGGCGAAGTACGCGTCAATCATCCTTGAAGAGCTGGTAACAGGTTCGTTACGGAAAACCTCATGAGGTATAATCCCGGCTGCATTGTTTAGGAGACTGTCGAAAAACCGGCTTCTGAGAGGCTGATGCAAGATGTCCATCCCGCTCTCTTCGAGCGGGACGAAACCGGGGACCCGCCCCGAAGGGGTGGGGACTGAGCCGAGCGAAGCGAAGGTAAAGAAATCCCGTGGAGTGAGGCGTGTGAATGTTTCGGTTGGAGGTTGGAGGCATAAGGCAAAGCATTCATAGTGTCTTGTTTTTCTTTGCCTCAAACCTAACGCCTTGCGCCTTGGGCCTCCCGTGTACGCCGCAATGACCTGCCCGGTTAAATCGGCTTCGCCGCCGCGCACAGCGAGAATTTAGCAGGGCGAAGATGAGGGGAATCCCGATGCAATCGGGACAGATGGGCGTTTTCCGACAGCTTCTACAGAATTCTAAATGCGCATCGGCGCTATAATCAGTCATTCCATTGAGCTCGTTCAGAGACACGAAAAGGCATCGCGGGGAAGATTGTCCGTCTGGGCGAGGCCCTGGTTTTCCGCCTAACTCCCGCATCAAGGTGTTGATCAAGGGCGGCGGAGATATTGGCTCAGGCGTCGCCTGGCGTCTCCGACGCTGCGGGTTCAAGGTCCTCATCACAGAGATCGATCAGCCTTTGGCCGTCCGCAGGAGAGTCGCCTTTAGCGAGGCGATATACGATGGCGAAGCCGTCGTCGAAGGTGTGAAGGCATTGCGCGTAGAGGGGCTGCAGGACGTTGACCGCTTATGGCGCCGAGGTGAGATCCCTGTCGTGGTGGACCCGGAATGTTCGTCCCGACACGCTCTGCGGCCGGATGTGATCGTAGATGCCATCATGGCGAAGAAGAACACGGGGACGTGTAAGCGCGACGCCCCTCTTGTCATCGCCCTCGGCCCCGGATTCGAAGCAGGGCAAACAGCGACCTTTGTCATAGAGACGAATCGCGGCCCGCGATTGGGCCGGCTTTTGGAGAAAGGAACCGCTGAGCCCAACACCGGCGTGCCGGGGGCAATCGACGGCGTGACCGAGCGCGTGTTACGCGCCCCGCGAGATGGCCAATGGCAGACTGGACGAGATATTGGTGAGAGCATCTTCAAAGACGCGGTGGCCGGGTTTGTGGATAGGATGCCTGTCAGGGCACCGATCGACGGGATCGTGCGAGGATTGATCCGGCCGGGTGTTCAAGTGAGCGAGGGACTCAAGATCGGCGATATCGATCCTCGGCATCAAAAGGAGCTCTGTTTGAGCATCTCAGATAAGGCGCTTGCCGTAGCCGAAGGTGTGCTTGAAGGGATCTCGATTTACTACGGCGTCCAGAACACTACCCATAGAGCGTCGACTTCAGCGCCGCTAAGAAGATAGGGATCCGTAGTAATGAGATCAGGGAAACCGGTCGTTTTCCGATAGGCTTCCAGGTACCAAGTCTAAGGAGATCAACATGGATGAGCTAGCTTCGATCATTAATCCTAAATCTGTTGCTGTCGTGGGGGCCACGAACCGCCCGGGCAGTGTCGGTCTGGCCGTATTCAGGAACTTGCTTCAGACAGGGTACAATGGGGTTCTTTATCCGGTCAATCCGAGCACAAAATCGGTTCAAGGGGTCAAGTCCTACCCGCGGTTGATGTACATCCCGGACGATGTCGATCTGGCCGTGATCATCGTGCCGGCAGCTCTCGTACCGTCGATCGTCGCCGAAGCTGCGGAGAAGCAAGTACGGGGCTGCATAGTGATCACGGCCGGGTTCAAAGAGGTCGGTGGTCATGGGATCGAGCTGGAGAATGAACTGAAGGCGCTGGTCAAAGAGCACCGCATTCGGCTTGTCGGCCCCAACTGTCTCGGACTTATCAACACGAACGAAGGCGTCCGGATGAATGCGAGCTTCGCCAGGACCATGCCCGAAGGGGGAAATATCGCCTTTATCTCCCAGTCAGGGGCTCTCTGCACCTCCGTGCTCGACTTTGCTGCGGGCCGCCACATCGGGTTTTCCAAATTCGTCAGCTTCGGTAACAAGGCCGATGTGAATGAAATCGACTTCCTGCGTTATCTCAAGGATGACCCGGACACGGATGTCATCCTGATGTACCTCGAGGACACCACCGATGGACGTGCGTTAATGAAGATCGCCCGGGAGATTACCGTGGAGGCCGGCAAACCCATCCTGGCCGTCAAATCGGGCCGATCGGCTGAAGGGGCCCGGGCGGCGGCATCGCATACGGGCTCGCTGGCCGGCTCTGATGCCACCTATGACGCGATTTTCCAGCAGGGGGGTATTCAACGGGTCGAGGGAATCAACGAGCTATTCTATTACGCCCAGGCCTTTTCCCATCAGCCACTGCCCAAGGGAAATCGGGTGGCGATCGTCACGAATGCCGGCGGCCCTGGAATCATGACGACGGATGCCGCCATCCGGCACGGATTACGGTTGGCGACTTTATCCGACGGAACCCTAAGCAAACTCAAAGAGAATTTGCCGGAGACCGCCAGCGTCAACAACCCGGTCGACGTGATCGGAGATGCGACCCACGAGCGCTACGCCGCCGCGATCCGGGCGGTCCTGGAAGACGAAAATGTCGACGGTGCCATCGTCATTTTGACACCCCAGGCCATGACGGACATCCTTGAAACCGCGGAGATCGTCCCGCCCGTCGCCAAGGACATCGACAAGCCGATCCTTTGCTCCTTCATGGGGCTGGTGGACGTATCGGAAGGGGTACGCTATCTGGAGAAACACGGGATTCCGAACTACGACTTCCCCGAGGCGGCGGCCAGGACCATGGCCGCGATGGTTCGTTTCAATGAACACGTAAACCCGCCCAAGGCCCGTGTTCGAGAGATTCGGCAGTTTCCGGCCGAACGCGACAAAGTCTGCCAGATCATTGAACGAAACCTGAAAGACCGCGAAGAACACTATATGCCTGAGAAGCAGGCCAATGAAATTCTCGCGGCCTACGGCTTTCCGCTTTTGAAGACCCTGCTCGTGACGGAACCGGCTGAAATCGAGGCGGCGCTGGAGGTGGTCGGCCTACCCGTGGCCATGAAGATCGAATCACCGGACATCGTTCACAAATCCGACGCCGGAGGCGTGCGTCTCAAGATCAAGACCCTTGAACAGGCTCAGGCGGCCTTTGATCAGATTACGGCAAACATCAAGAAACACGATCCGAACGCCCGGATTGACGGTATCCTGGTCGAGGAGATGGCGCGGGGGGGCATCGAAGTGATTCTGGGCGCTACTCGATCTCCCGGGTTTGGACCGATTTGTATGTTCGGCCTGGGAGGCGTCTTTGTGGAGGCCCTCAAGGACGTCACCTTCCGGCTGGCCCCGATGTGGGAGTCAAGCGCGGGAAACATGATTCGCTCCATCAAGGCCTACCATATCCTGCAAGGGGTCCGCGGGAATCCGCCCGCCGATATCAAAGCGATCGAAGTGTGTATCCTGCGATTGTCCCAGATGGTCTCAGACCACCCGGAGATCAAGGAACTCGACATCAATCCCTTGATTGTCTATCCTGAAGGTGAGGGTTGCGTGGTGGCCGACAGCCGTATCCTGCTCTCGCGGCCGGAAAGATGACGCCGTAGATTCTTCGGCCTTGGAATCGGATGAAAGTCCCAGCCGATCAGGTCCCTCCCTGCGGGTCCGCATGGGGCATCCAGACGTTGGCGAGTGCTGGTCGGCTAGGAAGCCCTTTTCGCCCGCTGGTGCCGGTTTTTTTGGTACCGTTTGACGGCCTTGCTGTGTTCGGCGTAGGTCTTTGAAAAAAAGTGAGTGCCGTCGTTCTTGGAAACGAAGTAGAGGTAATGGGTTTCGGCCGGGAACAGGACCGCCTTCAGGGCCTCAAACCCCGGACTGGCAATCGGTCCCGGTGGGAGTCCCCGGATGACGTAGGTGTTGTAAGGCGTCTTTTGGGATAGGTGCTTCTTCTTGATGTTGCCGTCGAAATCCCGCAGGCCGTATATGACCGTGGGATCACTTTCCAGGCGCATCTTCTTCCGCAGACGATTCAGGAAGACACTTGCTATGATGGGCCGCTCGGAGGCGCAACCGGTCTCCTTTTCCACGATCGAGGCGAGCGTAACCACCTCTTCCATCGTCATTCCGATGGTCTCGGCCTGCTCCTGAAGGGGTTTGTAGACCTCGAAAAAACGGCCGACCATGACGTCAACGATCTTGGCTGTAGATAGCCCACGGCTCAGCTGGTAGGTGTCGGGGTAAAGATACCCCTCCAAGTCGGGTCCACGGATCCCGTACCGCTTGGCCGCGTCGGGGTCACCCGTTAAGCCCAAAAATTCCTCCAAGTTAACCAAGTCGTTGCGGGCCAATAGGGCCCCGATCTGCTCTCGCGTAAATCCTTCGGGAATGGTGACGGCATGGGTAATGATGGCGCCACTGCCCAATCGGTCGAGAATCTTCAAGGGCGACATGTCGGGGTTCAATCGATACTCTCCGGCCTTTATCTTTTTGCTGTACCCCATCACTCGGGCACAAAGAAGAAACAGCCCCTTGCCTTTGATCAACTCACTATTCTCAAGCTCCCCGACCACATCCTTCAAGGACATGCCTTCGCGGACACGGAAGACCTGATTTGCGGCATCGGTGTCTCCAGGGCGGACGAGGTAGTAGGTAACCCCGGTCGCAAAAAAGATCCCGCAGATCAGAAGCAAACCCGCGAAAAGGGCGATTATCTTGAAATAAGCTCGGTTTAATTTCATGGCACCCAGGGTTCGTGAGCGTCGGCCGACGAACAGCCGAGTTACTAGTCTAGTCGGCCAAAACACTGAAGTCAATGAATCGCTCTATCCCTCAACCGTGGTGAGACGATGGCGCAATAATGAAAAAACATATGAAATCAGCATCTTGCTCATCGGCAGATCCTTGAAATCGCATCGTTGGGTGACGCCTCAATGCGCTGAGAGCGTTACTCGGAGAGGTCAGGACCAAGATCGATGGTCTCCCACTCCCTCAATGGGCACTTCATGCAAGGCGGCTTCGGACGGCAGAATTCCTTGCCGGTCATCACGATCAAGGCATGGAATTCATTGAAAAGCGGTGGGTCGGCGGGGAGGTGTTCCTCAAAGAGGGCTTGCAGGTCGTGGTAGCTCGCTTGGCCGGCAATCAGACCATGGCGCCGCAAGATGCGAAAGGTATAGGCGTCGATGACGAACACCGGACGTCGGGCAGCATAGAGAAGGATACTATCCGCCGTCTCCAGGCCAACACCCTTGACCGAGAGGAGGCCCTCCCTGAGCTCTGCGGTCCTCTCGTCCAGGAAGCGGGAAAGATCGCCGCGGTACCGCTCGCTTAGAAAGGCGATCAGGTTCTTGAGCCGGTTGGCTTTGACGTTGTAGTAGCCCGAAGGTCTAATGGCTTCAGCCAACGCCTCGATCGGCAAAGAATGAAGACCTCGGATGGAAAGCATGTTCCTTTGTTTCAGGTTCGTGATGGCCTTCTCGACGTTCTTCCAGTTCGTGTTCTGCGTCAAGACGGCACCGATCATGATTTCGAGTACCGATTCCCCGGGCCACCACTTCTGTGGGCCGAAGTAATTGAACATGGAATGATACATGTCCATCAGAGTGTGGCCTATGGATCCGGTCAAACGATCTTCATCCTTCCTGTTTAGGGCCTTGACAGGTCATAAGAGATAACTTAGATTACCGCTCCATGTCAACGCGGGAAAGCCTTGTTCATCAAGGCATGAGGGCGATTGACGAGCTCAAGTGTCCCTGTTTTTCGCTGGTATGAACAGGGAAACGCCTCCTTATAGTTGAAGCCGATGGCAGAGAATCAGAAACTTACCAAGACACGGAACATCGGGATCATAGCGCATATCGATGCCGGGAAGACCACCATCACGGAGCGGATCCTCTATTACACCGGACGGGTACATAGGATGGGTGAAGTCCATGACGGCGAGGCGACCATGGACTGGATGCTCGAGGAGAAAGAGCGTGGCATCACGATTACATCCGCAGTTACATCCTGCGAATGGGGCGGCCACACCATCAATATCATCGATACCCCCGGTCACGTCGATTTCACGATCGAAGTGGAGCGTTCTCTGAGGATTCTAGACGGCGCGATCGGAGTCTTTTGCGCCGTGGGCGGCGTGGAGCCCCAGTCGGAAACGGTGTGGCACCAGGCCGACCGATATCGGGTCCCCAAGATTGCCTTTATCAACAAGATGGATCGGGTCGGTGCAGACTTCTTTCGGGCGGTGGAGATGATCAAAGATCGTTTGGGGGCCCTGCCGCTCGTGCTCCAATTGCCGTGGGGCAAGGAAGATCGTTTTGCCGGTGTTATCGATCTTCTCAAGATGAAGGCCATCGCCTGGGAAGACGAAAGCCTGGGTGCTGCGTTTCAAGAAGCTCCAATACCGGCGGATCTTGCCGAAGCCGCAGCGAATCAACGGGAAGTCCTTTTGGAGACCTTGGCCGAGACAGACGACTCCATCATGGACAAGTACTTGTCGGAGGCCGAAATCGGCCTGAAAGAGCTTGAGGAAGCGATTCGAAAGGCAACCGTGAAGCTGCGTGTCGTGCCGGTGCTCTGTGGGGCCGCCTTGCGTAACAAAGGGATCCAGCCCCTACTCGACGGGATTGTAAGTTACCTGCCGTCGCCGCTGGATGTCCCTCCGATCGAGGGGCATTCACCGTTGACCGGCAGGTTGGAGCCCCGCCCACCGGAGAGCAACGGTCCGTTTGCGGCACTGGCATTCAAGGTCATGATGGAACAGGGCCGGAAGATAACGTACATCCGAGTCTATTCGGGTTCCATCAAGGTTGGCGATGTGACCTACAATCCGGGCAAGAAAGCGAAGGAGAAGCTTGCACGTCTCTTGAAAATGCACTCGAATAAAAGGGAGCGGATCGAAAGGGCCTCCGCAGGAGATATCATCGCCGTCATGGGTCTGAAGCATGCGGCAACCGGTGATACCCTTTGTGACGAGAAAACCCCTGTCTTGCTCGAGCCGATCAGTTTCAATCAGCCCGTCATTTCAATGGCCCTCGAGGCCAAGCAGGTCCAGGATCAGGACAAGCTCCTCGATGCCCTCAAGAAATTAGCCGACGAGGATCCCACCTTCAAGTACAGGATTGACGAAGAGACCGGACAGACCCTTATCTCGGGGATGGGGGAACTGCACCTCGAGATTATCGTCGGTCGACTCCGGCGTGAATTCTCTGTTGCAACAAACCAAGGAAAACCCCAGGTGGTTTACCGGGAGACGATTACGAGGCGGACCGTCCATGAGGAGGTTTTTCAGAGGGAGTTGGCCGGGCAGCAGCATTTTGCCGGCGTTCGGCTCGAGATTTCACCTCGTCCGCGGGGGCAGGGCAACCGGTTTGTGGATCGCTGCGCGGATCCCGATTTGACGGAAGAGTTTTTGGCGGCCATTCAAGAAGGCTCCCAGGAGGCGGCCGTCAGCGGTCCTGTCATGGGTTATCCCGTTATCGATGTTGAGACGGCCTTGGTAGGTACACAGATCGATGAAAACACTTCCGATGCCCTGGCATTCAAGGTAGCCGCATCGATGGCATTTCAAAACGCCTGTGCGGAGGCGGCTCCCGCACTCCTGGAACCGATCATGGCGGTCGAAATCATCATCCCGGAGGAGTTCATGGGTGAGGTCATCGGCGATCTGAACATTCGTCAAGGAAAGATCGAGCAAATCACAAGCCGGGGTCCGGTTCAGGTCCTGGCCGCCAGCCTGCCGCTGTCAAAGATGTTCGGCTACTCGACAACCCTGCGATCCCTCTCCCAAGGGCGAGGGACGTTTACGATGCACTTCGATCACTACGACCGGGTCTAACCGGCGTCGCCCTCTGTCGCACTCCAGTCCTACCGCTTGCCTCGAGAGCGGCCAGATTGATCGACCGGGAAGCTTCCTCAAAATGGTGCTTGAATTTGACATTTTCAGATACTTCGATGTGTGTTGTGATATCAAAGACCTCATTTCAAAAAGTTTCGTACGCGGTCTTTTCAAACCTTCAACATGAATCTCGCCTTCCTGGTACCCAAATCGTACGATCCTATTAGGGCTTGACAAGCTCGAGGATGGATGATTGACTAGGTACCTGTTGTGAATTATAGT
>CAZAGT010000191.1:8957-9416 GCA_964484515.1 uncultured Desulfobacteraceae bacterium | reverse complement strand
TGCCTCAAACACCGCCAAAGGCGGGTAAACCTCCATCCTCAATCCGAATGCACAGAAATTCGACTGACTCCCCTTTTCACTCCTTTCTCTAGGAGGTTATCTTCGGTGCCCTTCAGTTTGTCCTGAAGGTGAAGGGACGCCTGTGCTTCCCATTGCCCAGGGTGATTTCGGTATGACGGTCGCAATCTATTTGCTTGACTTTCCTTCCCCGATTTAATACACAGGAGGCGGCTGGGTCATTTCCTTATGATGATTAGATACTATCTGCTGGGCCTCATTATCGCTCTGGTTGGGCTGAACACGACGTATCGTTCCTCAATTCTCCAACTGGCTGTTGATAAAGGATGTGACCCATCTCGGAGCCCCTGAGATCGTTCGGCTTCGATCGACGCCTCGTTTGTCTTGGATCTCAGGGGCTTTTGTTTTGCCTCCGTTAGGAACAGCGACATCCCTGCTCAA
>CAZAGT010000191.1:0-8947 GCA_964484515.1 uncultured Desulfobacteraceae bacterium | reverse complement strand
ATCTCACCCCTAACCCCGGTGGAGAATGCCCCTCGGTTTCACCCAAAGAGATCTCAGGCCAAAACCCCTAGTTTCCGAACGCTTTTGCAGGAAAGAAGGCCAGTGGACGCCAAGTTGTGACGGACGACGCCAGTCGAAGATACCACGCATGGCATGGTGGCAGGGCTGAGACCCGAAAGGCCAAGAGGGTAGAAGTCGAGCGTTTTCGTTTGAAGAAAACTAGCTACGTACAATTTCTAGGAAGCCGATGCTTGCTATCGTTGCGCAGGCGAAATTAATCATAAAGAGGTCGCTGGATAAGAACCCATAGAAGAGAACCGGCGCCAAGATCCAGGCTGAGAGGTACACGAGTTTCTCCCCGATCCTGGTTTCTGCCCTGAATATCTTAAACCCAAGAGCCAAGTACAGAACGATCATGAAGGCACGGCCCAAGACCATTAGCGCCTCGATCACCAGTTCCGCGATGGTTCCTTCCATAAATCAAAGCCTCCCTTGACTTGTGACGGCGGATCTATGAATCGATCATCCATTGTTAGTAAAACATCGGCAGCTCGGGCGGATTGATTACTACAAAATGACATCGGGGATTCTGTCCCGGCCTGCCTCAGGCTGAATCGAATCATGACAGGGGCCGAACCCAAAGAGAAGATACCTGATGGTAGCCGGTGGGTTCACATAGCGTCAAGAACCTCATCGATCTGCTTCTTGGTCATGGCTCTTTGGTCCATGAGGATGGCGCCTATGCGTCTGTGTTTCCCCTGTTCGACTTCCTCCAGGATTTGAGCCCTCATCGCTTCGAGAATCTGCTCCGGCGTCACGAAGCCTTTCTCCACGGCGACCCTTCCGAAACGCTTCTCCTGAGTTTCTCGGACCATACGATACCTCCGTCTCTCCCTCCTCGATAAAAGGCGGTCGGATCACGCTTGGATGAATTTCAAACAGCTAAACAGGTACCTTTCATCTATTCCTTGAGTGCTGCTGCGAATGGATTGTTGAAGGGTGACCTTTCAGGGGCCCTCGTCTTCCTGGCTTTGCGGTTTCCGTCAGGCCGCCTCGGAGTTTTTTTGTCCGTGTCCGCTCTGCGCCCAGCTTCTTCTTTCATAGACAACGATATTCGATTCCGCTCTAAGTCGAGGGCCAGGACGGTCACGAAGACCCTCTGGTTGACCTTTACAATCTTGTAGGGGTCCTTGACAAAACCTTCTCTTAGCTGGCTCTTATGAACCAAGCCGTCCTGATGAACGCCGATATCGACAAACGCCCCAAAGGCCGTTACGTTGGTGACGATCCCGGGAAGCCTCATGCCGGGTCTGAGATCGCTGAGCTTCTCAACCCCTTCCTTGAATTCGAACGTCTCAAATTGCTCCCGGGGATCACGCCCCGGCTTGACTAACTCGGCAAAGATGTCCTCCAGAGTAGGGATTCCAACACTGTCACTCACGTATTTGCGGAGATCGATCTTTTCGCTGAGTTCCTCATTCCCGATCAGATCGCTGAGTTCACAGCCAAGATCAGAGGCGATGGCAGCCACAACGGGATAGGACTCAGGATGGACGGCACTGGCATCGAGCGGATTGCGACTGTCTCTGATTCTAAGAAAACCTGCAGCCTGCTCGAAGGCCTTGGGTCCTAGACGCGGTATGCGCTTTAGATCCTCCCGTGAAGACAAGGCTCCGTTCGCATGTCTGTATGCGACGATGTTCTTTGCCAGTTGAGGGCGGAGCCCCGAGACATACGTAAGGAGTTGTTCGCTGGCGGTGTTGACCTCCACTCCTACCGCATTGACACAGCTCACCACCACATCATCCAGACTCTCCCTAAGGGTTTGTTGGTTTACATCGTGCTGGTATTGACCGACACCAATCGACTTTGGATCAATCTTCACCAATTCCGCCAGGGGATCCATCAGGCGCCTACCAATAGAAATGGCTCCGCGGAAGGAAACGTCCAGATCTGGAAACTCCAAGCGAGCGGTCTCAGAGGCCGAATAGACGGACGCACCGCTCTCATTGACCATGACGATCGGTACCACCTCGGGAAAATCAAGATTCTTGACAAAGGCCTCGCTCTCCCTTCCTCCCGTGCCGTTTCCCACCGCGACAGCTTCAAACTGGTAGGTCTCGTACAGTTCCATCAGCTTCTTGGCCGCCCCGGCCTTCTCGCCTGCAGACCCGAGAGGATAAATCATTGCCGTCTCCAACAGATTTCCCTGGCGATCGAGACAGGCTACCTTGCAGCCGGTGCGGATACCCGGGTCGATGGCGAGGACCTTTTTTTGGCCGAGAGGCGGGGCGAGTAAGACCTCGCGGAGGTTATTCGCAAAGACGCGGATCGCTTCGGTGTCGGAACGCTTCTTGGCCTCCGAACGTATCTCTGTCTCCATCGACCGGGAAAGTAGTCGTTTGTAGGCGTCATGAGCTGCGGCCTTAATCTCTTTGACGGCGGGACCATTCCCTCTAACAAAGAGGGTCTCTAGCAGCGATAAGGCCTCCTCTTCAGGGGGAGCTATCCGCAGGTTTAGAAAGCCCTCCTTTTCACCGCGAAACATGGCCAGCACCCTGTGGGAGGGCGCTGAGGACAACGGTTCTTGCCAATCAAAGTAGTCTCTGAACTTGGCACCCGCGGTCTCTTTGTCAGCTATAACGGATGTCCGAAAAACACCTTTTTGGGTATACATTGCTCGCAATTTCCGGCGCGCCTCGGGATCTTCGTTTATCCATTCGGCAATGATGTCTCGGGCGCCGGCTAGGGCGTCTTCCACTTTTTCGACCCCCTTTTCGAGGTTCACATAAGCGGCCGCCTCTACACGTGGCTTCGTTTGGCGCGCCTGTTTGAAGAGTGTCTCGGCCAGGGGTTCAAGTCCTTTTTCCTTTGCCACCATGGCCCGGGTGCGGCGCTTTGGGCGGAACGGTAAATAGATATCCTCCAGTAGCGATAGGCTCTCAGCGTCCAGGACTTTCTTTTCCAGGTCGGCCGTGAGTAGCTCCCGTTCAGCTAAGGATGTGAGTATTGCGTCGCGCCTCCTGTCCAGCTCCTGGAGCTGGCCCATCCTGTTGCGGATGGCGGTGACGATCACCTCATCCAATGAACCGGTGGCCTCCTTTCTATAGCGGGCGATAAACGGCACCGTCGCGCCACCTTCGAACAGATCTGCTGTCGCCCTCACTTGCTTCGTTTTGATGCTCAATTCCTGAGCAATTCTTTCAATATATTTTTCGTTCATGTTCTCTTTCGCTCCATTGTCAAGTGGATTCCCTCGCCCTGCAGATCCTTTGCTTATTATTCGCTGGATACGGAAAATGGAATCCTTTTTTTGCGCGGGCCCTCTGTTTTGTACCTTTCCGTATTCCGTAAACCGCGTGCGAAAGGTACGCCTGCATAAATCTCAAAAAGCGGAACTGTCACGAATTATTTTGCTTTTTGCTCGAAAATTCAAACAAACAGCTTGACACACACGTGAAAACCATATAGTGCGGGCTCTAATTGGCAGAAACGTGTTTTATATGTGTATTCATAGCATTTCCTACAAGCCACGTTTCGGCCGGAACCAAACGAAAGGAAGAAGGAGGACAGTATGGCAGCAAGAAAGAAGGCAAAGAAGAAATCGGTCAAGAAGCAACCCACACGAAAGGTCCCGGCGGTGAAGGAGCCGATGACCAAATCGGCGATCATGAGTGAGTTGGCCGAGAATTCAGGGCTAACAAGGAAGCAGGTCTCCACGGTACTCGAGGAAATGGCGATCCTCATCGAACGTCATATCAAGAAGCGGGCCCCTGGCCGGTTTACCCTGCCGGGACTTATGAAGATCGAAGTCAAGCGAAAACCTGCGACAAAGGCTCGCAAGGGCATCAATCCCTTCACAGGGGAGCCGACAATCTTCAAGGCCAAGCCGGCCCGTAATGTAGTCAAAGTGCGTCCCTTGAAGAAGTTGAAGGACATGGTGGTCTAACCGAAGGCACCTTGACCTGGTTGATTGATTAGCCGAAAACACAGGAGCCAGAGACGGGTTTCGAGAAGGCCCAAGGCCGACAGTTCCCTTATTCTAGTTTTATGTTTGGGGGTGGCACTCAACGGGGTTTTCATGAGTGCCACCCCCAATATGCAAGGCGCCTTCGTTGTGTCATTTCAGATCCATGAGATAGTTACAGGTACGGCCGGAAGACTGCCGCTTCAGCGGACCTGGGGCAGCCGAACGGGTACCGTTCCTCAATTCCGCCCGATTCAGCTCATTTGAACCCCCCTTTGCCTGGAAGACTTGCCTTAGGAAAATACAGCTTGATTTCTTGAAATCTCTTTTTTCGGCATTATATTTAGTTCGAAAGAGAATGTACCTCTTTCCTCCTTACCCCCCTTGATTCTTAGCTCCTTTCTTTCAAGGGGGGTTTATATTTGGTACCTAAGGGATTCAGAAAAATAGCCCACGCCTGCATGAAGTCAAGGAACGCAAGCGGGGGTGGGCGCCGCCGGCTATTTACAGGTGCCTGAGTCCCGAAAACTGGGATTATGATGTAGCAATGACAAGGCCATCGCAGAAAACTATTGTTCTGATGTTCTGCTGAGCGCGTCCATCAGAGGCTGAAATGTGGTTGTCGCGAAGGATACGTTTCCCTGCGCGCAAATAAGGGGATTGTAGGTAAGATTGTGGTCGAGAAGGCGGCGTGTGGTTTCTTCAGGAAATTAAAATTGAGACTGACGGAAGTCTCATGAGAAGTCGATTATTATGTGAGCCCTTAGTCAGGGAAGGGTAGACGGATACCGAACTCCACTCCCCAATTAGATCCCATGTCTTCACTGTCGAATGTGTAATCCGGCTCCATGTACATGTTGTATTTCTGGGTGCCGATCTGGATTTCTTTCTCGAGGATCAGGTCGGAGTTCGTCGTGATCTCATTATTCCAATCGAGCCGCTCTACTTTTCCTTTGTGGAGGTGCCAACCGATCAACGAAATGTCGTTTGTCGGGGTGGGTTGGTCGATGGTTGTATCTTTTAGGTCTGCAGGATCATCCTTTGCCTTGAGTGTCACCGGATAGTTGATGATCATGTCGCGCTGCCATTTCGCCAGGTCCTGAAATGCCAGGTTTGCCGTGCCCCCGAGTTTTCCCTCGATTTGATCTGCGGAATTGACGCCGCGAGAGGTCGTCTTGCCCCGGCCACTCATCCTCCCGTCCCTGAAGAGATCCACATATTTCCGGCCATCTGGAAGAATGATCGTCCCTTTACCATGAAATCTGTTTTTCCTGAATGATCCTATATATCTGATTCCGTCGGATGTGACCAAGGTGCCCTGCCCGTGCAACTGACCATTCCTGAATTGTCCCGTGTATTTTCCGCCATGGACAAAGGACATGGTTCCCTGACCGTTGACACAGTCGCCCTTGAGACACTCAGCGATTGCGTTGAGCGGGAACAGGAAGACAAGGGCTAAGAATGACGCCATGACCAGCTTCATAACCATCACCACCAAAAGGCGATAAAATCAATGACTTTCTCTAGGCCTCCTTGGGAGAGTTCTTCAAGCTTACTTTTTTTGAAACCATAGGGATTGTGGCCCTGCTCTCAAATATGCAGTTCGGCCTTTCTGCGAATCAATATGTGGCCTCCCCGATATCCTGTTTGTCCAATTCTTCTTCGTCGGGAGGACTCGGAAGGACATCGTCTAATGAGCTGTCCGATTTGACGAGTGCCAGTCCCGTTTCATCGAATTCCTTGGTCGGTGACATCCGACAGCTCCCTTCGAAAACGGCACCGTCGCCGATGAGGATCTTGGGGGCCTCGATCTTTCCAAGGACCCTTGCCGGGGCAAGGATTTCGAGCTTTTCATCTGCGAAGATATTTCCATGAATATTTCCGGCAATGGCGATATGAGGGGCATAGATGTCAGCTTCGACAATGGCATCTGCACCAACAGTAAGGGTTCCATTGACCTGCAGTTCGCCCTTGAACTGACCATCAATCCGGATGTCGCCTTCACATTTCAATTTTCCCTCAAACTCGGTTCCGCCTCCTATGAAATCGTGAAAACCTCCCCTCTCTTCTATCTTTATGAATGCCAGTTTCTTCATCATTTCCGTCTCGGCGCTTCTTCATAGGTTAATGACTTCTCGATCCAGGCACGTTCCAAAAAAAACCGTTGCCTCCAATTTGTGCAACGGATATGCCAGCGCTGTTATCAAGATAATCGCACCTCGTCCTTGAGCGCATGTTCGGAAAAAGCAATAAAATACAGATAAATGGCGATCTCGCTCAGGGCTTCATCAAAAGCTGTCAGTGCCGTTCGATCGGCACGGAAGGAATTTTTTGCACGTCTGTATACAAAAACATAAGGGGAGAAATAGCCGTAACGCGAGATCCGAGGTGCAGCTCTTAAGACTTGCCATCCGGGGGCTAAAGGGAGTAACAAGCAATAACCGGCAGATCTAAGATGTTGGGGATCACTACCTAACCTCCCGCGGAATTAAGCCATGCGGATTGTCCTGACGCGACATATGAAGCGCTACCAAGAGCGAAGTGCTGGTAATAGAGCTAGGGTGAAAAGGATGCTGGGGGATATAGAAGACGTGGCGAAACACTTTCCCGAATTAAGAGCCCGGACAATCACAGTCGGTTATACGTCGAGTGGCGGCAGAGCGAGCAAGCACCTCATGAAGATAGCCATTCAACCTGGAAGCAAGGTCTATTCATACGCCCTGATTGCTCATGAATTGACCCACCTGATTCAAGGTAGCGCAGGAATACCGGGCGGCGAGAAGGCATGTGACCTGTGGACCATGGCTAGGCACCCTCTTTTCAACGAAATACCGCCATCCTATCTGGACATTCCCCAGGGCATCACTGATGAATGGGACGCCTACAAGGACCTGATCAGAGAGAAGGCGATCCAGGCGATAGTCATGCGTCGACAAGGATTGCGAAGATATATTCAGTGGTTTGAAAAAGAAGTCGCGTGCTTGCAGAAAGGTGCTTCATCTTCAAGAGATCTCAACGAAATCTCACATGTCCCGGATTGACTCAAATCACTGACAAATGATTATCATCATCCTTACCCTCCCAGGAGGGTATGTCCTAATTCGGCCAAGATCCAGTCAGGGAGTCCCGATACGGCGTCGGAAGCCGTTCGATCCCCTGGCGCACAGGAAGCGTTGACGAGCTATGCTTGCCCCCGCCCTTGTCGTGATCGTCATGCTTATTATGCTTGCGGCCGGCTTTCCTATCTTTATGGCCCTTGGTATCGCCGGCGTTTTAGGGCTGTTCCTGAGTAAAGGAACGGCGCTACTGGGACTCGCTGCCACGTCCTTTTTCGGGCAATTGAATAGCTTTGAACTGATTGCCCTGCCCCTATTCATCCTCATGGGTCAAGCGCTCACAAAGACCCCTATCGGCAAAGATCTTTTTGAAACGGCGACGAAATGGCTTACCTGGATACCGGGCGGCCTTGCCATTGCGTCGGTAGGGGCCTGCACCGTCTTCGGGGCGGTCAGCGGGGTGAGCATCGCCGGCGTGGCGGCGATCGGGTCACTTGCCGTCCCTGAAATGATCGGGAGAGGCTATGATAGAAGACTGGCGGCAGGAGCGGTAGTGACGGCCGGTGCACTAGCCATGCTTATTCCGCCGAGTGTGCCGTTCATAATTTACAGCGCGGTTTCCGGCGAATCGGTAGCGAAGCTTTTCATCGGCGGTATCGTTCCAGGGCTGGTGATCGCCACGCTGTTAAGCATGTCGATCGTCCTTCGGGTTTTGGTGAATCCGGAACTCGCCGGTCATACATCCGCGACGAAAGCCACCTGGAGGGAGCGTTTCGTGAGCCTCGGGCGGATTTGGCACGCTGCCCTCCTGATAGCTCTTGTGCTCGGCTCTATATATACGGGGGTCGCCACGCCGACCGAGGCTTCTGCGGTGGGGGCGGCCGGTGCCTTTGTCATCGCCGGGCTGGTTTACAGAGTACTTAATCCTGTCAAGATTATGGAGATCCTGCGCGATTGCCTCCGGGTGAGCGCCCCTATTCTACTGATCATCGGATGTGCCAAGATCTTCGGGGACTATTTGAACCTCGTGAGATTGCCGTACCATCTCACCCGATCCCTGCTGGGGCTCAACCTGCCCAATATCGTCGTCCTGCTCGTGATCATGGCACTGCTCATCGTGCTGGGGATGTTTGTCGATGCCATTTCGCTGATTGTTGTCACAACACCCATTCTGCTGCCGCTGGTAACCACGATGGGATTTTCCCCGCTGTGGTACGGCATTGTCCTAGTCATCAATCTTGAATTAGCGGTGGTGACACCGCCAGTCGGACTGAACCTTTACACGCTGCGCAGTGTTTGCCCGCTCCTCTCTATCGAAGAGATCATTCGAAGCAGCATACCCTTTGTGCTGATCGAGACCGGTGCCCTGGTCATATTCACCCTGTTCCCCGCCATCAGCTTGTGGCTACCTAAGCTTATTCAGTAGGAGGGATTAATGGAAAACGGAAAGCACACCATTCGCGAGCTTCTTGAAGGTCACCGGACTATCCTGGCCGTGGGCGTCTATGATGCGATCTCCGCCAGAATCATGGATCGGGCGCGAGTGCCGTCTGTCTATGTAACCGGCTACGGTGCCGCCGCGAGCATGTTGGGAGTTCCCGACATCGGCCTGGTTTCCATGATTGAAATGGTCGCACATGTTCGCCGTATCTCGGGGGCCGTCGATTGTCCTGTCATCGCAGACGCAGATACCGGCTACGGTGGTAGCGCCAATGTTTACAGGACGGTGCGTGAATACGAAGCGGCCGGCGCCAACGTCATCCAACTGGAAGATCAGGCTTGGCCAAAACGATGTGGCCATATGGAGGGGAAACGGCTGGTCTCCGCGGAGGAGATGGCCTCGCGCGTGCGCGTAGCCGACCAAGCCCGGACCAGTAAGGATACCCTCATCCTTGCGCGCACCGACGCCATCGCGGTGGAAGGC
>CAZAGT010000190.1:0-9469 GCA_964484515.1 uncultured Desulfobacteraceae bacterium | reverse complement strand
GCTGTCAATCCGGCCAATACCGCGGTGGCCCTCCGGCCGCCTCGGGTAGCGCCTTATGCCGAGACAACGCACTCAATTCCTCGTTCTTGAAAAGAGACCCCCATGGCCGGGCGACAGACGTCGAACAATCTCAAAATGTCAAATTCGAGTACCAACGTCATGAAGTTTCCCGGTCGATCAAGGTGGCAGCCTCCAAGGCCAGCGGCGGCGCTGAATCCTGAAACCCCGGGAGGCGGTGTTTAGCGATATTTGTCCTCAAAGGTCTCCAGGATCTTCTTTAGGCGGCCCTCTTCTTCCTCCTCGGCCTGGCGATCGCCGGGCGAATCCCCCTCTATCGCCGGGGGCGGGGGACCAAACACCGAGGGGGGGACAGGGACATTGGCCTGAACGGCCAGAGTGGCTGACTTCTGTGTTATTTCAGTACCCTGGTCATACGTTATTTGAAAAGGGTACCAGCCGGGGTCCAGTTTCCGGTAATCCGCGAACTTCACCTTGATGATTTCATTCAACAGCTTGTTTTGAGCCCGGTAGACGAGCTGGAGCGGCAAAAAGCGTTCTTTTTCCACGATGATCTTGGGACTCTCAGGATCCCCATCTCCAATCCGATACCCAATGACCCCCTCAAATCGAGTGAAGGCAACCACTCCTAAATCGATCCCCATAGCACCCAGGAGGTGCATAATGGCCTGTTCGCTATTGGCCATCAGGAGTTGGCGATATGTCACATCGGGCACGAAATTAGCCGGCTCCTTCTTCTCGAGAGCCTCGGCATGGTAGAGGTTCGGAGACTTCAACCAGACCTTCTCGCGAAACACCTTCTCACGTCCCCCCTCTGACCGGTCTGTGTAATTGGTGTATTGAGTTATGACCATGGTGTTCAGATTCGAGAAATTCCTCACCATGAGCCCCACGATCTGTTCGGCCGGCATGACGTATCCGTGACTTCTCGTCGAAAGCAGGACCGAGCAAACAACGAATAGCAGGCCAACGGCTGAGCATGTCCATTTTGGTCCTCGTTTCATAAATCCCTTCCTCTTTTCCTGAGTATCTTTCATTACCGTGTACCTCTTTGCATTCCACAAGCCCTTACGTTTGGCGAGCAGAGGCCTCAAAGACCCACTCTAAGCGCCCTCTTCTCAAAAACGGTCAAGAGATGCCCGACTTTCAGCTCCTGCGCTCCATTAGAATATCACCTTACGACTCAGAAAAAAACCGGTGGCTGATCATCGGGAACCTCTCTGCAAATCAGCGGGCCTTTCCGCTCCCTCCTCATCTGCCAGCATGAGACGTACCATGGCTTCTCTGGTCTGCTCCATGAGGCGATCGATGTCCTTCTTTGAATATCCATCGATACGGATCGGCTCGCCGATTTTCATCTTGAAAGTCCCTTTATTGATCCGGAAGCTGCCTTTGGGATTTATATCGCGGCTATTGAGGATCGCAATCGGCACCAGATCACAGCCGGCCATGATGGCGAGATGAAACCCGCCCCTCTTGAACGGTTGCAGCCGACCGTCCTTACTTCGGGTCCCCTCTGGAAAAATCAGGACTGACGCGCCTTTTCTCACCCTTTCAGCAGCCTCCTTCATGCTTGCGAGCGCCTTCCGTGAATCCGCACGATCGATGGCAATATATCGCGCCCTGCGCATAGCTTGACCAAGAAAGGGGATCTTCATGAGCTCTTGCTTGAGGATGAACTTAAAATGCACGGGTAGGTGTGCCAGGAGGGCAAAGATATCAAAGGCACTTTGGTGGTTACTGAGGTAAATGCACGGGCCTTGAACATCCAGATTCTCTAGGCCTTCAACCTTCACTCGGACCCCACAGACCCAGAGGATCACCTTGGCCCAAGGAACCGCTGCATAACAGTGGACCAACCTGCCTGTCCGATCAAAAAACGACATCCCGATGCCCCACAAGGCAAACAGTATCGTGTGAACCCCAATAAAGGCGTTGACGAAGAGAAACCGAATCATGGACCGGATACTTCCTCCCGTAGGCAAGATCCTGAAGGCCTACCGAAAGTTTCGTGCAAATTATTGACTTTTAAATTATTTTATAGTATAAAAACTATAAATTAAACATAACAACGCGTTTCTCACGTACAGTAAGGAGCTTGTCCACATGACCTGCTATATCGTCTGTCATCGTAAAAGCAGCAACCCGCGCGTGGACGTGCGCATTTGTCAGAAGAAATGCAACGCCAAAGAGGACTGCAAGGGCTACATAGCCTACACGACATGTGTTGATCAACACAAAGTTCCCCGTCCGCCTGCAGACAAGACGACCCCCTTAGGCCTGGGATGAACCTGATGAGCTGTGGACGACGTCCGCCGCCAAACGCGTCGGAAATTCGATTCTCATCAGCAGAGTGCCATCCGCTTCGCGGTCAAGTTCAACCTTGCCCCCATGCCGATGGATAATGATCTTGGAAAGGGGCAAGTCCAGCGCCTGCCATTCTGTCCCCTGGTCGTAATGGGGGAAGAAGAAGCTATCCAGATCATCCTCAGAAAGCGTCATAGCCTTATGCTTGAATGTGACCAGGATGCGGTCAGGCAGGCTGTGGGTAGAGACCGACAATCGCTCGCCGGACGGCATGGACACGATGGCGTGTTTGAGGATGGTTTCAAAGGCATGGCCCAATCTCAGCTTATCCGCCTGAATTTCTGGTAGATCGGGGGACAGCTCGGCATCAATGGTGATGTCGTTGGACTTTGCCCTCCCGTTCAATCTTGAAATCCACTCCTCCAAGAGCCGGTTGAGGTCAACCGGCGCCAAAGTGAGTTCAAAAGGTTTGATCGAAGAGAGCAAGACCCTGAGAATCCCTTCCAGTCTGGCAACCTCGTCGACCACGATCTGCGCCAAATTGTGCCGGGGGTCATCATTTGGAAAAGAGGCACTCAAACGGCGGGCAAATCCTCCCGCGGTGACCAAGGGGTTCCTGATCTCATGCGCCATGTGTGCCGAGATCTCCTGCAGAATCCGGATCTCCTCGTCGCGAAACGCCCTCTCCTGGAGCCTTTTCAAGGCCGTTATGTCCATCATGATCCCGTCGACCCACTTCGTCTTTCCGGTAGCGTCCTTTTCCGGTATCGCGTGATCAATAAAAGTCAGAAGGCGGCCGTCTTTGTGCCGCACGTCACGTTCAGTCCTGAACTCCATGCCTCTCGCGAAACAGGCCTGGAATACATCATCCTCCCTTTGCTTGTCGCCGCCCCAGATCCTGACCCGCCAGAACTCTCTATCTCCTACGGCCTCCTCAATGGTATATCCCAGGCTTTCCGTCAGGTGCGAATTGACGAATTCCGTAGTCCCATCTTGAAGGAGGCGATAGACGATGAGGGGTACATGCTCCACCAAGGTCCGATATTTCTCCTCGGCGGCTACCAGGTCGGCGGTTCGTTCCTCCACACGCCTCTCCATGCTCCGGGCGTACTCCTCGATCTCCAGCCGTCTCTTCCGAAGCACGTCCAACATCCGATTAAGGGCCTGCGTCAGGATCCCCATCTCGTCTAGGGGTCTCCTCTCCAACTGCACTTCGCGCCTTCCCGCCGCGATATCTCGAGCCTCTCGGACGATCTCCCTGATCGGCCGCACAAAGGCCAGGGTCACCAGGTAGGTCAACAAAAACGAGATCGCGATCGCCGCGAGGCCGACGAGCGCCATCAGGTCTCTCGTCTGTGTGAGTTTCCGCCGGATCTCAGACCGATCCACCCCGATCTGCACCCAGGCGACGACTTCTCCCGCGTAATTCCTTACGGGCCCTAACAGGATAGCCCTCTGTGGGTGTCCTTTCGGTGCGGTGATGACGACAGGCTGGGATTGATCCAGATGTGACAACTCCTGTTGAACGTCCAGCCCTTCAATCACAGTGCCAGCCCTTGCGACCGGTCTGTAAGCATCGGCGCCGTCGACCTCATACAGGACGAGATCGACACCCCATCGGCGATGCAGATCTTTCAGAAGCGCGGCCCCGAACGAATGCCCGACCTCAACCGTGCCGACGAGGGTGCCCATGTAGATCACGGGGGCCACCCCGCGGATTCCGAAGCCGAGGAGTCCCTTCTCCAGACCGGCGACACCGGTTCTCGTCCGGATGGCATCGCGGATCGTCCGGCGATAGGATTCCATCTCGTCACCGTACATCTCGGGGCGATGAAGCCGCAGGAAGGAGATAGCTGGCGGCAGGTGAAAATGGACTTGCGCTATATCGAAATCCCTATTCAATTGGAGAAAGGTGTTGTGAAGCAAGGCCTCGAGACCGGATCGATCCCGCTCCGCCAATAGCCTCTGGACCTCCCGATTCGCCGCCATCATGATAGCCAGGGAAAGGGCCTGCTCCCCCTTTTCGTCCAGGGCCTCTAGGAAACGATCATAATAGTGGATAAGCTCTTTGCGCTCTTCGCGCCGGATGAGTCTCTGCTGAGAGGTCAAACCGATGAGGGCCAGGGTGGTGGATCCGGTAAAGGCGAACAACAAAAAAGGGATCAGGAGCTTCCATTTCAAGCTGATACTCCTCATCCGGCTGATGATCGGGGAGTCCACGAAATATGCCTCTTGTCCACTCTCAGCAACTCAAGATAGGGCTCGTTTGGATGCCCTTCAGGGGCGCGTTTTTGCTCCCCCGATGCCTCCGCCGGGTTGCCCTTCATCTCAAAGTAAACAGCTCAGTCCATAAAGCCAGGCGAATCCGGCAGGGGCATCTTTTGCATATCGCGCAGGATTCTCTCCTGTCTCGACCTGACTGTCTCCGTGGGGTCAAGCGGCGACCATTTGTGTGGACTGGGTAAAATGGCGGCCAGGAGGGCCGCCTCGGAGGGAGTGATGCGATCCGAAGCCTTGCCGAAGTATTTTCGGGCCGCCGCCTCAGCCCCGACGATTCCGGAGCCCCAGTCAACCGTGTTGAGATATACCTCCAGGATTCTCTTCTTGTCCCAAAGGGTTTCAATCATAACGGTGTAATAGGCTTCGGCGATCTTCCGCAGCCAATTCCTCTCAGGCCATAGAAAAACCGTCCTGGCGACCTGCATGCTGATCGTGCTCGCTCCGCGGACGCGCTTGTCCCTCATCAGCTCACGGAGGGCTTGATCGATTTCGATGAAATCAAATCCATGGTGCCTGAAGAATCTCTGGTCCTCGCCCGCCAAAACGGCCTTGACCAGGTCCGGGGAGAGCCCCTCCAGATTGCGCCAATAATGGAGAGGCCATTGAAAGGGCCTGCCCGTCGCTTTGCCGTCAATCCAGCGCCATGCTGTGTGGAGGGTGAACGGCGGGTTGATGAATCTCAGCACCAGAATCTGAAGAGCGGTAAGAATGATCAGCAAGAACAGAAGTTGGCCGCAAAACCCTAAGGTCCAACTGAAAATGCTTCTTCGCCTTTTTGCTTTTCGATCCCGAGGCAATTCCGGGTACCTCGTCCACGCCTACTCAGCCGTACCGATCCTACCTCGACTCGGCTTCGACCTCGCGGGCGCCGAATGTCCGATTTGCCGTCCGCAAAAGATGCTCCGCATTCAGCCCCCAACGCCTTGCAAAATCCGCAATATCGAAGAGGAGGACAGCGATCCGCTCCCCGACCTTCGCGGGATCCTGATCAGGCCCCATCTGTTTGAGCTTCTCACTCCCCTCTGCAACTCGAGAACCGATTTCGTCCCGTCCCTTGGGCCTCATCCCGATCCTGGACAGTCTCTCAGACAACCGGTGAGCCGCGAGGAGGGCCGGCAGATCCTTGGGAAGCCCTGGAGGCGACGAGGTCGTTCGCTTCGCTGACTCCCGCTCCCTGCGCTTGATCGCCGCCCAATGGTCGGCCACCTCTTCGGCATTCTGCAGATTGGCCTCGCCGAAGACATGCGGATGACGCCTGGTCATCTTCAGAGTGATCCTCTCCATGACGGTCACGAAATCAAACTCGCCTTTTTCAGCGGCCAAACGAGCCAAGAAAATGATTTGGAAGAGCAGGTCACCCAATTCTTGACAGACATCCTCGGTCGACCCCCTTTCAATAGCGTCGACCACCTCGTAGCTCTCCTCGAGCAGGTACATCTTGATGGTGGCCGGTGTCTGCTTGGCATCCCATGGGCAACCATCGGGACCGCGAAGACGATCGACGAGTTCGATAAGACCCCAAACGGCCGTTGACAATTCATCTTTTTTCATCATATTTGGCTACGTCCTACGACTTTTCAGCGATCAGGCTGCTGTGTTCCTTCCCATCTTGTTCAAGCCTCTGCTTCCAAACGGGGCTGGCATTCGGTGAGATCATGCGGATTACCGATTGAGAGGATAGGGTAATCAAACGGGCCATCTTCGACTTCGCGATCAGGGGCGCGGCTTCCGGTAGATAGAACGTGAGCATGATGATGGTCAAATAGATCACGACCATCCCTTTGGCCAGGGCCATACCGGCTCCGAGGCTTCGGTCGGTCCACCCAAGACTAGCCCTTTTAGAAAGGAGGCTTAGAAAAACACCGAGGAGATTGGCTGCGATCAACACCAGAATAAATATGACCGCGAAGCTGATAAAAGGGAGCAGCGGGGTGTTGGGCAGGTAGGCCCTCAAGTAACCTGTGAGCAGGGGTTGATAGCGGTTTGCCAGCCAAATACCCAGGATGATGCCTATCAGCGAGGCCGTCTCGCGGAAGAAACCGCGATAGAAGCCTTTGACAACGAGCAAGAGAATCAGCGCAATGATAATAATATCAAGGAGATTCATACGGTCCTTCTATCAGAGGGGCTTCATTGAGGTCAAGGTGATTGTCCTCAGTGGAGGGTCAGATTTGACAAGGATGATATTGGGTCACAATTTCTGATTGACGCCGCCAGTATATCATTTAGACCGACACGACCAGGAAGGTCCATGATCAAGAGCCAGCCCCGCCGCTTGCCGCAAGGGTTTACCCGCCTCTGGAGGGTGGCCAGGTTGATCGATCGGGAAACCTCATGATAGCGGGAGTTGGATTTGACATCTTCAGGCCTTTCGCGGTGCGTTGCCCGGCCATCGGGCATCACAGACCTCATTTCATGAGGTTTCATACCGGAAGTTAGGAGTCGATGGTGAGCAGGGGACCGGGGCTTGGGGATCGGGGGTCGGCAGACCACAGACTGACCGCTGATAGTTGAACGCTACCTGGTTGTATCTAGACACCTTAAGGCCAAAGGAGGAGTTCGATGAAAGGTAAAGAGGAGGCCATGGTCATGGCCTCATTTGCGGGAGACTCGCTCGCGCTGGGTGTTCATTGGATATACGACCCAAACCGAATCGTGAAAGAATTCGGTCGCGTTGAAAAGTACCTCAAACCGCCCCCCGATTCCTATCATCCGACCAAAGAGCTTGGGGAGTTCACCCATTACGGAGATCAGACGGTCGTGCTCCTAGAATCGGTAGCCGCCAGTAAGGGTTTTGATCTTACGGATTTTGCCGTCCGCTGGCAGGCCCTTTTCAAGGACTACGAAGGCTATTACGATCAGGCCACCAAAGCCACGCTGCATAATCTCGCTCGTGGTAATCCACCTAAAACGGCCGGCTCATCTTCCAATGATCTCGCCGGGGCGGCGCGTATCGCGCCGCTGGTCTACTTTTACCGGGATCAATGTGATCTGCTGGTGAGTGCGGCTCGAGCCCAAACCGGAATGACCCATCAGGACAGCTCCGTCATCGCTGGCGCAGAGTTCTTTGCCCGGGTCTCTTGGGAGGTCTTACATGGTACCTCCCCACTTTCCGCCATGGAAACCGTCGCCCAACAAAACTTCGGGGACTCGCCGCTTCATGCGTGGGTCGGACGGGGGATCAAATCAGCCGGGGATGAGAGTCTTGCAACCCTGGTACGGTTTGGACAAAGTTGCCATGTTCATGAGGCATTTCCCGGCGTGGTGCACCTCGTCGCCAAATATGAAAATGACTTGAGAGAGGCCATGATCCAGGCGGTCATGGCAGGGGGAGACAGCGCAGCCCGGGCCATGATTGTCGGCATGGTGCTGGCTGCCTATCAAGGCGTGGAAGGTCTTCCCGTGGAATGGGTTGAAGGACTGCGGAAAGGTCGGGAGATCTTGGATCTACTCTCGAAAATTCGGGCAAATGGCCAGAAGCGTTCGAGTAGTACCGATTGAGTCCTGCTCGCGCGAAGCGACGATCAGGAAGCCATCAGCTCATAGCTGTCAGCTCAAGGTTTCAAGGGAGTCGTAAGAGATCATCATCCGGAGGCCCAAAAGACTTGACTTGCGGCCGATGGATCAGGGCGTCTTTGAGGCCTTGTCGATATCAACGATCCTTGATCCGCTGATGTATTCTTTTGTCTCGTACGTTGTGATGCCTTGCAGCTTGGTCGTGATCTCCCTTATTCGATCGAACTGCTTCTTGATCTCTTCGATGTCTTCATTACCGGGGTGTTTTTCCAGGATTTCATTGAGAATGAGATAGATACATTGCAGCGGCTGGTTCAATTCATGGCACGTAGCACCGGCCATCTCGAGAACCGCTTGAACCTTTTCGCGCTTCAGCCTCTCCGCCTCCGCTCGCTTGCGTGCCGTGATATCGCGCGTCACGGCGATCAGGCACTTCTCATCGCCGTAATCAATCACCTCTGCCGACCATAGCACATAGCGGATTTCGCCCGACTTCATGCGAAATCTCGCTTCGAGCTCGCGCACGGCTCCCTTCTCACGGAGCGTCTCTACCATCTTCGCCCGGATATCCGGATCAGCCCAGATCCCCAATTCATTCGAGCTGCGTCCAACCACTTCTTCGCGGCGATATCCCGTCGTACGCAGGAAGGCCTCGTTCACATCAATATAGAAGCCGTCTTCAAGCGTGCTTATCACAAGCCAGTCCGGGCTGGCGCGGAAGGCCCTCTGAAACTTCTCTTCCGAGAGCCGCAAGGCCTCCTTGGCCCTTTCACGCTCCGTGTCGTCCATAAACTTGCCTAGGGTCGCGCGTCTTCCTCCATAAAGAACGGAGGTCACCGTTTCAATGATATATCGGATCTCCCCGTCTTTTCGGTTGACCCGATGCCCATAGGGCGAAGATCGCTCGCCCTTCAGCATCGTGATCGCGTTCTCCCTGACTGAATCCCGATCCTCGGGGACGACGATCCTCAGAGAATCGGACCCCAGCAATTCGTCCTCCCTGAAGCCCGTGATCTTCTGGAACTCGGGATTGACAAACTGGAATTTTCCGTCCTGGACGATATAAACCCCGATGGGGGCTATCAGGAAGATATCCGTCAGGAACTTGTTCTTCAGGTCCGGCCGTTCCGTTGATGCCTCTGACCTCGTGATTGGCCGCGTATGCTTTTCTTGTTGCTGACGTGGTTTCATGAGTCCCAATGGTTTCGTTTTCCAGAATCGACCAAGCCGCGATCCGCCTTGAACTGTTGCTGACGCGAGGTTTTCCCTCAGGGCTCGCGCCGTCGCAACACCTTAACCCTAACGTTGCAAAAGTCGAGGATGCTGCAGATTCCAGGCGCCAAGGGTG
>CAZAGT010000189.1:0-9509 GCA_964484515.1 uncultured Desulfobacteraceae bacterium | reverse complement strand
CGATAAATGATGGTACTTCAATGTATGGTGCTCTCGATATCAACCTATTGACCCAAAAATTCGTGTGAGGAGCCCAAAAAGTTCTCTCCTTCCACCAGAGCCCCCAGGACGGCAAACAGGGAGATGAGCCAAATGGCGGTTTGATATCCGATCACATGGGCGGCGACGCCGGTGCCGAAGATATTGGCCGAATCATTACTACCCAACGTCCAGCCCAGAAAGATCCCGGAGATCATCTCCCACATGATGTCCGACTCCGGCCAAACAGAATTCTGTTCAGCTGCCCCTTTACTGTTATAATAACTGCGTCATCTTGGCGAGGTGGCAACCAAGGCGTCCCGACCAGTCGGAACAATCGGTGCACCGCCGTCATCCCAGGCTTTCAATATGACGAATTCTATCTCGCTCCCAGTAGGATAGGAATTCAAAGTTCCGCGGTCTGAGCTTGACAACAGACAAAGGACCGCGGACAAGGGTCGAGGGTCCTACCCAATTGAGGTACACCAATGAGACGGTCGAAAAACCGGTTTCCGAGAGGCTGATGTAAAATGTCCCAGATGCAAGGCTTTCGAAACCGGGGCCCCTCCCCCAAGGGGTGGGGCCTGAGCCGAGCGAAGCGGAGGTAAAGAAATCCCGAGGACAGAGGCGTATGAATTCTCCGGTGTGAGGCTTGAGGCCTGTGAGGCTCAAGGGAAAGACAGAGTGGGTTTACGTCTTTTCTTTTCTCACGCCTTAGGCCTTACGCCTTGAGCCTTTCATATAAGCTGCAGTGACGAGGGATGAGAGTAACGCCGCAGAGGGGCGTTTTCCGACAGCCTCAATCGTTCTCCTTCCATGTGCCTCTTGCTCTCTGGCCCTCAACTCGAGTGAGGTGTTCCTATGGTCAACGAACAAGAACTCCAGATTGCCGTCGCCGAGCGTGCCAGGCAACTCTTTGCACGCGTTCGTGAGCACACGCCCTCCGCTTTTAACATGGCGTGGTGGTCAGGCAAAGTCATGGATTGGTGCATGCGGAACGAGGCGTTCAAGGTGGAGATGTTCCGTTTCGTGGACGTTCTCCCCTACCTGGGTTCGTCGGCCGCCGTTGCACGCCATCTCAAGGAGTACTTCTGCCGTCCCGAGCAGGATTTCCCGACGGCGCTGCAATGGGGTCTTCGCTGGCTCTCGCCTGACTCAATGGCTGCGAAGTTACTCGCCAAGGAAGTCAGGGCCAATGTCGTCAGGATGGCTCGGCAGTTCATTACGGGCGCGACCCCATCGGAGGCCATACCCAACATCAAGCGAATCCGAGACAAAGGTCTGGCTTTCAGCTTGGATCTACTCGGAGAAGCGACCCTTTCATGGCCCGAAGCGGAAGCCTATCGTCGGCGCTACCTCGAACTCTTGGAGATCCTCATACGCGAACAGCACCGCTGGCCGGCCCTTGGCGATGGAGCTCCCGAGTTGGACTGGGGTGTAACGCCACGAGTAAACGTTTCCATCAAACCAACCGCCTTCAACCCTAGAATTCATCCGCTCAATTACAGTTCGTCGATTGGACGCACCAAGGAGATGATGTTACCCATCTTCAGGCTGGCAAGAAAATCGAGGGCCTTTGTGTACATCGACGCGGAACACTATGCCTTGAAAGGGCTCACCCTCGATCTATTTCGCAGCATCCTGGACGAGGAGGAATTCAGGGATTTCGGTGACGCCGGCGTCGTGATTCAGGCCTACCTGCGCGATTCAGAGAGAGATGCCCGCGAGATGATCGCATGGGCAAGTAAACGAGAGACCCCTGTGACCTTCCGTTTGGTGAAAGGAGCTTACTGGGACTATGAACGGGTCATTGCGCGTCAAGAAGGCTGGCAGGTTCCGGTGTTTGAGGACAAGGCCGAAACAGATGCTAATTTCGAACGCGTGGCTGCCATCATCCTTGAAAACCACCGGGCCGTCCGCCTGGCTTGCGCCTCTCATAATCTGCGGTCCATCGCCTTTGTCCTCGAATATGCGGACAGGCTTGGTCTCGCAAACGATCAAGTGGAGTATCAGGTCCTCTTCGGTATGGCCGAGCCGATTCGCGTCGCCCTGGAGCAAGAGGGGGTGCCCCTACGGGTCTACGCCACGGTGGGAGAGCTCATCCCGGGCATGGCCTATCTCGTCAGACGGCTTCTGGAGAACACCTCCAACGAGTCGTTCTTGCGCAGGGTCTATGCCGATAACGTGCCCCTTGAGCACTTGATCGAAGATCCACGCGAACGGATTCCCCACCCTGAGACCGCACCGCCGGTAGAGGAGGGTCACATCCGGTTCGTAAACGAACCTCACCTGAATTGGGCGGAACCGAACGAGCGTGAAGAATTTGAAGTCGGGTTCGAAGAGGCTCGCACGGCCCTGGGTCAAGTACAGCCCCTCTACATCAGCGGGCGTTGGATCGAAACAGATCAACGGCGACCGACCCGCAATCCCGCCCGTGAAGAAGAGATCGTCGCCCAAGTCTGTCAGGCCGGAGAGGAGGAGATCGAGCAGGCCGTGGGCGCCGCCCAAGCCGCCTTTCCTCGCTGGCGCTCAACGCCGCCCGAGCAAAGGGCGGAAGTCCTTTTTCGGGCAGCCGATGCGGCGCGCCGACAGAAGGCCCGACTGGCGGGTTTACAGGTCCTCGAGGTGGGCAAGACAAGGGCCGAGGCGGATGCCGATGTCGCTGAGGCCATCGATTTTCTCACCTACTATGCTCAAGAAATGATTAAGCTCGGTAGGTCTCGGCAACTCCATTCTCCACCGGGAGAGGTGAATCGGTATTTCTACCAGCCGCGGGGATTGGCCGCCGTGATCGCGCCCTGGAATTTTCCCCTGGCCATCTCCATGGGGATGGTCGCGGCAGCCCTCGTCTCAGGCAATTGTGTCCTCTACAAACCATCCGTCTTGTCTGCCGCCGTGGGTGCAAACGTGGCACAGCTCTTCAACGAAGCTGGACTCCCTCCCGGGGTACTGGCCTATCTTGCCGGTCCGGGCACGAGCGTGGGCCGGATCCTTGTGGCTCATCCCCACGTCAGTATTATCGCTTTCACCGGTTCCCGCGAGGTGGGCCTGAGTATTCTTCGTCAGGGAGCTGAAATGGGACCCGGGCAGGATCACATCAAGAGGGTGATCGCCGAGATGGGGGGCAAAAACGCCGTCATCGTCGACGCGGACGCCGATCTGGATGAGGCCGTGAGCGGTATTCTGAAATCGGCGTTCGGCTATCAGGGGCAGAAGTGCTCGGCCTGCTCGCGAGTCATCGTCTTGGCCGAAAACTACGATCGTTTCTTGGCTCGTCTTATCCCCGCGGCGGACGCCCTCAAGATCGGAGACCCATCGGATCCGGATACCGATATCGGTCCGGTTATCAGCCAGCAGGCCAGGGAGAAGGTCATGGGGTATGTCGAACTTGGAAAAAAGGGAGGGCGCCTGCTGCTGCTCAAGGAAGGGCCGAAAACCGGTTCTTTCGCTCCGCTTGCAGTTTTCGACCAGATCGAAGCCACCTCTCCCCTGGCCCAGGAAGAGATCTTCGGCCCTGTATTGACGGTTATCAAGGTGAAGGATATCGAGGAGGCACTCCAAGTGGCCAATGCTGTTCCCTATGCCCTCACCGGTGGTTTCTACTCCCGAAGCCCCTTGAATATTCAACGGGTCATGGAAGAGTTTCGGGTGGGAAACCTCTACATCAATCGAGGCATCACCGGTGCCCTGGTCGGTCGCCAACCCTTCGGCGGTTTCAAGCTGTCGGGGATCGGATCCAAGGCCGGAGGCCCCGACTACCTCCTCCAGTTCATGGAGCCGCGCTGCACCACGGAAAACACCCTCCGAAGAGGCTTTGCACCCGAAAACGAACCCTAAGGCGGCACGTCTAGTAAAGGGCTCTTTTTCGCCGTCCTCATCGGGAATAAATCCGGTGCAATGGGCTCAAGATCCCAAGGTGTCGGGTTGGAGGTTGGAGGCATACAGGAAAGCATCTAAAGAGTCTTATCTTCCCTTACCTCGGACCTCCTGCCTCTTGCACACGCCGCAGTGACGAGGGATGAGGGTAATCCAGCCCTTCGGCATTGCTCAGGGTTGTGAGTCCTTCGACTCTGCTCAGGACCGTGAGCCTCTTGAACGGCATGTCGAACGGAAGATAGCCGTTTTCCGACAGCCTCTGCCTAATCTTGAATCGCACGCTCGATAACACCGCCCCCGACCACGGTGTCCTCGGCGTAGAGGACCGCACTCTGTCCGGGTGTCACCGCCAGTTGAGGCTCCCGGAAAAGGATCTCGACTTTCCCGTTATCCAGCGGAGAGGCCGTGGCCGCCGCTCCTTTGTGATTCAGCCTTATTTTCACGTCCAGGTCGTAGGGTCGATCAAGTCTCTCGACCGCAATCAGGTTCAGATCCGTGACGACCAGGCCGCGTGCGAAGACCCTCTGCTTGTTGCCGACCACAATCCGATGGTGTTTTGCATCGATCCCTATCACATAGAGTGGCTCAGCTGCGGCGATTCCGAGACCCTTGCGTTGTCCAACGGTGTAGTGGACAATGCCGCGATGTCTTCCGAGGACATTACCAGCTTCGTCAACGATGTCGCCTTCCTGGATATCTTCTTTGTCGAAAAGTGGAGCATAGTCCCCGTCCGGCATGAAATCTTGGCTTTCCGCACGGTCCGCGTTTTGAAAGCCCCGCGACCGCGCCAGGGCGCGGACCTCAGACTTTGTGTACTCTCCGAGAGGGAGCAACGTCTGGCAGAGCTGATCGGGAGTCAGGGCATGCAGGAAATAGGATTGGTCCTTGGCCCGATCTACCGCCCTTTTGAGTAACCACCGTCCGCCCATGTTCTCGATGCGGGCGTAGTGGCCGGTCGCAAAGAAGTCGAAATCGATGCCCGCTTCATTTGCCTTCTCCCGTAGGAATCCGAACTTGAGGCGCTGATTACACACGATGCATGGGTTCGGTGTCCGCCCGGAGAGGTATTCGCTCCTGAAGTACTCTAGGACGTGGGCCCGATACTCTGCTCGCAGGTCGATGACATGGAAGGGGATTCCCAGCACCTGACAGACGGCTGCGGCACTCTCGATATCTTCCTCTTCCCCAGGGCCGAAGCAGGCGTGTTTGGCACCCTCGTTGAAGGAAACGGAGCCGTCATAGACCTTCATAGTAATCCCGATGGCATCGTATCCCTTCTCTTTCAGGAGAGCAGCGGCAACGGCTGAATCTACGCCGCCGCTCAGGCCCACCAATACAGTCCTGTTGTTTCTACCGATCTTCATCGTATCCATTGTTGGGATTTTTCGCTTTCAGCCATTGGATGAGGCACCATGTTCGTCTCGAACAGCATCCAATGCTATTCTTTTGAACCGGTTCTAGCACGGCAACCAGGAAGCCTCCACGATGTGATTCTTTTTGCCTTGGGTCCTTAAAACTACCCCCCTGGCCTGACAAAATCAATACGTGAAGGCAAGTCCCTGGCGAAAAGTCTCCCTATAGGGGTACCCTGCAAAACCGCGCCAGATGAAGCTTGAGAAAAGGAGGGAAAGTCTTTAAAAGGAACCTCAGGTCCAACGACGGCAGATCCCTATAAACAGCAATGCGAATAAGAAGAGGATTCTATCATGAGTGATTTTGCAGAGCTTTTCCGCAGACTGAAGGACCTGACGGAGCCCCCTTCAACCTCGGGTTTTGAACAAGCGATCGTGAAAAGGCTCCACGGGGAATTCAAGGCCTTTGCGGACCGAATCGAAATAGACTATTTCGGCAATCTCTACGTGTACCTCATCGGGTCCTCGGAGAGCTTTCAAATCATGCTCCCGGCCCATAGCGACTCCGTCGGCATGATCACGAGCTGGATTGAAGAGTCCGGCTTTGTCCGCTTCGACAGCATCGGATCAGTGCCCCCGAATCTCATCTATGCCCAACGGGTTTTCGTCATGACCCCGCAAGGCCCTCGAATCGGCGTTGTCGCCAGCAAACCCGGCCACCTGGCCTACAACACCCCGCTTGGAACCGCTGTGCCGGGGACGGATGCACTCTTCATCGACGTGGGCGCGTCCTCCCTTGCGGAGGCAACGGCGATGGGTATCGCACCCGGCCAACAGGTGACCTTCGACCGTGACCTCGCGTGGCTGGGCGATGCGTCAACCGGCCTCGTGACCGGTCGCTCGCTGGACGACAAGGTCGGATGCCTGGTTCTCGTTGAAGTACTGAAACGAGTCAAAGCAACGGGAAAGAAGCCGGCAGCGACCCTTGTCTTTGTGGCCGCGGTACAGGAGGAGGTGGGGTTACGGGGCGCTCGCCAGGCCGGTGATCGGATTAGACCGGACATATGTATCGGGATCGATGCCACCATCTCCCAGGCGGGTGATCCAAGCGGAGGCTCACCCATGCCGTCGACGACGTTCTCTGAGGCAGCCGGATCGCTTCGGAGCGGACCCGGACTCTCCGTCAGCGACCAGAGCTTTCGCACCGGCGCAGGTCTCTTCGGCCATCCGCGCCTGGTTGGATTCCTGGGTGAAGTGGCCCAGAAAAACAAGATCCCTTATCAGATTGAAGGGAGTATGCCCAACATTACCTCGGATGCGGCCGCGGTCCAATTTGCAGGCGACGGAGTGCCTTCGATCACCGTCAAGATCCCCTCGCGCTACACGCACGGACCGATTGAAGTTGTCTCGATGCATGACATTCAAGCCACCATCGATTTGCTGGCAAACGCCTTGCCGGCAATCGGACCCGACTTTGATCTTCGCTTCGTGGACGTCGAGGCGGATGAGTAGTTTTCTACGTCGCCGCAGGCCATGGGACCGGTCAGGTTGATCGAATATGAAACCAGGTGTTCCATGAGGAGATCTGAGATTTGCCCTTCTTGTCACTACGGCGAAAGCCGAAGTGACGCGTATTTGGACATCTTCTTTGTTCTTTTGGTCACAAAAGAAACCTACTTTCAAACGAAGAGCCAGAATAGGAACAACAGCATTTTGTTGGAAAATGAATTGACAAGCGCGCTTCGATCCGTTAGTTTATCGTGTCGTCTTTAAAAGCATAAATCGAGTCATCAACGCAATTCGTGCTATCCATGAAAACCATGCGACGGAACATAGCCGGAATTACGATTCCCAATTACGGGGCGATTATTATTATCCGATCGCCGCGGGGGGGACCGTCGGTTTAGTTCCGATCCCTTTGACACCACGACCCCCGCGCCGCAAGGTTCGGGGGTTTTTTGTGGCGGTCGCAACCAGGTTCTCTTAACGGTCCCTACGGAGGATAATCTCTTACGACCGGCAACCACCTCCTGAGTGCTATGTGAAACTGCGCCAAATAGTATTAGGGCTCGTTCGGTGGTGCGGGGCCAAGAGGCTCCGGTGAAAAGAATCATCTGCGCCTATGGGCCAGAGATTGTCAACACGGGTGCATCAAGCGACGTTGGGAGTCAGGCCGGTTGCGCGCTATCCAGAGACCATCCTCCGGGGACCTGGAAGCATCTTCACACGTCGAGTAGACGTCACAGACCAAGAGTCTTACGTGATCCAAAGGAGCCAATATCATGAGAGTGGCGGACCTGATTATTAGAATACTCCGACAACAACAGGTAGAGACCGTTTTTGGATACCCGGGGGGTTCGATCATGCCGATTTACGACGCCCTTCACGGTAGTGATCTGCGACACGTGCTGTGCCGGCATGAACAGGGGGCGGCCTTTGCAGCCGGTGGTTACGCCCGTGCAAGCGGCAAGCCTGGAGTCTGTCTGGCCACCTCGGGGCCTGGCGTGACCAATCTCCTTACCGGACTCGCCGACGCCCTCCTCGATTCCGTTCCCGTCGTAGCCATCACCGGCCAGGCACCTACAACCGACATCGGCACCGATGCCTTCCAGGAAGTGGATGCCTTGGGCCTTTCGTTGAGTGTCACTAAACACAGCTACCTCATCACCACCCCTGATGACGTGAACGGAATCCTTCAGGAGGCCTTCCAGGTTGCCACTGACGGGCGGCCGGGTCCGGTGCTCGTCGATATCCCGAAGGATATTCAATTGGCGGAGGCGGACTTCAAACCGGCCCTCAAGATCGCTGAGGACAAAGAGACTCTGGATCTCGGCCTGTTGCAGGCAGCGCGGGTATTGCTTACCAGTGCTGAAAGGCCGGTTGCTTATGTTGGCGGGGGCGTCACCCTAGCGGGGGCGGTCGAGCAACTGCGGTCTTTTCTAGACAAAACCCAGATGCCCAGTGTCACGACGCTGAAGGGGATCGGGACCGTCTCGCCGGACGATCCTTACTTTTTGGGGTTTCTCGGTATGCACGGAAACCCGGCCGCGAACAGGGCGGTCCAGGGGGCCGATCTCCTGATCTGCATCGGCGCCAGATTTGACGACCGCGTGACCGGCAGGCTCGGCGCCTTTGCGCCGAACGCCAAGATCATTCACTTGGACGTTGACGCTGCTGAAGTCAATAAGCGCCGCAAGGCGGATGTGGGCCTGCTGGGTAGTCTTGGCGACAGCTTGCCGCGTCTGGGGAGGATGCTGGATATCTCGGCGTGGCGCGGCGAATGCAGCGACCTTAAGAGCCGCCACGCCTGGGCCTATACACAGGAAGGGGAATCGATCCACGCTCCCTCCTTCTTGAGGCTGCTTTCTGAAACGATGGACAAGGAGACGATTGTCTGCACGGATGTTGGCCAGCACCAGATGTGGGTTGCTCAGCACATGATCTTTGATCGGCCCACAAACCACTTGAGCAGTGGCGGGTTAGGTGCCATGGGGTTCGGCCTGCCCACCGCCGTTGGTGCACAGATGGCCCGACCTCAAGCCCCCGTCATCAATATCAGTGGCGATGGCTCGTTCATGATGAACGTCCAAGAGCTCGCCACGATCAAACGATACAACTTGCCGATCAAGATCATTGTCATGGACAACCAGCGGCTTGGGATGGTCAGGCAATGGCAAGAGCTGTTCTTCGATGGACGCTACAGTGAAACCGACTTATCCGACAACCCAGATTTTGTCGAACTCGCCCAGGTATTTCAGATCCGAGGGCGGCATGTTGACCGTATGCCTGATGTATTACCGGCCCTCGAAGATCTGCTCAGGACCAAGGAAGCATATCTCCTGCACGTAACCATCGAACCCGAAAAGAACGTATGGCCCCTGGTACCACCGGGTGCCGCAAACGATGAATTGCTGGAGGAAACGGCATGAACTACACGGTTTATCTCCAAGCGGAGGCCCGGCCGGCCGCCCTGGAGCGTCTATTAAGGGTCGTCAGGCATCGGCAGTTCGAGCTGCGGTCTCTGAACATGGAGGCAAGCTCAGACAGGCGAACACTCACGGTTCGGGTGTCCGTGCATAGCAAACGGCCCATCGATCACCTGCGAAATCAGTTGATGAAACTAAACGATGTTTTATGGGTTGAACTGGCGCAGGAGCTGTCCCACGATGTAGTCGCGGAAACCGGAGAAAAACGGTCGCGGTGAGGCACCCCGCACTTCGGTGGGGGACATCCTGGTGGCGCCGGTAAAGCTAAGTTTCATAC